>NZ_BTRL01000017.1:114875-254652 GCF_054771475.1 Bacillus sp. MN7755
TCGTTTCCGCCTTGGTTATCTAATGGTTTAATGCTACCTTTATCAAATGCAAATTGAATGTCATAGAAATGGTGATAATTCATTGAATCGATATCTACTTTTACTTTTGCATTTAACTTTTTCGATAAATTTGGTACTTCTACTTCCACTACGCGTGTATCAGCTTTTTTATCTTCACTTATTACATTTGCATCAACAAACGAACCATTTTTCTCAAATTCAAATTTTGTAATCCAAGAACTGTTCGTTAACGTAAATGATACATACTTCTTACCATCTTTTACTTTTAGCACACCTGGACTTTTTGTATATGTGTTCATCATTGAAATTTCGTCTGTTTGATCTTTTAATGCTTTAAAATTGATGCTGTATTCACCATCTTTAATTGTTTCAGCATCTGGTTTTTTATTTTCATCTGGTTTTTCTACTTCCGGTTTTTCTACTTCTGGTTGTTTCTCTTCATTTTTAATTTGTTCAAGTTTATCTTGTTCAAATAAAAGTTGTACATCATGCGTTTGCTTATAATTTCTTGATGCCATTTCGATAAATACTTTTGTATTTAGTTTTTTAGATAAATCGTTTACTTCAAACTCTACTACTCTTGTATCTTTTTCCTTATCCTCACTCACTACTTTTGCATCAACAAATGCGCCATCTTTTTCCGTTTGGAAATTTTTAATTAATGAACTACTTTTTAATGTTACAATTGCTTTTTTCTTACCGTTTTCTACTTTTAATACTCCTGGATTTACCATGTAAGTATTCATCTTAGATTCTTCATCTGTTTGATCTTTTAACACTTTAAATGGAATGCTGTACGCACCATCTGTAATTGTGTTAGAATTTGGTTGTTGATCTGGGTCAGGCTTTTGGTCGGGCTTCTGACCTGGATCGGTAGTTTCATTTGGATCTGGCTTATTAGCTGGGTCCTCTTTTTCATTTGGTTTTTCTACATGAATTGGTGTAATGCTATTTTGATCAAATGCAATACGAACGTCGTACTCATGATGATAATTTAAAAAATCAATATCTACTTTTACTTTTGCATTTAATACCTTCTCTACATCTTCTACATCAAATTCTACTACTCTTGTATCTTTTTCTTTATCTTCACTAATTACATTTGTTGCAACTAGCTTACCTGCTTTTTCTGTTTCAAACTTCGTAATCCATGAACTATTCGTTAATGTAAAGGATACTTTCTTTTTCCCATCCTTCACTTTTAAAGTTCCCGGGCTTACTGAATATTGATTCATCATCGATTCTTCATCTGATGTATCTTTTAAAACTTTGAAGCCAATTGAATATTCACCGTCAGCCAACTTGGTAGCTGCTTGAACTGCAAGTGGTTGTAATGTTGATACGAATGTAAATATCATTAAAAACATAGCAACAATAATTTTTGTATACCTGTTCAATGGAACGACTCTCCCTTTTGAAAATTATTTAATACTGTTCCCATCAAATACAAAGCGAATATCATACGAAGCATTATAATTAATAATTGGAATATTAATTTTCACCTTTCCATTTAGTTTTTTTGACAAGTCAGCAACTTCAAATTCTACAACTCTAGTATTATCTTTTTTGTTTTCACTTAACACTGTTGTTTCTACAAATTGACCATCTTTTTCTACTTGGAAACTTTTAATAGAAGCACTATCTTTCACTTTAAATGAAACATATTGTTTTCCATTTTTAACTGTTAATGTTGCTGGGCTTTCAAAATAACTATTCATTCTAGACGATTCATCTTTATTGCCTTTCCATACAGTAAAAGTAATATTATATTTTCCATCAGCTAGTTTTGTAGCAGCCTTTGCATCTTGTAAACCTAGTGTTGCGATAAACGTAAATAAAACAGCAAATACGGCAATAATCATTTTAAATTGTTTAAACATATATTCATCACCCTTCAAAAGATTTATTTACTCAACTTCACTTTACGAATTAAGAAAGCACCTGAAATAAGGATTAACGCTGCAAATAATCCGATGCGTGCTTCATCGCCTGTTTTTGGGTTATCTGTTTTTTCAGTTTTACCACTTTCATTTGTTCCTTTGTTCGCCTCTTTATTTGCTTCTTTACTCTCTTCTTTTTTCACTTCTTCTTTTACTTTTGTATCTGTTTTTGTTTGATCATTATTCTTTGTTACAGCAGTTGCCTTATTTTCTCCACCTACCGCTTTTACATTTGCATCAAACGCAAAGCGAATTGTATAGTTATGGTCATAATTTACGTTTGGTACAACAACATGAATTTTTGCAGCTGCTGGTTTAGATAAATCGTCTATTTTAAACTCTACAGTTCTTTTATCTGCTGATTCGTCTTTACTAACAACTTTTGCATCAACAAAATTCCCGTTCTCAGGTGCTTTAAATTCTGTAATCCAAGCACTATGGTTCATCGGAATTTGTACTCTCATCTCACCATTTTTTACAACTAACTTAGCTGGTTTTTCAAAATAATCATTTGCCATTGAAGCTGAATCGTTTTCCGCTTTTTGAATGACGTAGTTAATATCATAAGTACCGTCAGCTAGTTGTGCTGAAGCTTTCCCATATGGCATAACAAGAAAAGCTAGCATACATACGAACGTTATAATAAAAGCGGGTAATACAGAAATCTTTCTCATTTGGCTTACTTCCTCCTTGTTTATCTTTCATCCATACTTTTTTTGAAAATGATAATTATTCTCAATTTATAAGAAAAAAATAATAATCCTCTACCATTATTTAATTGTAATTTATTTATGTACTGTAGATATTATTGATTATCATTCTCACTTCATGTTAAAAATAATATCCCTCTCTATTCCGTATAAAGAGCGATTCACATTTTAACATAAGTCCCTATCTCTTTCGTTGATTATCATTCTCAATGAATCTCAAAAAAAATAAAACTATCCATTTTCCTACTCTATCACCTCTATTTACAAAAATGATATCGTTATAGAAAACTTTATACCTTTCACTCCTCACTTTCCTTCCAATATTTCCACAACTAAGTCAATCTTAGCCTACTCATAATTTTTTTGTCAACTATATTACGTATAAAATTTCAAATATCTAAATCTCTCCATATGCGGCTTTTTCTACAAAAAAAGAGGCTTTCTTTCATAGAAAGCCTCTTTACTTTATTTTTCTACAGCAATTTCCTGCTTTTGAAACTTAGAAACTATATAACCAAATCCTATACCGATTATGCCTGGAACTAACCAACCAATGCCTACACTATATAATGGAATCTTATCTAAAATAGGGGCTAGCGCTGCAATTTGAAGGTTTGCATTGTGTAATCCATCAAAGAAACTTATTGCAAATGCTCCTACAATACCGCCTACATACATCGCTAATGGAAGACGAACGTAGTTTTCAACAAGTGATAATACAATGAGCACAATACCAATTGGGTAAATTGCAATTAAAATTGGTAATGCCAATGCATTTAACTGAGTTAACCCAAGATTCGCTACCATAAATGCTAATACACAGAAAATGAAAACAACTTTTTGATAAGAAAGCTTCGGTAATAAAGAAGAGAAATATTCTCCGCAAGCTGCGACAATCCCTACAGAAGTTGTTAAACATGCTGCTGTAATTGCGATTCCTAATAATAAAGTCCCGTAACTACCAAATAAATGATTTACAACGTTTGTTAAAATAATTCCTCCGTTTGCTCCCATTCCAAGAGATACACTAGAAGCTCCAAGATAAGCAAGCGCCAAGTAAACTAGTAGTAAACCAAGTGCTGCAATAAATCCTGCAAAAATTGTTACTTTTGCAATGCTATTCTTATTTGTAATACCTTTTCCTTTTAAAGCATTAATAACAACATTTCCGAAAACAAGTGCTGCAAGTCCATCTAAAGTTAAATATCCGTCAATAAAACCTTTAAAGAGCGGAGCATTATATGCTTCTGTCGGTGCACCAAATTCACCCATTGGTGTAATAATTGCTTTCACTACAATAATTGCAATAACAGCTAATAAAATCGGAGTTAATACTTTACCAATACGGCCCACTAATTTTGATGGGTTTAAAGCTAAATAGAAAGTTACGGCAAAGAAAATGAATGTAAAGATAACAAGTGGATACGATTGACCCGCTATCTCACTTGGTAAAAACGGTGCAACACTCATTTCATAAGCAACAGTTCCTGTACGTGGCACACTTACGAATACGCCTAAACATAAATAAATTGCAGTGATAAAAACTAGAGCGAATATAGGGTGTACACGTCCTGCTAGCTTATTAATATCTCCCTTTAGAGCTATAACGATAACTCCTAATAAAGGCAATCCAACGCCTGTTACGATAAAACCAAATAACGCGATCCATACATCTGTTCCAGCACCTTGTCCTAATGCTGGTGGGAAAATCATATTACCCGCACCGAAAAATAGTGCAAATAACATTAAACTTATTGCAAACATCTCAGAAAACTTTAAAGATGATTTCATTTCTACTAACCTCCTAATTTTTTATTTAACAAAATATTCTGAATTAAAATCCGTCATATATCCTCTTTCAAGCATACTTCCCCGTAAAAGAACGCAAAAAACACCCGTCCCTAACAAAGGGACGAGTGTTGAAATCGTGGTTCCACCCTTATTCTAATAAAATGAATTTATAACGAAATAAGCTCATTTTATAGCTCGTGTAAATTGATAACGGTTTTATCCGCCAAGAATTACAATGCATCATGCATGCAGTTCACTCTTGAAGTTTAGAGGTGGTAAGCTTGTCTTTTCGTATTAGGAAGCTCACAGCCTAAGGCTTCCCTCTCTGAGAATCGTAGAAAACAACTCATGTCCTCATCATTACTTTTATAAAATATCTTGTCGAAACTTGTTGTTTTTTATTATATGGGCTATTTTTTAAAAAATCAATAGTTTTATTTTTTCTGACAAAAAAATATAGGGAGAAAATTTTTCCTCCCTATAACTGTCCTATTAATAATTTTAATTCTTCAGCTGTAATGTCTCGCCACTTTCCTACCTCAAGATCATTTAGCTCTATATTCATAATGCGTTCTCGCTTTAGTTTTGTCACAGTAAACCCGAAAGCACGGCTCATTCTACGAATTTGTCTGTTCATCCCTTGCGTTAAAACGATACGAAATGTAGACTGATCCACTCTCGTCACTTTACATGGCTTCGTCATGCCATCTTTAATCTTTACACCGCTGGACATCTCATCAATAAACCAATCTGTAAAAGGTTTATCGACTGTGACAACATATTCTTTCTCGTGCTCATGATCACCATGTAAAATTTGATTCGCAATCGCACCATCATTCGTTAATAAAATAAGTCCTTCTGACGCTTTATCCAATCGCCCAACAGGAAAGATACGCTCTGGATAATTGATATAATCAATAATATTATCTTCAATGTGATCGGCTGCTGTACAAGTAATGCCAACTGGTTTATGAAAGGCGATATACACCTTTTCTTTCTCTTCTTTTGCAATAACCTGTCCATCAATCGTTACTACATCACCATCGCTCACGAGTGCACCGTGCGTACATATTTCACCGTTAATTGCCACGCATCCTGTTTTAATGAGACGGTCTGTTTCGCGTCTTGAACAGGATTTTGCTTCGCTTATGTATTGGTTGATTTTCATGTTTTATTCCTTTTCATATATATTAAAAGCGTCAATCTATGGCAATATCACTCTGCCACGATTGACGCTCGTTTACTTCGCAAAAACAACTAAATAAATAACCCCAATCACCAAAAATATTCCGCAACAAGCTAACAATACTTTTGCAAGTTTGTCCATAAACATATAATGGTTTCCCCTTTGTTTCGTTGTTTTCTATTTTAATTCGACAACTGTTACGCCTAGGCCTCCCTCGCCCATGTCACCGTAGCGGTAGTTTTTCACGCCGCGATGTTTCTTCAAGTAATCTTGTACACCTTGGCGAAGCGCTCCTGTTCCTTTACCGTGAATAATTGACACGCGCGGATAGCTTGCAAGCTGTGCATCGTCTAAATATTTTTCAACGCGCATCATTGCATCTTCATAACGTTCACCACGAAGGTCAAGCTCTAATGAAACGTGATAATCTCTACCCTTCACACTTGCGACTGCTTTTTTCTCGGTTTGCTTCGGTGTATTAATGTATTCCATATTGGATTCTTTCACTTTCATCTTCAGAATACCAATTTGTACGCTCCACTCTGTATCACTTACTTTTTCAAGTAGTTGACCTTTTTGACCGAACGTTAACACTTTTACTTCATCGCCTGCTCGTAATTGTTGTTTCGGCGCAGTGTTTTTCACGTTTACTTTTTGTTTCTTCACAAGCTCTGGCGCTGCCCCTTCTAGACGGCTCTTCGCTTCAATAAGCTCATGGTCTTTCACGTTTACAAGCTGTGCTTTACGCAATTGACGAAGTTCTTGAATAATGCCTTCTGCTTCTTTCTTTGCAGCTTCGACTTTTTCTTCTCCTTCTTTTTGCGCTTTTAATAATTTTTCATCGCGCTCATCGTTAAATTCAATAATTTGACGCTGTAATTCGCGATGCAGTTTTTCAGATTGCTTGCGAAGTGCTTCTGCTTCGTTCCAGTCACGCTCTGCGTTCTTTTGACTTTCTTCTAACTTCGCAATCATATTTTCAATTTTGTTTGTATCCGTACTAATGTGGTTACGTGCTTGATTAATCACGCGATCAGATAATCCAAGGCGTTTCGAAATTTCAAAGGCATTACTACGTCCTGGTACACCAATTAATAATTTGTACGTTGGGCTTAACGTGTTCACATCAAACTCAACACTCGCATTAATAACTTGCTCACGGTTATATCCGTATGCTTTTAATTCTGGGTAATGCGTCGTTGCAACAACACGAGCACCACGATTACATACTTCATCTAAAATTGAAATGGCAAGTGCAGCCCCTTCTTGCGGGTCTGTTCCAGCACCTAATTCATCGAATAAAACTAAGCTTTCAAAATCAGCTTTTTCTAAAATATCTACAATGTTCACCATATGTGAGGAGAACGTACTTAAACTTTGTTCAATCGATTGCTCATCACCAATATCAGCAAAAATATTTTTGAATACACAAATCTCTGACTCATCCATTACTGGAATATGAAGACCAGACTGCGCCATTAATACACAAATACCAACTGTTTTCAGCGTAACTGTTTTACCACCTGTATTCGGTCCTGTAATAACAATTGTCGTGAAATCTTTACCTAACATAATGTTATTTGGCACGATAATTTCTGGATCAATAAGCGGATGACGTGCTTGTCTTAAATCCATATAACGCTCGTTATTTACGATTGGTTTCGTTGCTTTAATACGCTTCGCGTAAAAAGCTTTCGCAAAGATGAAGTCAAGATTTGCAACTACTTCTACGTTTGATAAAACGATATCCGCTTCTACTGCCACTTCTTCTGTTAACATCAATAAGATACGTTCTACTTCTTGTTTTTCCTTCACGCGTGCTTCTTGAAGTGCGTTATTTAATTCTACAATGACTTGTGGTTCAATAAATAACGTTTGTCCAGAAGCAGATTGATCGTGAACAATACCGCCATATACGCCGCGGTATTCTTGTTTTACTGGGATTACATAACGTTCGTTACGAATCGTTACAATCGAGTCAGATAGCATCTTTTGCGCGTTTGAAGAACGGGTCATATTTTCTAGCTTTTCACGAATACGACTTTCCGCAGTACGAATTTGAGTACGAATGCCACGCAGTTTATCACTTGCGCTATCGACTACTTCCCCGCCGTCACCGATGCAATTTGTAATTTTCTTTTCTAAATCATATAAAGATACAATTTGAGCGACATGAGTTTCTAAAATGGGAAGCTCGACACCATTATCAACCATATCTTCAATGAAACGTTTCATATTGCGACTACCGTACATCGTATTGGCAATATCAAGTAGTTCATTTGGGCTTAACATACTTCCAATCTTTGCACGCTTCACATTTGAGCGAATATCCGTAATACCCCCTAATGGTGCACTACCTTTTAAACGAATGACTTTCGCTGCTTCATCCGTTGTATCTTGCATCTCTACAATTTCTTCAAAATCAGTGCTCGGCACTAAGTTCTTCACTTTGTCACGGCCAAGTGAAGAGGCTGTATGTTCAAGTAATTGTTCTTTTACTTTATTATATTCTAATACACGCAACGTTCTTTCTAACATGTTGCAGGTCCCCCTTGTGTTACTTATTACGTTTAATATAGTCTAATAAACGTTCGATATCCCACGTGTTAATCACGTTATCTTTTTGAATCCAACCTTTACGTGCTGCCGCTACACCTGTTTCCATATCTTCTAACATTTCAAGTGTATGAGCATCCGTATTAATCGCTACTTTTACACCAGCATCTTGTGCTTGCTTTAATAATTTTGCGCTTAAATCTAGACGATTTGGATTCGCATTTAATTCTAAAACTGTATTTGTCTCTTTTGCGAGTTCAATTAATAAATCTGTATCTACATCATAACCCTCACGGCGTCCAAGAAGACGTCCTGTCGGATGAGCAATCATTGTGACATGTTTATTCTCAAGTGCTGTACGAAGACGTTTCATAATCGTTTCACGGTCTTGTGAGAAGCTAGAGTGAATCGCTCCAATGACATAATCTAATTCCGCTAATACTTCATCATCAAAATCAAGTGTTGCATCCGGTAAAATGTCCATTTCAATCCCGCGTAAGATTGTAATGTCTGGATACTTTTCGTTCATACGTTCAATTTCTTTCGCCTGTTCACGAAGGCGCTCTTTCGTTAAACCGTTTGCTACTTTTAAGTATTGTGAATGGTCGGTAATTGCCATAAATTTATAACCACGAGCACGACATGCCTGTACCATTTCCTCAATTGAAAAGGCACCGTCGCTCCACGTTGTATGCATATGTAAATCACCTTGTATATCAGAGAACTGAATTAAGTTTGGATACTCTTTAATTAATTCAATTTCCTTTCCATCTTCACGCACTTCTGGCGGGATAAATGGAAGACCGAAATGAGCGAAGAATTCTTCTTCAGTCTCAAATGTTTTCACTTCACCTGTCTCTAAGTTTTCCACACCGTACTCACTAATTTTCTCGCCTTTATCTTTTGCAATTTGACGCATTTTCACGTTATGGTCTTTTGAGCCTGTGAAATGATGAAGCGTTGTAATAAACTCTTCTGGTTTTACTAAGCGGAAATCGATTGAAATATCGTATTCATATTGAAGACGAACAGAAACTTTCGTATCACCGCTCGCGATTACTTCAATCATATTATCAAACTGTAATAAATGCTCACGCACTGCTGCCGGCTCTGTCGTTGCAATAATGAAGTCTAAATCCTTCACTGTCTCACGAACTCGGCGCAAGCTACCAGCGCGCGAGAAACGAATTACTTCAGCAATATTCGACAATTTCTCCTCTATTTCCCCGGCAATAGGCAATACCATCGCGATTGGTAAACGCTCTGGACGAGACCCTACTTGATCGATTGCTTCTAATATTTTTTCTTCTGTCTTCTTACCAAAACCTGCTAAAGCTTGTACTTTATTTTCCTCACAAACAGCTTTTAGCGATTCCAGATCAACAACACCAAGTTCTTTATATAACTTGGCTACCTTCTTACCACCAAGACCTGGTAGTTTTAATAACGGTAATAAGCTACTTGGCACTTCTTGTTCAAGCTCTTGTAATACTTCAGATGTTCCCGATTCTATATATTCTTGAATAACTGCTGCTGTCCCTTTTCCAATGCCCGGAATCTTCGTGAAATCTTCAATCTCAGAAAGACTACGATCATCACTTTCTAATGCTGCTGCCGCTTTACGAAATGCAGATATTTTAAATGGATTCGCGCCCTTTAATTCCATAAAAAGCCCGATTGTCTCCAATAATTTAATAACTTGTTTTTTATTTACTTTCATCATTACCCCGCCTTTCTTTCATAGAAAAAAACTCCTCTTTCCGAAAAAAGAGAAGTTATACTCTGCTACCTGTCTGCCATAGTTCCTTCACCTTTTCAGAGAGAATCGGTGTATCGTCTACAATTATTTTGCTAATTGATGATTTTTGTAATGGTGTTTGTACTTGTTCAATCGGAAGAATGTTTCCAATAATAATTAAGACAAACAAAATAATATATACTTCTAAAAATCCGAGGATTGCCCCCGCAAACGCATTTACTTGCTTTAAAACCGGTATTTCTGCAAACATATTTAACAAATTACCAAGTAATGAAAGTGCAATTTTTGTAATAATAAACAATATGATAAACGCAAGTGCTTGATAAAATACTGTCTCAATATTATTTGCATCAATCCATTCTGGAACAGATACGTTTTTATCAAATGGATACGGAATAAATTTCGCAAGTGCTGGCGCTAAATCTTTACAGTACCAGTATGCAACAAGGTATGCGATAATAAAGCTTGTTAACTTTACAAGTTGCAGAATAAACCCTCTGCGTAAGCCGAGGAAAAATCCCATAACAAGCAGTAAAATGATAATAATATCAATCATGTTATTCCATTCCTTTTTTTGTCATACTTTCTTTCAATTTCTCATGTTCTTCTTTTAATTTTATGTAATCGTGTATGACGTTTACCGCCGTCAATACCGCTAGTCTACTCGTGTCAAGCGAAGGATTCTTGGCATTGAGTTCGCGCATTTTATCATCCACAATCGCTGCTACCATGCGGATATGACTTGTACTTTCATCGCCAACAACTGAATATTGTTGACCATAGATTTCTACATTAATTCGACTTTTCTTTCCCTTTTGTTGTGACAACTCACCGGCCTCCAATCACGTACAGAATCCTAAAGTTTATCATACCATGAACCATCATATTATGGAAACAGAAAGAACAATCCGATATGATAAAAATAACAATATAAAAAAAGGGGTGACTCTTATGTCAAATTCTATCGTAATTCAAACAAATTCTACAGTAATTGAAGACATGAAACAACAATATAAACATTCGCTTAGCCCGAAAATTCCACAAGGCGGAATCTTCATGGCAAAGGTGCCCTCTTGCACAATTACAGCGTATAAATCTGGAAAAGTAATGTTCCAAGGTGGACGTGCTGAAGCAGAAGCTTCCCGTTGGCAAACTGTCTCTCAAACACCGAAAACAGCTGTAAAAAAATCTGTCGATTCACACCGTTATGCACCGCCTACTTCCATCAGTACAATGTCTATCGTAGGATCAGATGAAGTTGGTACTGGTGATTTCTTCGGACCGATGACAGTAGTTGCTGTATATGTGGATGCGAAGCAAATTCCACTACTAAAAGAACTTGGTGTAAAAGACTCTAAAAACTTAAATGACGATCAAATTACTGCCATTGCGAAACAACTTCTACACGTTGTTCCTTATAGCTCTCTTGTCCTTCATAACGAAAAATATAACGAGCTATTTGATAAAGGAAACAACCAAGGTAAGTTAAAAGCTTTACTACACAATAAAGCTATTACAAACTTATTAGCTAAAATTGCACCTACAAAACCTGAAGGTGTCTTAATCGATCAATTCACACAACCTGATACATACTACAAATATTTAGCAAAACAAAAACAGGTACAGCGTGAAAATGTTTACTTCGCAACGAAAGGTGAAAGCGTTCATTTAGCAGTAGCCGCTGCTTCTATTTTAGCTCGTTACTCATTCGTAAAACAGTTTGACGAGCTAAGCAAAAAAGCTGGTATGCCACTTCCAAAAGGTGCTGGTAAACAAGTTGATATCGCTGCTGCTAAATTAATTCAAAGGCTTGGTAAAGAACGATTACCTGAGTTTGTGAAACTGCATTTTGCTAATACGGAGAAGGCGCTTCGCTTACTAAAATAGTATCGACAAAAACAGGAGCCTACAAACTCCTGTTTTTTGCTTCACCCTACTATCGCCCTTATATTTTTGTTACAATATAAATATACAGATTATTCAAATTAAAGGAAGGGATTCCCATTGCTACTTCTACAAATGATTCTAAATATTTTACTAGGTGATCCACACGAAAGACAGTTTGAAATTAGAGAAAACCTTCAGCTACTAAGTGAACAACCAGCGTTCAACGATTTAATAGAGCGCTATGGTCGATCTTTCTTATTAAACTTTCGGATCCGCAGATTTATCGGAAAACACGATGCCCACTTGTTAATACATAATCCAGCAAAACTACAACACTTCTGTGAAGAACTTGAATGTATGATTAGAAAAAGGAGGTATTTCATATGAACGCTGTAAAAGTTAAAAAGTTATTATATGTTTTCGTACACCTCGTAGGTCCACTTTCTTACCTCACTATTTCTACTATTTGGGGCGCTTTTTTCACTACTAAATCCATATTCGAAAATATATCTGATAACCTCGGCGTTATGGCCATCTATTACGTGTTCATGAGTTTACTGTGGTTTTTCTATTTAGATCGATTAGACAAAGATGTAGATAAAATTACAAAAGAAATTAACGATAATAAGATGTAATACATAAAAAAGGAGAGTCGCCAAGACTCTCCTTTTTATGTTAGCTTCTTTTCTGCTTCTTATTAGATGAAGATACTTTATGAGAACCTGTTTCATGTGTCGTCGTTCCTTGTCCTTCTACTTCCGGAGAACCTAGGCCCGATCTTGAATGATCTTTTTTCACTTTTTTACTCATTTATATTCACCCCTTCGCGTTACTTTTTGCTATGAGGTAATAAACTATACAAAATAAAAAGCGAGAGGAAATCCTCTCGCTTTTTTCATATTTTAGAATTCAGAAGAACCTGGAGTTCTTGGGAATGGAATTACGTCACGGATGTTAGCCATACCAGTGATGTACATTAGGAAGCGCTCGAAACCTAGACCGAATCCAGCATGTTTTGTACCGCCGTATTTTCTAAGTTCTAAGTACCACCAGTAGTCCTCTTCGTTCATACCTAATTCTTTAATTCTGTCTACTAAAACGTCCATTCTTTCTTCACGTTGACTTCCGCCGATTAATTCGCCGATGCCAGGAACTAGAAGGTCAGTAGCAGCTACTGTTTTACCGTCTTCATTCATACGCATGTAGAACGCTTTAATGTCTTTCGGATAGTCAGTTACGAATACAGGGCGTTTGAAGATTTCTTCTGATAAATATCTTTCGTGCTCTGTTTGTAAATCAATACCCCATTCTACTGGGTATTTGAAGTCAGCACCTGATTCTTGAAGTACTTTAATTGCTTCTGTATATGTGATACGACCGAAGTCAGAGTTAATTACGTTGTTCATGCGCTCTAGAACTGTTTTATCAACGAAGCTGTTGAAGAAGTCCATTTCTTCTGGTGCATGCTCTAGTACGTATTTCATTGCATATTTCAGCATATCTTCTGTAAGATCCATTACATCGCCTAACTCAGCGAATGCAATCTCAGGCTCAACCATCCAGAACTCAGCAGCATGGCGAGTTGTGTTTGAGTTTTCCGCACGGAATGTAGGTCCGAATGTGTATACATCACGGAATGCTAATGCATAAGCTTCAGCGTTCAGCTGTCCACTTACTGTTAAGTTTGTTTCTTTGCCGAAGAAATCTTTTGCTTCATCAACTTGTCCGTCTTCACCTTTTGGTACGTTGTTTAAATCTTGCGTTGTTACGCGGAACATTTCGCCAGCACCTTCTGTATCACTACCAGTGATGATTGGTGTGTGAACATGTACGAATCCACGCTCTTGGAAGAATTGGTGAATCGCAAATGCTGCGATAGAACGCACACGGAACGTTGCAGAGAATGCATTTGTTCTTGGACGTAAGTGAGCGATTGTACGTAAGTATTCAAACGTATGACGCTTCTTTTGAAGTGGGTAATCAGAATCTGATAGGCCCTCGATATCAATTTTTTCTGCTTTAATTTCAAATGGTTGCTTCGCTCCAGGCGTTGCAATTACTTTTCCTTCTACTTTCACTGAAGAGCTAAGTGGAAGTTTTGCAATTTCTTTAAAGTTCTCTAATTCTGTATCGAAAACGATTTGAACGCTTTTGAAGAAGCTACCGTCGTTTAATTCGATGAAACCGAATGCTTTTGAATCACGTAAGTTACGAATCCACCCTGATACTTGTACTGTTTGACCTGCATACTTTTCTGTATCTCTATACAGACTTTTTACTAATGTGTTTTCCATAGTGAAATTCTCCTTTGCTGATATATTTAAATACAAAAAAACCTTTCATCCATAAAGGGACGAAAGGTTAAACTTCGCGGTACCACCCAATTTGTCATAAAGACCAACTTTAACTCGTATGTAATACATACTTCCCGGTTTGTAACAGGCCGGATTCCCGTCTAAGTCTACTCTTGAATACAAAATTCAATTTCGGTTAGCAACTCCAAGGTGTTCTTCACATATACCGCCTCATCAGGCTCTCACCATCCCTGACTCGCTTTGGATTATAGTATATACTACTTTTCCTTATCATCGTCTTTCGTTTTGTTAAACTAAAATTAATGTACTACATTCGAGAGAAAGATGCAAGATGCCAGAAAATATATAAGCGATTTTTATAATATATCGACTTACCGACATCTTTTGACGATTGTGCAATAAAAAAATTGCCGGAATGAATCCGGCAATTTTCTAATTACTTACGTAACTCCGCACCAAATTTCTCTTCTACCGTTGTTAATACACGGTTATGTGCTTCTGTTACTTCTTCGTCTGTTAACGTACGTTCTGCATCGAAGTAGGTCATAGAGAATGCAAGTGATTTCTTGCCTTCTTCCATTTTTTCACCTTCGTATAAATCAAATAGCGTTACGTCTTTCAGAAGTTCTCCGCCAGCCTCAGCAATGACTTGCTTCATTTCACCAGCTTTTGTTTCTTTTGTTACTACAACAGCCATATCACGTGTCATAGATGGGAAACGTGGAATTGCTGAGTAATACGTTTCTTCTGCGTCTGCACCGAATACTTTTACAAGAGATAGTTCAAATACGAATGTATTTTTCACATCTAATTGTTTTTCTGCTTCCGGATGCAATTGACCGATGAAACCAATTACTTCGCCATCTAATACGATGTCAGCTGTACGGCCTGGGTGCATACCTTCACGTTTTGCTGGTGCATATGTGATTTGGTTTGAAACGCCAAGTACGTCGAATAGTCCTTCTAGTACACCTTTCATAACGAAGAAGTCTACTACTTTCTTCTCACCTTGCCATGCATGGTGAAGAGCAAGACCTGTCATCACACCTGCAAGATGTTGTTCTTCTTTCGGAAGTTCTCCTGCTTCTGTCGGTAAGAAGATAGAACCTACTTCGTATAAAGCAACACTGTCGTTTTTACGAGCGACATTGTATGAAACTGCTTCTAACAATTGTGGCACTAAGCTTAAACGAAGTTGGCTACGCTCTTCACTCATTGGAAGTGCAAGGTTTACAGGAGCTTTTTCGTTTGGCTCAACCATATATTGCTTCGCTTTGTCAGCGCTTGTTAATGAATATGTGATTGCTTCATATAAACCAGCACCTTCTAGGAAGCGACGTACTTTACGACGTTTCGTTTGTGCTGATGTTAATTTACCACGAGTCATTGTTCCAGAAGGTAATGTAACTGGAATGTGGTCATAACCGTATAGACGGCCCACTTCTTCTACTAAGTCTTCTGAAATTGTAATATCAGGACGACGTGCTGGTACATTCACATGGAATGTTCCTTCTACTTCTGTAAATGGGAATTTTAAGTTTGTGAACATTGTACCCATTTCACTTGCAGAAATATCTGTACCTAATACACGGTTTACTTTTTCAGCAGTAACAGATACTGTACGCTCTTGTACTTGTAAGTTATCAGCTTCTACTACACCTTCAAGTGCTTCTCCGCCAGCGTATTTCGCCATTAATGCAGCTGCATGTTGAATTGCTTCAAATGTACGTGTTGGGTCGATTCCTTTTTCGAAACGTGCACTTGATTCACTGCGAAGACCTAAGTCTTTTGATGTACGGCGCACCGTTTGACCTGCAAAGTATGCAGACTCAATTAGAACGTTTACTGTCTCATTTGTAACTTCTGAATCCGCTCCGCCCATTACACCTGCAACAGCTAAAGCTTTTGTTCCGTTTGTAATTACAAGGTGGTGGCTTTGTAATGTACGTTCTTGATCATCTAACGTTTCAATTTTTTCGCCTTCTTTTGCAAGACGAACAACGATTTCTTTTGAACCTAATTTATCGTAATCAAATGCATGTAACGGTTGACCGTATTCCATTAAAATGTAGTTTGTAATATCAACTACATTGCTAATTGGACGAATGCCAGCTGCCATAAGACGAGTTTGCATCCACATTGGTGATGGACCAATTTTTACGTTCTTCACCATTTTTGCAATATATAATGGGTTTTCTTCTTTCGCTTCTACACTTACAGAAATGTAATCAGCAGTTTTTTCTTTTGTTTCTTGTAAGTTAATAGCTGGAAGTTTTACTTCACGGCCATAAATAGCAGCTACTTCATACGCAACACCTAACATGTTTAAGCAATCTGCACGGTTTGGTGTTAAACCAAGCTCAAGTACTTCATCATGTAAGTTTAAAATTTCAAGTGCATCTGCACCAACTTCAGCGTCACTTGGGAAGATAAAGATACCATCTGCATATTCTTTTGAAACTAACTTTCCATCAATACCAAGCTCTTGAAGAGCACAAACCATACCGTGAGAAGCTTCACCGCGTAGTTTTGCTTTTTTAATTTTGAAGTTACCAGGAAGTACAGCTCCAACTTTTGCAACTGGTACTTTTAAATCTTTTGCAATGTTAGCAGCTCCACAAATAATTTGAACTGGCTCTTCTTCACCGATATCAATTAAGCATTTGCTTAATTTATCAGCTTCTGGGTGTTTTTCACATTCTAATACGTGACCAACTACAACACCTTTTACACCTTTATTTAATACTTCAACACCTTCTACTTCAATACCACTTTTCGTGATTTTGTCTGCTAGTTCTTGTGCTGTTACATCTTTAATATCTACATACTCTTGTAACCAACGATATGATACGAACATATTTATCCTCTCCTTCCCTTACGCTCGTTTGAATTGTTGTAAGAAACGTACATCATTTGTATAGAAATGACGAATGTCATCAACGCCGTATTTCAACATTGCGATACGCTCTGCGCCCATACCGAATGCGAAACCTTGATATTCTTTTGAATCATAACCAGCCATTTCAAGTACGTTCGGGTGAACCATACCTGCGCCTAAAATTTCGATCCAGCCAGTTCCTTTACAAGTGCCGCAACCTTTTCCGTGACACATCATACAAGAAATATCCATCTCTACAGATGGCTCTGTGAATGGGAAGAAACTTGGACGAAGGCGGATTTCACGATCTTCCCCAAACATCTTCTTCACGAATACTTGTAGTGTACCTTTTAAATCACTCATGCGAATGTTTTTATCAATTACAAGACCTTCAATTTGCATGAACTGGTGTGAATGCGTCGCATCATCGTCATCGCGGCGATACACTTTACCAGGACAAATAATTTTAATTGGGCCTTTTTCTTTATTATTTTCCATCGTACGTGCTTGCACAGAAGATGTATGTGTACGTAGTAACGTTTCTTCTGTAATGTAGAATGTATCTTGCATATCACGTGCTGGGTGATCTTTCGGTAAGTTTAATGCTTCGAAGTTGTAGTAGTCTTTTTCTACTTCTGTTCCTTCAGCTACTTCATAACCCATACCGATGAATACATCTTCAATTTGTTCAACAACAGCTGTTAACGGATGGTGACAACCTGTTTCAACAGGACGACCTGGCAGTGTAACATCAATTGTTTCAGTAGCTAATTTCGCTTCAATTACTGCTTTTTCTAAGTTACCAATTTTGTCTTCTAGACGCGTTTGAATCGCTTCACGTACTTCATTTACTAACGCTCCCATACGTGGACGCTCTTCTGCTGATAATTTTCCCATGCCGCGTAATACTTCTGTAATTGGACCTTTTTTTCCTAAATACGCTACGCGTACGTCGTTTAAGCCTTTTAGCTCTTTCGCTTCTTCAATCAGCTCTAACGCTTTTTGCTTTAGCTCTTTTAAACGTGCTTCCATTTTGGAACCCTCCTAATTTTAAAAATAAAAAAACCTCGCTCCCAAAAAGGGACGAGGTAAATTCGCGGTACCACCCTAAATTGACAGAACATGTCTGCCCACTCATTAGTTATAACGATCAATTCTGACCGGAACGCCTTTACACTTACATGGTCCTGGCGTCAACTCCAGAGGTGAATTCACTTTCGTCTACCATAAGAATGCTTTCAGTCTACGGCATTCTCTCCCTATATGGCGATTTTGTAAGCTACTCTTCTCTATCAACGTTTTTCGTTATTTAACTTTTATTATATGTTCATTACGAACATGTACTTCAACTTATTATAAGAAGTTTTTTATTTGTTCGCAACTGGGCTTTGTAAATAATACGTTAAAATCCCTGCTGCAACCGCAACATTTAATGATTCTGCCCCGCCATAAATCGGAATATACAAGTTTTGATCTGTTTTTGCAAGAATTTCTTGGCGTACGCCATTTCCTTCATTTCCTACAATTAATGCAAAACTTCCGGCCGGCGTTACTTCACCATAAGGAACTCCATTTTCAAGAGCTGTTCCATATACAGGAACGTTATTTTCTTTTAGCTTGTCTACCCATTCTTCTAAGTTCCCTTTTACAATTGGTAAGTGGAAAATAGAACCTTGTGTAGAGCGGAGTACTTTACTATTGTAGACATCAACACAACCTTCTCCAAGCACAACGGCATGAATACCAGCTGCATCAGCTGTACGAATAATCGTTCCTAAATTACCTGGGTCTTGCAGGCCATCTAATAGAAGAAATTTCCCATCAGTAAGAACTACTTCTTTCTCATGCTTCTCACAAACAGCAAATACACCTTGCGTCGTTTCTGTTTCACGAAGTACTTTTACGATTGCTTCAGGCACAATATACATTTCCACATCATTAACTGTCCAATCTTTCGGAAGATCTGTCTGATCTGAAACGATAAGTTCTGTTACAACTCCTGCCTTTAAAGCTTCCTCCACTAAATGGAATCCTTCTACAAAGAACAACCCTTGTTTATCGCGTTCTTTTTTCGTTTGCAGCTTTTTCCACTGCTTTACACGCGGATTTTGTAATGAATCAATGTTTTTCATAATATGTATTTCCCTCTCTTCTTGTCTTATCATTATAGCCTATTTTTCATACATATTTACATAAAAAAGAACAAAAACTAACGTCAGTTTCAATTCTGAAGAAGAGGTGAAAGCAATGAGTTTTAATTTACGCGGTGCTGTATTAGCAAATGTATCTGGAAATTCACAAGACCAATTACAAGAAACAATTGTAGATGCAATTCAAAGCGGTGAAGAAAAAATGCTTCCAGGTCTTGGTGTTTTATTCGAAGTCATTTGGAAAAACGCTGATGAAAATGAAAAGCACGAAATGTTAGAAACGTTAGAGCAAGGATTAAAAAAATAAACAATTTGAAAATCACCTTTGCATAAGCTAAGGTGATTTTTTGCCGAAAATTTTTTTCTTTCCCTAAACATTTCTACTTTACTAACGCTACTCGATGGAGTACAATGTTCAAAATACATTTAAACCGATCGATTTTTCTTCATATACACCATTAGATAAAAGGAGTGAATGTTTTATGCACCGTATTACGCTTGAACAAATTTTTAAACACCATATTACACAAAAATACGTAAATCGTTCTGGGATGGTCCACGCGATTGCTGTCGCTTACCATGCGTTTCACTTAGCTAAAAAGCATCACGCCTCAGTCGATGCTGCGACAAAAGCTGGTTTCCTTCATGATATCGGACATCATACGTGGTACACAGGCGGCGAATGGGACTATGACTTATATAAAAAGAATGATATCCATGCAATTAAAGGAGCGGAACGAGCTCATAAGTTATTAATCCGATTAGGCGAACATCCAAAGCAAGCAAAAGAAATTTCTGTTGCAATTCTATTGCATACTGATTCTTTCCTAGTAGAACAATCACTTGAAAGAACACCTCTACAAAACATTATTAAGTGGGCAGATGAAGCAGATGAAGAACCGGGAGGAGCGCACCATTACCGGACTATTTCTTATGAAAAAGCACTAAAAGCAATTCAGCAGTTAGATCGATTGGTAGAGCGTGAATTGCAAATAGAGCAATCAAAATCGAATAACAAAGCAGAACATAGTTATCAATAAGAAAGAGGCATCACTATAGGGTGATACCTCTTT
Source organism: Bacillus sp. MN7755 (assembly GCF_054771475.1). Taxonomy (NCBI): domain Bacteria; kingdom Bacillati; phylum Bacillota; class Bacilli; order Caryophanales; family Bacillaceae; genus Bacillus; species Bacillus sp. MN7755. The sequence continues at coordinate 135,142 of NZ_BTRL01000017.1, forward strand.
TATTATTTTATGGAAAATAAACCTTTATATGTAATATTTAAATGTTACATTCAAAAATGAAATACTTTATAATTAAATATACAAATATAAAGAGGTGATTTTACAAATGCAATCCGCTACACAACTTTCTAATGAACAGAAATACTCTATGTCATGGGGACAATTTATTAGCTCCGTTTTATTCGCTTTTTTCGGAACCGGACTTATTACTGTGTTCCTCGCAATGCCCTTAACAATTTATACAGCAGGTCTTACAGATAAAAAACAAATTGCCCTGTACGAATCTATTGCCAATACTGCAAGTACCGTATTACAACTAACCGTGTTGTTATTCTTCATTTTTAAATTCGAACCCGCAAAAAATTTACTATTAAAATCTTTTAACTTTAAAGCACTGAAAGAATGGCGCACATACGTATACTTACTTCTTTTCTTCGTTATAAACATCATACTCAATTACATACTGTTAAATTATGTGTTCCAAGACGCAACAAAGCAGCAATCTTCCGCACTAAATTTAGACATTTTTAAGCAGTATCAAATATTACTACTTCTCAGCTTTGCGATACTCACACCAATTTTTGAAGAGCTTATTTTCCGTGGTTTTTTACTTCACTTCTTCTCTGAACGCTTTCCATTTTGGATTGCAGCCATCGTAACAAGTTTCTTCTTCGGGATCGCTCATACATACTCACTTGGGGTAATGGTAATTACTTTCTTCTTGGGATTATTAATGGCTATTTTATGTAAAAAAACAAAATCCATTATTCCAGCTATGTTACTTCATATTATGAATAATATGTTGGCATTCTTAAGTTAAAAAGAGGTATCATCGCGATACCTCTTTTTACTCTTTTATAACAACTTCAAACTCTTCTTCCGTTAGCACTTTTCGATAATTCGTTTTCTTTTCTCCTTCTTCACCAGAAGTTAGGACAGGCGTCAGTATAATTTTCGTTACACGATCTTCTAGCTTTTCAAATCGCCAATAACTATTTTTTGATAATGTAAGGCCTGAATGTGGTATTAGCTCGTTTCCATCTTGATCTTTCGCGATAAATTTCACCTCTAATTTTGTTCCATTCAACATTTTATAGTTCAACTTCGTAGATATAGGAGAAACTTTTAAATCTTCCACTTCTATTTTTTGACCATTTTCTAATTTAAAATGTTTATGGATTGGGATTGTTTTCGTTTCAGCTTTTAATTTGTCTCCAGATGCTTTAAAGGAAAAGCCCCATTCTCCTTTCCATGTTGAATTCTCTTCTTTTAAAGAGATATCTCTATATACAACTTGTATATCACATTCTCCATGAATTTCTAGAGGGTTCATTTCACCATCTTTTAAATCTATATTTGAGAAAAATGTATACGTGTATTCATTTATTTTCTTGTCCCCGCCGCTACCGCTACCATTTAACTGTTTTCCATTTATATAAATATCAGGGCTAGGATAAGAGCCCTCTAAATTGATACGACTAGACTTAAACGTACTATTAACAATAATCTGTCCCTCATCTATTATCACTTCATCTAACCGCACTTCTACACCGTTATCATAAACTGTTTGTCCTATTGTCGTTTTATATTCTTTTAAAGGTTCGCCTCTACTGTTCACGTAGTCTTCCATTTTACTTCCGATTAACGGTATATCTGCAATCATCCTTCTCATATCTACAGTCATCATCATGATAAATAATGCCGCAGCCATTGTTACAATAGCTACATTCCGTTTCGTATGAGCTTTGTTCGTTTTTATTTTTTTACGAATTCGCTTTTTTATTTTCTTTTTCTCTATGTGCGTTAAGTTAATCTCTTCATATTCATTCTCATCCATTCTTATATCATTTAACATTTCATATGGATCTTTCATTTCCTTCACCTCTTTTCTTATTTATTTCATCCGGTTATGTAAAAATAATGCCCTTAACTTCTTTCGACCTCTTGATAGACGATTGTATATAAAAGAAGTTTTCACCCCCATTTTCTCCGCAATATCTTCCACACTATCTTCTTCCACGTAATGCTTCATAAAGATTTCTTTATCGTTCTTCTTTAAATGATTTAATATATGTTCCATATCATTACTAATTTCTCTTTTAGTAGTATCGGTATGTACCGCTATTTCACCTATTTGATCTAATCCTTTTTTCATTTACTGTCTTCGCATATTTCCTCGCATAATCGATAGATTTATATTTTGTAATAGCTGCAATCCAATTTTTTAACGTATTTTTCTCTTCATCATACTTTTCAATATGATTCCAAATCGCCAACAACACATCATCCATACATTCCTCTTGCACATCTTGAAAAGAAGCTAAATGCTTCTGAACAATACTTTTTATAAGTCCGCCGTACTGGTCGATAATAAAATATAATGCTTTTTCATTCCTTTTCCTTAGCTGTATTGCAACGTTCTCTTCTGTAATTTTCATATGCCCCCTCCTCTCTAACATGCTCTATATCTATTAATTCGTATCGGTACTACTCATTTCTATCAATTTATACATATTTATTAATAATATCCAAAATAAACCTCATGTAGTAAAATATAACTTAATTCACATAAAGGAGTTTACATATGTTCAGTATTATTTGGATGCTTTTTACGCCACTTCTCTTACTATGCGGGATTGCTGGTGCTATTTTTTAATAGTAACAGGAATTAAATATCGGAATTTACTCGTTGGTTTAATGGGGCTACTTAGCCTATCCTTTGTCACACTACCTTTTGTTCTTTTAAGTGTAGGGATTCATATCGATACAATTTTCCCGATCCCAACTGCTCTTTACTGGACCCTATTTTCTTTAACTGGATTATTAGCAGGGGTAAGTGGAGTACAAGCAAAAATTAAAAGTATACGTAATATGGGATTCATTATTTTTACCACTGGAATATTAGGTGTTATCTTCTGGGAGCTCATGTCTGTAGGTGATTCATTCTATATATAATATTTTTTAGCAACTTACAAATCGGAGGTAATACAGAAGTGTTCGGAATATTAACTTGGATGATTTTAGCTCTTACTTTGATGTTATGCGCATTTATCGTTGGTATTTTTTTAATTATTGCTGGTATGAAATGTCGTAAATCACTTACTATTATAGCTGGTTTAATTAGCATATTACTTATCGTTGTTCCTATCATTTGTATAGGCTCTGGAATAGATTTAGAGGGGATGGTTCCAATTTCGGGAACTTTATATTGGTGTTTCTTCTCTTTAGCTGGACTATTAGCTATTATAAGCGGAAGACAAATATCGAGTATTCGTTCTATGGGGACGATTTTGGTTATAACAGGATTGTGCTCTGTAACTGGTTATCATCTTTTATATCTAACTGCATAAAAAACACAAAAAAGCAGGGAAATTAATTCCCTGCTTTTCTATTTGGCTTATTGCCTGATGGTAAGAAGAACGATAACACCCAAGCAACACCTGCGAGTATTGTTGCAATTAAGAAGGCATCGTTAATACCATTAATTGCAGATAGCTTTGAAATTTGTCCATATAATAGTTGCGTGCCCATCGCATCTCCTGCTTGCGCTGATCCGGCTAAGGCCGCTAAGCTTTGCCCCATACCGTGTACTTTATCAACTAAAATTGGATTTGACGTTGTTAACATATTGCCGTAATCTGCTACGTGAGCAGTTGTTTGTTGCGTCATAAGTGTAATTAAAATCGCTGTCCCAATTGAACCCGCTACTTGTCTTGACGTATTTTGCGTTGCTGTACCGTGAGAAATTAATTTCATCGGCAGTGCGTTCATACCAGCTGTCATAATTGGCATCATAATGAATGACATACCAATTGAACGTATAATATAATCCGTCATAATAACGCTATACGGTGTATCCATCGATAATTTTGTAAATTCATATGTCGCATACGTCGTAATTGCCAATCCAATTATTGCTAATGGACGAATGCCATATTTATCGAATAATTTACCCGCTACTGGTCCCATGATTCCCATAATTAATGATCCTGGAAGAAGTAGTAAACCAGATTCAATTGGCGTAAAGCCACGAATATTTTGTAGATATACTGGAAGTAATAGCATACCTCCGAATAATGCCATCGTTACGATTGCGTTAATTACTAAAGTGAAAGTAAATACTGGATATTTAAACACTTGTAAATCAAGCATTTTATTGTCCGTTGTTAACTCTCTCCAAATAAATAACGCTAAACCAATTACACCGATAACAAGTGAAATAATGACTTCTGCACTAGTCCAACTATTATTTCCAGCTTCACTAAATCCATACAATAAGCTTCCTAGTCCAATACTTGAACTAACCACACCAAATATATCTAATTTCGTTTTAGACACTGGCTGAGCTAGTGTAAAGAATTTTAAAGATAGGAACGTAATAATTAAACCAATAATAAACATCGCATAGAACATTAAGTTCCAGCTGTAATTTTCAATCACCCAACCTGTTACAGTTGGTCCGATAGCTGGTGCTAAAATCATCGCTACACCTAGTAATCCCATCGCTGCTCCGCGCTTATGAGGCGGGAATAATGTCATGAAGATATTCATACCAACCGGCATTAAAATACCCGCACCAACCGCTTGAATAACGCGGCCCGTCATCATCATTGTAAAGTTTCCTGAAATAGCACAAATGATAGATCCTACAGTGAAGAATAACATTGCTGCTACGAATAATTTACGATACGTAAATCGCGAAACTAAAAAGGCACTAATCGGTACTAAAATACCATTTACAAGCATGAAACCTGTAATTAACCATTGTGCTGTTGAAGTTGAAACGTTAAATTCATTCATTAACGGTGGCAATGCAACGTTAATGATTGTTTGGTTTAAAATAGAAACGAACATGCCGAGAATTAATACAGCTACAACTGCTTTTACGTTCACATTCTCTACAGGCATAGACATTTGTTTTTTCGGCACTTCTTTTTCTTGTTTTACTTCTTCTTGCTGTCCTGTTTCTAACTCAACTACATTAGAGATTTCCGATTCTTGCTTCCGTTCAATTTCTGTCTCTTCTGTTTCTACTTTACTTACTTCTATTTTATTTACGGCTGGGACTTGTTCTTCTCCCACATTCGTTTTTTTCTTTCGTAAAAGACGATTTACAAGGAAGAAGACGATTATACAAAATAGTGCATATCCTGCAATTATGATTGAGGACATCTCATCTCCCCCTTACTTATGAATACGAACTGTCACATTCATGCCAGGAACAATATTTACTGATTTACTATGATCTAAAGAAATTTTAACTGGTACTACTTGTGTTACTTTCGTATAGTTCGCTGTTGCGTTGCTTGATGGTAACATAGAGAATGTGTTCGCTGTTGTTAAGCCCACTTGCTCTACTTTTCCTGATAATGTTGTATCTGGGTATGCATCTACATACACATCTACATCTTGACCTTTTTGAACATCATCAACATCTGTTTCTTCAATGTTTGCTGTTACCCATAAATCGTTCATGTCAAATGCGTAAGCGATCGGGCTACCTGCTCCAACGAAAGCATTTGTTGTTGCGTTTGATTGTACAACTGTTGCATTTTGCGGAATTGTTACATCTACTGTTTGTTCTCCATTAGCTGCTGCTACAGTGACAGCACCTAATTTATCATTCTCATTGTAATTCTTACCTACTTCAGCTTTCCAGTCCGTTAATTTACCCGCTACTGGTGATGCAATCGGAATTACCTTTCCATCAATTTTTGCATTGTCTGTTTTCAAGTAATTTTCCGCTTGATTGTAATAGTAATAACCGCCAATACCGCCGCCAACTAGTACAATTAATGTGATAATGTTGATAATCACCATTCTTCGAAACTGATTCATTGCATTCCTCTCCTTATATCGCATATAATTTTTTTCTAAACTATTTACGTCCTTATTGTTTAGAGTGTTTAATTGTTAATTATGTTAACCTTTAAACAAAAAAATCACACCATCTGCGGTGTAAATCGAATTTATCTACCTGCGAGCGGTGCTGATTTCTGAAGGACTATCGTTTATAATTATAAATAATTATTTTGAAACTACAACCAACAATTAACGTATGAAATGTCGCTTAAACAACAATATAATACCAATATGTTGTTTAAGTACAGAAAATTAAACGGGGAGAAGTAAAATGTCTATTAAAAATACAAATGATCCACGTGTTAAGCGGACGAGACAACTCATACAGGATGCTTTTGTCGCTTTAGTAGGCGAAAAAGGTTTTGAAAATGTAACTGTTCAACATATCGCCGAACGTGCTCCTGTAAACCGCGCTACATTTTATAGCCATTACCATGATAAATATGACCTATTAGACAAAAGCATTGAAGAAATGTTAGAGAAGCTAACAGAAGTAATTAAACCGAAGAATAGAAATAAAGAAGATTTTCAACTAACATTTGATTCACCTCATCCGACCTTTTTAGCTTTATTTGAACACATCGCAGAAAATGTGAATTTCTATAATGTTATGCTTGGAGATAAAGCTGCCGGAAACTACTCTTATAAAATGATGAAAACGATACAAGTACATTTAACATTAAGCTTATCTATTTCACAACCAGATGATAAAGATCTTATGGTTCCTCGTGATATTTTGATTAGCTATGTAACAGGAGCTCATATCGGGATGATTATGTCATGGTTAAAAAGAGGGATGATATATACCCCGCATTTCATGGCTATGCAATTAACTCGTTTAATTATTTTAGGAGCTCATACTGCTGCAGGATTAGAAAGACCTTTTTAAAACATAAAAAGCGAAGGAGAGGCTCCTTCGCTTTTTCTATTAATTAAATGTAATGTTATGTACAGCCTCTTTATCAAGACGTTTAATAACTTCTACAATTAACTTCACTGCATTTTCATAGTCATCACGGTGCAACATTGCCGCATGAGAATGAATGTAGCGCGTTGCAATCGTAATTGCCATAGACGGAATACCATTTACAGCAATATGAATTGCACCTGCATCCGTTCCTCCGCCAGCTACTGAATCATATTGATACGGAATTTGTAATTCGTCAGCAACATCAACTACAAAGTCACGTAAACCTGTATGTCCAATAACAGAAGCATCATATAAAATGATCTGTGGTCCATCACCCATTTTACTTTGCGCTTCTTTTGCCGTTACACCTGGCGTATCTCCAGCGATACCAACATCTACTGCGAATGCGATATCTGGTTTAATATAGTTTGCAGATGTTTTCGCACCACGAAGACCGACTTCTTCTTGTACAGTCCCTACGCCGTATACAACGTTTGGATGCTTTTCATCTTTTAATTGCTTTAATACGTCAATTGCGATTGCACAACCAATTCGGTTATCCCATGCTTTTGCAAGTAACATTTTTTCATTCTTCATCACTTGGAATTCAAAGTAAGGTACAACTTGATCTCCTGGTCGTACGCCCCACTCCATCGCTTCTTCTTGGCTAGAAGCACCAATATCGATGAACATGTCTTTAATTTCAACCGGCTTCTTACGCGCTTCTGGAGGTAAGATGTGCGGTGGTTTTGAACCAATTACACCTGTTATATCTCCTTTACGCGTTACAATTGTCACGCGTTGTGCAAGCATAACTTGTGACCACCAGCCACCAACAGTTTGGAAACGAAGGAAGCCTTTGTCATCAATTTGCGTAATCATAAAGCCAACTTCATCTAAATGACCAGCAACCATAATTTTCGGGCCGTGTTCTTCCCCTACTTTTTTCGCAACTAAACTTCCTAAATTATCAGTAGAAAGTTCGTCCGCAAACGGCTCAATATATTTCTTCATTACTTCGCGTGGTTCACGCTCGTTACCCGCAATACCACGTGCATCTGTTAATTCTTTTAGCATTGTCAATGTCGCGTCTAATTTTGTCATTGCCAACACCCTCCTTTTTCTTCAGTCACTTCATTATACAAAACGAAATTGAAATATTCAAAAATTAAATTAGTATCCTTGTGTTTGACGCTGATGATTTACTTCGTTTTTATCTAAATATGCCTTTTCAATCTCTTCTTGTTCAAACTCAAGCGCTTGTCCAAGTCGAAGATAGCTTGTAAATAATTCAATATAGTTCGTAATAGATGGTTGATCTGTAAAACGAATTACCTTCGCATATGTGTCTAAGAAAATTTCTACTTGTGTTTTATTCGTTTGTGCACACTTATAGAATAGGAAGTTTTTATCAATACCTAAATCAATTCCGATTGATAAAATAAAATGCAAACCATCTACATATTCTTCTAATATTACTTCACGTTCTGATGCTGGTTTGTTGCTCCAATATTTAAAACAACGTGTTTCGTTTGCTAGTTCTCCAATTTCTACAAGAAGAGCTAACATTTTTTCTTTTAACAACTTTTTCGGTTGTAAGTCATGTTCTTTCGCAATACGGTCATCTAATTCTTTTTGTAATTTAAATAGTTGTAGTAAGTCCATTCTATTGTCCTCCTCCAACATCGCATTTTACGCAACAATGTTGTTTCATCTCAAAGTTCATTATTATTTTTCGTTTCTTATTAATAAGTCAGCCATTTACCTCTTTACAAAATAGCTTGTCCTTAATTTACAAATACGTTTCAATCATCACGATTAGATTGTTCACTCCGATTGGTGATAGTTAATAATTATCCCGGGATTGCCCACTGATAAAAAATTTATTTTATCTGATGAAAGTTCCATATCATCTTTCCATTATAGCAGTGTCGTTTCACCTAGGAAAGATACTCTTCTTTCCAAAGGGGTATAATAAAAAAAAGCCAGGAGGATTCTCCTGACTTCATATGTATATTCTTCTATATCGCTATTACTTTTATATTCTTTTTGTCATATCGATAACAACATACTTCTTCTCTTTGCATACAAATAAAAAAACCTTAGAAGAAAAATCTTCTAAGGTTTCAACTAATTAATTAGTTAATGTTGTTTTTTGCAACTGTTGCTAATTCAGCGAAAGCTTTTTCGTCATGAACAGCTAAGTCAGCAAGCATCTTGCGGTTAACTTCGATGCCAGCATTTTTAAGACCGTGCATTAAGCGGCTGTAAGAAAGACCATTCATACGAGCTGCTGCGTTGATACGTGTAATCCATAATTTACGGAAGTCACGTTTCTTTTGACGGCGGTCACGGAATGCATACATTAGAGATTTCATAACCTGTTGGTTAGCAACCTTGAATAATGTATTTTTTGAACCGTAGTAACCTTTTGCTAATTTAATTACTTTTTTACGACGTTGACGAGTAACTGTACCACCTTTTACTCTTGGCATAATATTACCTCCTAATTGTTCTATATATCAGCCGAACTTATTTTAAGTTGTCAAGCATTTGACGAATGCGTTTGAAGTCACCAGCGCTTACTACACCAGCTTTACGTAGTTTACGTTTAGCTTTTGTAGATTTGTTAGCGAATAAATGGCTTGTGTAAGCGTGAGAACGTTTCAGTTTACCTGATCCAGTCTTTTTGAAACGCTTTGCAGCGCCGCGATGAGTTTTTTGTTTAGGCATAGGTATTTCCTCCTCTATCTATTACTTATCGTTTTTCGGTGCTAAAACTAAGAACATACTGCGTCCTTCCATTTTAGGCTTAGATTCAACTGTACTAACTTCAGCACAAGCTTCTGAGAAGCGATCTAAAACACGTTGACCGATTTCTTTATGAGTAATGGCACGTCCTTTAAAGCGAATTGACGCTTTAACCTTGTCGCCTTTCTCTAAAAACTTGATAGCATTACGAAGTTTTGTGTTAAAGTCGTGTTCATCAATTGTTGGACTTAAACGAACTTCTTTCATGCTAATTACTTTTTGATTTTTGCGCTGCTCTTTTTCTTTTTTCTGTTGCTCAAAGCGGAATTTACCGTAGTCCATAATGCGGCATACTGGCGGTTTCGCATTTGGAGCAACTAATACTAAATCAAGATTAAGATTTGCAGCTAAGTCTAAAGCGTCATTACGAGACTTGATTCCAAGTTGATCGCCATTTGCGCCAACTAAACGTACTTCACGTGCACGAATTTGCTCGTTAATCATCATATCCTTGCTAATAGTAAGCCACCTCCAAGGTTTTCTCAGAACATATTTTGTAGTCATAGAACCCGACAAAAAAAGTGCGGGCATACGACACCCACACTTGTAAAATCTTAAGTAAGAAATACATTTACCTGTTAACTGCGAATGCGTCCATCAGGTGAGAAGCGGGTGCTTCTACTTGTTCCACAAAACAATATTCTATTATCCTTGATGAGTTTATCATAGGACATAACGTCTGTCAAGAAGACGCGATGTGTTTTACTAACAACAAGAAATATTGTAACAAACAACTAACATACTTGCAATACTTTTTTATGATAAGTGTTACATAGTTATTTTTTCCAATTCATCTAGCTTATATTACATAGAAAAGCCGCGGTATACCGCGGCTCTTTCTTATCGTTTACCTTCTACTTTAATCATGTCAACAAAAGCATCTAATGCGATTGTTTCTGATTTTTGTTCACCATATTTACGTACGTTTACGCCATTTTCAGTTACTTCATTGTCGCCTACTACAAGCATGTACGGAATTTTTTGCATTTGTGCTTCACGGATTTTGTAACCAATTTTCTCTTCACGAGTATCTAATTCAACACGGATACCAGCACGGCGTAATTCATCTTGTACTTTCTTCGCATAGTCTAAATGTACTTGCGGAGAAACTGGAATTACTTGTGCTTGAACTGGAGCTAACCAAGTTGGAAATGCACCTTTGTATTCTTCAATTAAGAAGGCTACGAAACGTTCCATAGTTGATACAACACCACGGTGAATTACAACTGGACGGTGTTGTTTACCGTCTTCACCAACGTAAGATAGTTCAAAGCGTTCTGGAAGTAAGAAGTCTAATTGTACAGTTGAAAGTGTTTCGTCTTTTCCAAGAGCAGTACGAACTTGAACGTCAAGTTTTGGACCGTAGAATGCCGCTTCACCTTCAGCTTCGTAGTAATCAAGACCCATTTCATCCATAGCTTCTTTTAACATACCTTGTGCTTTTTCCCACATCTCATCATCAGCATAGTACTTTTTAGTATCTGCTGGGTCGCGATAAGATAGACGGAATGAGTAGTTCTCTAAACCGAAATCTTTGTACACTTCTAGCGTTAAGTTTACAACACGTTTTAACTCTTCTTTAATTTGATCTGGGCGTACGAAAATGTGCGCATCGTTTAAAGTCATTCCGCGTACACGTTGTAATCCAGATAACGCACCTGACATTTCATAGCGGTGCATTGTTCCAAGTTCCGCAATACGGATTGGTAATTCACGGTAGCTGTGAATATCGTTTTTATAAACCATCATGTGGTGAGGGCAGTTCATTGGACGAAGAACTAACTCTTCATTATCCATTTCCATTGATGGGAACATACCATCACGGTAGTGATTCCAGTGACCAGAAGTTTCATAAAGCTCTCTGCTTCCTAATACTGGAGTGTATACGTGATCATAGCCTAAGCTCGCTTCTTTATCAACAATGTAACGCTCGATAATGCGGCGGATTGTTGCACCCTTTGGTAACCAAAGTGGTAAACCTTGTCCTACTTTTTGGCTATTAGTAAATAGCTTTAATTCTTTACCTAATTTACGGTGATCGCGCTCTTTTGCTTCTTCAAGCATACGTAAGTGCTCATCTAATTCTGCTTTCTTAACGAATGCAGTACCGTAAATACGTTGTAGCATTTTATTATTGCTATCGCCGCGCCAGTAAGCACCCGCAACGCTTAATAATTTAAATACTTTAATTTTCCCTGTAGATGGAAGGTGAACACCACGGCAAAGGTCGAAGAATTCGCCTTGCTCATAGATTGAAATAATCGCATCTTCTGGAAGATCGTTAATTAAATCTAATTTTAACTCATCGCCGATTTCTTCAAAGCGACGAAGTGCTTCTGCACGTGGTACTTCATGGCGAACGATTTCTAAGTTCTCGTTCACAATTTTTTGCATTTCTTTTTCGATTTTCTTGAAGTCTTCAACTGTAATTGCTTCTTCCATATCAATATCGTAGTAGAAGCCGTTTTCGATTACTGGGCCAATGCCAAGCTCAAGCTTAACATCTTTATATAAACGTTTTAACGCTTGTGCTAAAAGGTGGGCTGTTGAATGGCGTAAAATGTATAAGCCATCTTCAGAATCTAATGTAATAATAGAAACTGCACCATCTTCTTCAATTGGTGTAACAAGATCGATCATCTCATCGTTTAATTTTCCAGCCACAGCTTTTTTCTTTAAGCCTGGGCTAATAGAAGCTGCGATTTCTTCAGTTGTTACGCCTTTTGGAAACTCCTTCACAGCTCCATCAGGGAAAGTAATTTTAACTACATCTGCCATCACTGGTCACTCCTCTTTTTCTCAAAATAAAAAACACTCATCCCGTAAAAAGGGACGAGTGTTAAATTCGTGGTTCCACCCTTGTTCCAATTAACCTTATTGTTAATTGCTCAAGTTCAACATAACGGTGTTGTCCGTTAGCAATTACTAGAAAAACCGTTCACTGCTAAAGTTTAGAGGTGGTAAGTAATAATCCCGTACTAGGAAGCTCACACCCTAAGGCTTCCCTCTCTGAAAATCGTAGAAAACTACTCATGTCCTCATCATGACATTTCAATATATTTCATTTATGTAGGTAATTATATGCTCAAAAACTTAGAAAATCAAGGGCGTTACCTTTATTTTTTAAATTTTTCACATTGCGCTCAAACTCATGTAATCCATGTAATTGGACCCGTTCTTGAAATACATTTCGCAAAGTAATAATCATATTATGATCTTGTTCTTTCGTATATAAATAAATTTTTTTTGGCGAAATAGAAAGAAGTGGTGCAATTACTTTCGTGTCAATATATACATCCTTTTGCTTCAATAATTCCTCATCTATATATTGGACCAATTTCTCCTGTTTTAAACGTCTACCTTTATCATCATAGAAAATAAAACTTTCATCAAAAATAAGATGCACACAGGACAAACGTGATTTCCGGCTACGTACTTGTTGCCGGAGCGTCTCAATAAACATTTGATATTCTTGCTCCAACTTATACTCATCAATCGCCACTTCAGCAAGCTTAGCTACCATTTCCCTATATGTACGAAGACGAAAACGAACATATGATGAAAACGAGAATGAGAGCGGATCACAAAGCCAATTATTTAAAGAAGACTTAATATATGATTCAAATGTGTGACGTGTTAATTCACGAGCAATCCCTTTTCTTCTTCCCTTTAAAATCTCTTGTGCCATATGCAATATTTGATGACACTCTTCTTGTTCTTCATAAAAAAACTTTTCTTTTAAAATTGTATAAATCCACTCATTTTGCTTTACATTCACAATGAAATACACCATTACTGGCAATAAAATCTTTTCAATATAATTCGATTCACCTACCGGTATGTGAATTACAATCTTTTGTTCCTGTAAATACACACTCGTTTCCTTATATAACAGTTCCGCTCTTTTCAGTAGTTGTCTGTATACATGCATAGCATCATTTTTTTCTTCGAAGCAAATTTCAATCACTCTTGTCCCCCCTTTTATCCCCGCTCTAAAGGATTGTATCTATACGTTACAAATCCTATAAGAGTCCGACCTGTGGAAGTTCACTCTTAGTAGAATTACATTTCCTATCGTTAGAAAATCCACTCGATATGGCTTGCTAATTTTATATATATTAAGGGAGGGAGAAAAAAATGATACAAGCTACAATGAATTTTCCATAAGAACTTTTCGTTTTACAATTCATCTAGTCTGAAAAGTGTTCAAAACGAAAAAAGAGCAAGCTTTTCAGCTTACTCTTTACTTATGACGTCGGTTTTTCCCGCCAATTGTAATTGGCTTCGCTAAATATTTAATTCGTTCCATAATACGCGCTGCTTTCATTTGTTCTGCTTCACCACGCTGTGTATACGTTAAATGATGTTCCAATTCCTTGAAATCAAAGTTAGACGTAAAGAACGTCGGTAAGTTTTCTAACATACGGAATTGCAAAATTGCACCAAGCACATCATCACGCACAAAGCTTGACATCGCTTCCGCTCCAATATCATCTAACATTAAAACTTGTACGCGTTTCACCGCATCAATCTTTTCCCCAATCGAATTATCTTGAATCGAACTTTTAATTTCACGTAGAAATTCAGGGAAATATACGAGCATCGAACTAATTTTCTTTCGAGCAAGCTCATTCGCAATTGCTCCTAATAAATACGTTTTCCCTACACCAAATTTACCGTACAAATATAAACCTTGTACTTTTTTACCAGGTTCATATGTACTTAAAAATTCATTGGCTGCACCAATTGCATCAATACGCGCATCTAAATCAGACGGATCTAAGTTTTCCATCGTTGCCTGTAAAATGTCAGTTGGCATATATACACTTTGAACGAGTTTTTCATATTTCTTTCTCTCGTCATATGCTACTTTTCTAACGCAACGATCGTATTGAATATCAATCATCTTCCCTTGGATAACAAGCTTTGGCTCATATCCTTGCAGCATGTTTTTACACGAACCTAGATCTGGACAATCTGCGCAACCTACACTTTGTCCAATATATTCGTATAATTTTACAAGACTGCGCTCAATCATAGAAGTTGTTACTTCACCTTTATGTTCGTCTATAAATTCTTTCACACGCGGATGTGCCATTACTTCCGCCTTTAATACTTCATATCTATTTTTAAAATTTTTATTTTCCATTAACTTTGCAAATGAATTTTGAATATGCTCCATTTTCTCACCTCAAAGAGCGTTCATTCTCTTCTATTAATCACGCTTATATTTTTTTAACACTTCTTCTAGTCGTTTTCGTTCATCATCTAACGTATTTGCATCTTTTTTCTTACTTACATCTTTCTTCACTGTTTCTGTTTCTTTCTCTTGTTCTTTCGGCTCTTCTTTCAGCCAATCTGGTACCATTTCTTTTCGGACCGTTTTCTTCGACGTACGGCCTTTCTTCTTCGTCTCAGCCCATTCTTGATATTGACGGTTTTCTTCTTTCGCTAACGCCATTGCTTCAGCTACTGTACCGACCTTTTTGCGTGCCCAATGCCCTGCAATCTTCTCCACATACGTTTTCGCAAGTTTCATATCTGAGCGTAGCATAACGTAATAAATAAGTACATTCACAACACCTGGCGTTAACTTTTGATTGATCATTACATCTTCAACGATTTGCAAGTCAGCCTTCGTCGCCTCTGCACCACCAGAAATTTCTTTCAATAGTTGTTTTGGTGAGATTTCCTCTAACTGTTTTATTAACATCTCTTCTTGCGTAGAGGGCTCTTTCTCTTTCATCATACGTGCAGCGTGAGGCTGTACTCTTTCACTTAATACAGGTAACGCTTGACCATTTTCGAACTGATACCAATCACGTGCTCCTTTTCTAAGCCTTTCAATATCAATTGTCTGCATCTCTGTCACCGCACCAAGAACGATATTTTGCATCGATAACACATCTACACCGTATACGTAAGCAAGCGTAATGACACATTCCCGCACTTGATCTGTAATCGCCTTTTTAGGAACAAGAGCGGACAAGCCATCTACAAATAAGGAGAAATCAAAGAAGTCATTCCAAACTTTCGGAGCGTCCCCCTTCTCGTTACTTGGCATAGCTGTCGTTTTTGGAATACGAAGATCTTCTTGCGCATGCTCAAGCTGACCTGGATTAAACGAACCAAACACATCATTGAAAGAACGTGTAACATTTTCATAAGATACAAAATCAAATTCTTCTTCTAAGAAATATTGCTTTACTTGATTATATTTTGTCCGACTCAATCGATTGTATAAAAAGATACTTAAAACAATATCATCAAAAAACTGTTTCGGCGATAAAGGTGGTTGCAGCTCGTATATAAACATTCGAATATCTTTTTCTTTCTTAATATATACTTTCAAAAGCCCAATTGCCTCTAACTTTACCCGTTCCTCATATATTTCGGGAAGCTGCATTTGCATAGTCACCATAAGGGAATGATGCGTATTCTCTTTTCCAAACACACGATCTTGCTCTAACTCTCCCCATAGCGTCATGTACAAGCTAAACGCTCTACTACCTATTAACGGCTGATACAACATCGTTAACACTTTTCGGTCGTAATTATGCAGTAACCCTTTCGCACTTACTTTATAACGATCAATTGGCAATAGCTCCATCCATGACTGTTTTTCCATTCTTGCTTTTCCTTTCTCTCATCCAATCTATCCTCTACTTCATTCGTTCTATCTTCATTATATAATTTCTTAGCGAAAAAGAGCTATTAGCTTTCGCTTCTAGCTCTCTTATCTCATTACTTACGGTATGTAAAGAGAATACAATACAGATTCTACTCTCTTTCTTTTTGCAGTATATCTTTTAATTCTTCAATAAATACATTTAAATCTTTAAATTGGCGATATACAGATGCAAAACGTACGTAAGCAACATCATCAATATCACGCAGTTCTTCCATAACAATTTCGCCTATCATATCACTTTTCACTTCTGATATACCTAAATTACGAAGTTCACGTTCCACACTTTGAGTTACTTCTTCTAATTGCCTTAAAGATACTGGTCTTTTTTCGCACGCTTTAATTAAGCCACGTAAAATCTTTTCTTTATTAAACTCTTCTCGTGTGCCTTCTTTTTTTACAACGATAAGAGGTGACTCTTCTACTCTTTCGAATGTCGTAAAGCGGCTTAAACAACTTTCACACTCTCTCCTTCTTCGAATAGAGCGCCCCTCGTCTACCGGACGCGAATCTAACACTCTTGTACCATTATGAGAACAGGATGGACAACGCAATATATTCACTCCTTTACACTATACTCTTTATTTTTTCTCAACTTACTTCATCTGACAATATATATACAATATTATATAACTCATTCTAACTCTCTTACCACTTTAAGTTTAAGCGCATTATTTTATCATCCCGTTTTCAAAAATAAGATGGTAGATAGGGTGCTAACTTATTCGTAAGAGCTCAGTTTATCTAACTAACAAGTACGTTATATTTTTCCTTTTTTATAAACTAAAAAAGAGGTGCATTATACACCTCTTTACATTTTAAATCAATTATGTTCTTTTTTAAAGAGCTTTTGTTTCTCTCTGCTTAATTTCGAAGCTACCAGTGCCTCGAGGAAGCTCGATGCTCTCACGCGTTTTCGCGTTTAAACCTTCTGCAATATATTCTGCAGCAACATTTGGATCAATACGATCCCCACAAGTATAAACATCAATACTTGCGTAACCGTGCTCCGGAAAGCTATGAATTGTTAAATGTGATTCCGAGATAATTACTACTCCACTTACACCTTGTGGTGCAAATTTATGGAAAGCAACCTCACGCACTTCAGCACCAGCTCTTAGTGCTGCATCCACAAATAATTGTTCAATATACGGCATGTCATTAAGCTTGTCGAAATCGCAATCCCAAAGTTCAGCGATTACGTGACGACCCATCGTATCCATAGTATCCATTCTACAGTTCCCCCTTGTAAATTTATTCTAACTGTTCGAATTGAAAACTAATTTGCAATTTGGCTTGCTCCACTACCACGGGGGAAAGTTAGTCCAGAGAGGTCCTAACCCTTTAAGTAGTGACTACGTACCTCAGCTCTTAAGTTTACGAGTGTTAGTATACTTTGTTTATTTTCATTTTGCAACAACAGTTTTTTCGATTTTCTGTCATATTTTCCTCTTTACTTTTCCCTAAAAAAAAGAAATGATTCACAAATACAGTAATAACAACGCTTCGTGGTATGTCCACTTTCCAAAATATACTCATATAATTTTTTCCTTTTCAGAAAAAATTAAAAAAAGAGAGGGCAATATTCACTTGCCCTCTCCCTTATTCACTTAAATATGTTGCACATTTTTTTGTTTCGCTAATTCGTCAACAACTAACGTTACAAGATCTACAACACGACGAGAGTAGCCCCACTCGTTATCATACCAAGCAAGTACTTTTACTTTACGATCACCCATTACCATTGTAGATAAACCATCAATAATAGCTGAGTGTGTATTTGTATTAAAGTCAATAGATACTAAAGGCTCTTCACTGAATTCTACAATGCCTTTTAACGCACCGTTTGCAACAGTTTTGAATGCATCGTTAATAGCTTCAACTGTCACATCACGTTTCACATCTACTACTAAGTCAACAAGAGACACGTTTGGTGTTGGTACACGAAGTGCCATACCATGAAGTTTTCCGTTTAAATGTGGAAGAACTTTTGCTAGCGCTTTCGCAGCACCTGTCGTTGTCGGAATGATTGATTGTCCGCAAGCACGTGCTCTTCTTAAATCTTTATGTGGGTTATCAATATTTTTTTGATCATTTGTATAAGCGTGAACAGTCGTCATTAAACCGTTTTCAATTCCAAACTGCTCATCTAACACCTTCACAACAGGCGCTAAACAGTTTGTTGTACAAGATGCATTTGAAATAACGGTATGTTTTGTAATATCTAATTGGTCTTCGTTCACACCAACTACAATTGTTACATCTTCATTTTTACCAGGCGCTGTTAAAATAACTTTTTTCGCTCCAGCTTCAACATGAAGAATTGCTTTTTCTTTTGAATTAAATTTACCAGTTGCTTCAATTACAACTTCAACACCTAAATCTGTCCAAGGCAATTCCTTTGGATCGCGGTTGTTTAAAAGGCGAATCATTTTCCCATCAACTAATAAGTGATCTTCAAATGCTTCTACTGTTCCGTCAAACTTACCGTGAACTGTATCATATTTAATTAAATGTGCTAACGTTTCAGATGGATAGCTTGCATTGATTGCTACAATTTCGAATGCGCTTTCTTTTATTGCCTGACGAAATACCATTCTCCCAATACGTCCAAATCCATTAATTGCCACACGAGTCATAATATGTTATCCCCCTTGAATGCGTTATACTATTTATCTCCAATCCCAATAATAGTATAACACAAAAAGGGGATATGTCACTAAGCATTTTCATTAATTTCACAATTTTTTAGTCAATAATGTTCCAATTCTTTAAAATAACCTGCAATTGTGTTTTCGTTCCCATAATTGTGCCATCATTATTTATCACTTCATCTGCATTCTTCACCTTTTCTTCTAATGGCATTTGAGATTGAATGCGAGCTGTTGCTTCTTCTTCTGAAAAATTATTTCGCTTCATTAAACGTTCTAATTGCGTTTGTGGCTTAACTGCTACAACTAAAACGCGGTCAACAAGACTTGTTAATTTGCTTTCAAATAAGAGAGGAATATCTAACACAACCGCTTGCATACCTTCTTTTATGTACATTTCTTTTTGCCTATTCATTTCCTCACGCACTGCAGGATGAACAATTTTATTTAACTGCAATCGTTTTTCTTCATTATAGAAAACGACACTTCCTAGTTTTGGACGATCTAATTCTCCATCTTCTTGTAACACTTCCGTTCCAAATACCTCTACAATTTTGTTATATGCAGGTTTTCCTTGTTCTACAACTTCTCGCGCAATAATATCTGCATCAATAACTGGTATACTCAGTTCACGAAACATTTGAGACACTGTACTTTTTCCACTTGCAATGCCTCCCGTTAATCCAATTACTACTGTCATCATAATCCTCCTCACAATATAAAAGGCGCGAAACTAATGTTCCACGCCCATACTTACATTTTCCAAATTCCAATAATAATGAGTAATACCCCAGGCAGGAATGTAAATTTTTGCAACCATTTCATATTTGATAAAACTGTTCCAAGTTTCATTCCAATAAATAAAAACAAAGAACTCATCACTGCAACTAATATCGCCATCATAGCCGGTGCATATCCTAATAAAGATGCACCAATTCCAGCACCGAACGAATCTACAGATAGAGCAATACCAAGAAGCAATGCTTCTCCTGCAGAAATGGTGCCTGATTTATCGAAATCTGCTACAGTCGGTTTCCGTAAAATTTGAATCACTAACCCAAGCGAGGCAATCTCTAATTTCCAGACCTTCTCCTCTTGCTTCGGCTCTTCTTTTTTCTCACTTCGAAAAAATTGATATAATACCCAAATTCCTATTCCAATAAGAACAAGCCCACCGATACGCGTTGCGATAACAGGTGAAAATATTTTCGCGATCATATGTCCAATCCCCATTGAAACAAGCATAACAGCCGCTGAACACATTCCGATAATTATAATTGATCTTAGTGGAATTCTTACACTTCTTAAACCATATGTTAGCCCTACACTACAGCTATCTAAGCTTAATGTAAAAGCTAATAAAATAAGAGATAAATAAAGGTACATCGGTAAGCTCCTCCCTTATACATAGCTCTGCTGTATGTATATGACAAATGCCTATCCGATGTTATCTCTTTTCTATATTCTCGGCTGACAAATTGGGCAGTAATGCGTTCCTCTTCCGCCAACAACTGTTTTTTCTAATATCGTACCGCAAGTTACACACGGTTCTCCTTTTTTTCCATATACATTTAGAAGTTCTTGGAACGAACCAATTTGCCCTTGTGAGTTGATATATGTTCGAATTGTACTTCCGCCTCGCTTTACCGCTTCGCCTAGCGTTGTAACAGTCGCCTCGTAAATTCGTTCGATTTCTTCTGCTGTTAAAGACGACGCTTCTCGTTCTGGGTGAATTTGAGAACGGAATAGAACTTCATCTACATATATATTTCCAAGCCCCACTAAAAGACGCTGGTCTAATAATACAACTTTTATTTTGCGATTTGTCTTTTGCAATCTTTCTTGTAAATACTGCGGTGTCAATTCAGCATCAAATGGCTCCGGACCTAAGTCAGCAAGAGGCATTTGATTCAACTCTTCACCTTTCTTAAAGAGATGCATCGTACCAAACTTTCTCACATCTTTATAATGTAATTCAGTTCCATCTGTAAATAAGAAACGGACGTGCGTATGCTTATCAATTGGCTCATCCTCTTGATGCAGTAAAAACTTACCTTCCATACGCAAATGTGAAACAATAACATAATTCGTTACATATAAAAGCAAAAACTTTCCTCTTCGCTTTATATTTTCAATCTTCTCGCCTCTTAGCATTTCTTTAAAGATTTCTGCATCATCCGGTCGTTTTACTATTTTCGGATAGGTAACAATAACATCTTCAATCGTTTTTCCTGTTACAAGATTTTCAAGTGTCCGTCTGACGTTTTCAACCTCTGGTAATTCAGGCATTTCATCACTTCCTTATTTTGCGTCGTACCAAGTTGGACCGTACGAATAATCAACTTTCAGCGGAACTGCAAGTTCAATTGCATGCTCCATCACTTCTGGTACAAGCTTCTCTAATTTTTCAATTTCTTCTTTTGGTGCTTCAAATATCAATTCATCGTGTACTTGCAGAAGAAGACGCGCTTGTAATCCTTCTTCTTCTAAACGATCTGCCATAATAATCATCGCTTTTTTAATAATATCTGCTGCAGTACCTTGAATTGGTGTATTCATAGCTGTACGCTCAGCAAAGCTACGTAAATTGAAATTACGACTCGTAATTTCCGGAATGTAACGGCGGCGATTTAATAATGTAGCCACATATCCTTTTTGCTTCGCATCTTTTACGATGTCATTCATGTATTCTTGTACACCAGGGAAACTTTCTAAATACCTTTCAATAAATTCCGCTGCTGCTTTTCTTGTAATTCCTAAGTTTTGTGAAAGACCATAATCACTAATACCATATACAATTCCGAAGTTAACAGCTTTCGCTTGTCGTCTCATATTCGAATTTACTTCATCTTTTTCAACGCCAAATACATCCATAGCTGTTTTCGTATGAATATCCATGTCATTTTGGAAAGCTTCAACTAGCCCTTTATCGTTTGCAATATGAGCTAATACACGAAGTTCGATTTGTGAATAATCTGCCGCATACATAATCCATCCTTCTTCTGATGGAACGAATGCCTGACGAATCTTTCTTCCTTCTTCTAATCGAATCGGGATATTTTGCAAGTTTGGATCCGTTGAACTTAATCGACCTGTTTGCGTTAATACTTGATTGAAACGAGTATGGATTTTAGATGAATCTTCATGTACAACTTTTAATAAACCTTCAATATAAGTTGAGTTTAGTTTCCCTAATTGACGATAATGTAAAATGTTTGGAATAATTTCATGGTGATCCATAAGCTTGTCTAGTACATCAGCTGACGTAGAATAACCTGTTTTCGTCTTTTTAATAACCGGTAAGTTTAAATTCTCAAACAGAATAACACCAAGCTGCTTCGGTGAATTAATATTAAATTCTGTTCCTGCAAGCTTATAAATTTCCTGTTCCATTTCCTTTAATCTGCCTGCAAGTTCTTCTCCCATATTACGAAGACGCTCTGTATCAACTTTTACACCTTTTACTTCCATATCAGCTAATACGCGCGCAAGTGGTAATTCTAACTCTGTAAACAGTTCATATTGCTCATTCTTTTCTAACTCTTCAATGAATGTTTGCTTTACATCATATAATACATGCACTTTACGAGCTACATGCTCCGCTACTACTTCTAACTCTGGAACAGCACGCTTCGCGCCTTTTCCGTAAACTTCTTCATCAGATTTCACAGCATGCGTTTCTTTCATTTTCGCTACAGTACGGAAATCTTTATCTGTGTCAGCCGGGTCAAGTAAATAAGCAGCGATTAATAGATCAAAATCAATCCCTTGTATATCTATACCGTTCCATTTCAGTGCAACGATTGCACGCTTCGCATCAAATGTATGCTTTCTCATCTCTCCATCTGCAAGCCAGTCTTTAAATGCATCTGACTTAAGAGCAATGTCTGTCTGAATAAAGTAGCAACCATTTTCATTTTGAATACCAAAACCTTGAATGTCTGCTTTATGATAGTTATCTTCTTGTACTTCAACAATAAGCGCACTATCTTGCTGAAGCATTTCTTCTGTAACTTCTTCTACAATATCAAATGTAATATCATCTAATTCAGCTGGAGCCGTTTCTTCTGGCGTAACACCTAATTTATTTAAAAGAGATGTAAATCCTAAATTCTCGAACATTGGAATGACATCGCTCGGTTCATACCCTTTATATTCCATATCATCTACATGCACAGTAATCGGCGCATCTATAATAATAGTAGCAAGATCTTTACTCATAAGAGCTTGATCCTTATTCGCTTCCAGTTTCTCTTTTAATTTCTTCCCGCTTACTTGATCTAGATTTTCATACACTTCTTCAACCGTTCCAAACTGTGTTAACAATTTAATCGCAGTTTTTTCACCAACTCCTGGTACACCTGGAATATTATCTGATTGGTCTCCCATTAAACCTTTCATATCGATAATTTGCTTTGGTGATAAGCTGTATTTCTCAAATAAAGCTTCTTTCGTATATTCATCTACTTCCGTAATCCCTTTTCGAGGAATACATACAAGCGTGTTATCAGAAACAAGTTGCAGTAAATCTTTATCTCCTGAAATAACTTTTACACTTGCTCCTTGTTCACTCGCTTCTTTTGCTAGCGTTCCCATAATGTCATCCGCTTCATAATTTTCTAATTCATAACGCGGTACGTTGAATGCATCAAGCATCTCACGAATAAACGGGAATTGTTCTGATAATTCAGGTGGAGTCTTTTGACGCCCTCCTTTATACTCACTATATGTTTTATGACGGAATGTCGTTTTACCCGCATCAAACGCTACTAACATATGCGTCGGTTTTTCTTCCTCTAATATTCTCATTAACATCATTGTAAAACCGTAAATTGCGTTCGTATGTATACCTTTGTCGTTATTTAAAAGCGGTAGTGCAAAGAAAGCACGATACGCGATATTATTACCATCTACTAATACGACTTTTTTTTCCAAATCAGAAACCTCCCCATACAAATTTGAAATGATTTTTTTCACAGAAAAAAACCGTTCCTTTCCTCTCTCTATATTAACATGACTAATAGAGAGAAGAAAAATAACGGCTATTTTCTATTATATATACAAACGTTTACTAACATAAAAGGGAAGTGACGAGAACAGCGTAACTATTCTCGTCCAAAATTACTCCTTGGATGAAGGGGTTTTCATGTATTATATTAACAGAGCTTTATTAATATTTAATTAAGCCATTGTTAATATATTGTAAACATCCTTCATCCTATTTTTCAGTTGCTGATTTTGGTAAAACAACTGTAAATGTTGTCCCTTTCCCAACTTCACTATCCACTGTAATTGTACCGTGATGTGCTTCTACTAAATGCTTTACAATTGATAATCCAAGGCCTGTACCACCAGTATTTCTACTTCTCGCTTTATCCACTCGGTAAAAGCGTTCAAAAATACGCGGAATTTCATCTTTACTAATACCAATTCCAGTATCGGATACTTTTATATAAGCATTATATTTATCTTCTGCTAATTCTACAGAAACAACGCCTCCAGCCGGCGTATATACGATTGCGTTATTCATTAAATTAATAAAGATTTGCTGCAAACGACTTGGATCTCCAATGACAGAGACACGTTTTATCGTATTTACTTGTAAGGAGATTTCTTTTTCTCCTGCTTTATTATCAAGCACCATATGAATGTCTTCAAGAAGTCCCTTCATATCAACGGTCCCCATACTTAATTTAAATCCTTGTTGCTCAA
The DNA here is from genome assembly GCF_054771475.1 of Bacillus sp. MN7755. Lineage (NCBI taxonomy): Bacteria > Bacillati > Bacillota > Bacilli > Caryophanales > Bacillaceae > Bacillus > Bacillus sp. MN7755. The sequence continues at coordinate 159,776 of NZ_BTRL01000017.1, forward strand.
TCTTTGATAAATCTAATAAATCTTCAATTAATCCTTGCATACGTTCACTTTCTTTTAAAATAATGTGCAAGAAATGTGCGCAGAATTTTTTATTATCCATAGCACCGTCTAAGAGTGTTTCTGAAAAACCTTTAATAGAAGTAATCGGCGTTTTTAGTTCATGAGAAACATTCGCTAAAAAGTCTTTTCTCATTTGTTCTAACTTTTTCAGCTCAGTAATGTCATGGAATACAAGGACAATCCCTTTCCATTCATGGTTCGTCCCGATAATCGGTGCTCCGTATACCTCGAAATGCTTTCGCTCAATTCCAAGTGGCAATAACATTTGTTTACGCACTTTCACTTCTGTCATAAAGATTTCTTCTACAAGCTCTATAATTTCCGGGTGATGAAACGACTCATAATATAATCGATCTAAATATTCTTCATCTGTTACATGGAAGGTCTCCTTATACGAACGGTTTACAAGGTTTATATAACCGCGGCTATCAATTAAAATCATTCCACTTCCCATATTTTCAATTAACGTATGCAGACGATCTTGTTGCATTTCTTGCTCAAGTGTCATCTCTTGTAAATTACGGGCTAAAATATTAATCGCTTTACTTAACATTCCCGTTTCATCCGAATGACTTTCATAAGCGCGCGCTTTATAATTCCCTTTCGCTAATTCAATAGCAACTTTCGTAACAGATTCAATTGGCCTAATATATTGCCCTGTAATTTTCATACCTAAAAATACAACTACGAGACAAGCGATAACAAATCCGATAATTAATAATCCCCACGTTTTTTGATGAACAGCTTTCAAAGGCTCAATTGTACTTTTCACCAAAATGTACCCTTGTTTCCCTGCTATATCTTGAACGAATACCGCATGGTAAAATTCGTTATTCTGATCTGTTTCTTTCGTAATGACTTTATTTCTTTGCTTTGTTGTTTCAGAGGAGAGTTCTTTAATTATTCCTTGGCTAAACGCAGACTGTTCTCCCCCGCTATATTGAACTTTCTTTTTTTCATCTACAAATGCAATAGAAGCCTGTATTTTTTCTTCTAACTTTTCAAATACATATGGATTTTTTAAAACATCATCAAAACCTTGTTCTTCTGCTAATACCGCAACATACTCTGTCTCTTTTACCATTCTCTCTTTGGCATGATCTATATAGTAGTTTTCAAACACGGTTTCTAGCAATAAACCTAGTCCGACTAATATAAAAACAATAAGAGAAACAAATGTAAAAAGAAGCCTGGAACGAAATTTATTCATCCCCTTTTGGCTCCTCTAATTTATATCCTAAACCACGTATCGTTTTAATGTACGCCGGTTTTTTCGTATTTTTTTCAATTTTATCGCGCAAATGGCTAATATGAACGTCCACAATTCGTGTATCACCAGCAAAATCATAGTTCCATACAGCACTTAATAATTGATCACGCGTCAACACGCGGCTCTTATTTTTCGCAAGATAAACAAGTAGTTCAAACTCTTTTGGTGTTAATTCAAGCTTTCTTCCTTGGAAATAAGCCTCATAAAACTCTGGTAAAATTTTAAGCTCAGCAATTGTGATACTCTCTTCATCTGATGATTCTGTAACTTGCTCTTCTTGTTGCAATTTCGTACGGCGTAAAATCGCCTTCACACGTGCAACAACTTCCCTTGGGCTAAATGGCTTCGTCATATAATCATCCGCCCCAAGTTCAAGACCTAGCACCTTATCAAATTCATCATCTTTTGCTGTTAACATTAAAATCGGCGTCATAACACGCTGCAATCGTAATTCTTTACACACTTCCATACCATCCATTTTTGGAAGCATTAAATCTAATATAATTAAATCTGGGCGTTCTGTTGTCGCTTTTTGAAGCGCCATTTCTCCATCCATCGCTGTTATCACTTCAAACCCAGCTTGTTGTAAATTAAATTCAATTAAAGTTAAGATAAACTCCTCATCATCAACTACTAAAATACGATTGTTCATTCTTTTCCTCCAAGTTATAGACTTGAAACCTTCTTCATCCTAGTATTTTCCCCGTTATTCTCATCATACTAGAAAACAAGGTCCCTCTCAATATAATTGTCTATTCATGGAATCAGATTGTGCCATTGTTATCACTCATTCACTTCCATTAACGTGTTGTTATCCATACTTTATACACATCTATCTTTTCATTCCATTCTACTTCCGTATGAATATTGAATTCTCGATTTTGCGCTAGAAAAAACGAAAGAGCATACGCTATTTTATAGTCTAGTGTTTCATATCCATCAAATAGTCTTCCATACATTTCATTCGCGACCCCGTCCGCCCACACTTCAGCTTCTCTCATCGTTTCAAAGGTAACGTCTTCTCTTTTCCATCTCACCTTAAAAAACCACTCCTTTCATTGACTTACATTTCCAACGATTATATTATTAATTTAAATATACAAATATAAATTATATGGAGGTCTATTATGCGACTAGTGTTACCTATTCTATCTTTAATAGTAACGTGCATTCTTACATTCAACGCCCCAAGCTGGGATACGATTAAAACAGGTTGCTCCGATTTTGCCGAGGGATTTACACAAGGATTCTTCAACTAAAAATAGCGCTAGCACCCTTATAAAAGGTATGCTAGCGCTATTCATATTTTCATGTTTTAAAAATTATCTAATGCTTTTTCCATAATAGAGACTGATTTATAAGGTGGCGTTACTGTTAATGAGCCTTTCACAACAGTATTCCCTTTTTCGTCATGAGCAGATACAAGCATATCAATTGTATGTTCCTCCTCAGAAACAGCCACAACTTCAAAGTGGATTTGTAACGTTTCATAATGGTGAACATGCTTCACGAATGTAAGGTCCTTTCTCGTAATATGACTACCTGGACCTGGTAAATATTTCGTAACTGCCGTTGTAATCATTCCAGTTAGCATAATGCTTGGTACAATCGGCTTTTCATACGGAGTTTGGGATGCGTAATCATGCTGAATATATAATGGATTGGCATCATTCGTTAACCCTAAGTACAATAACAAATCTTTATCCTCAATTTTTTCAGTGATAGATAATTTCTCTCCTACTGTAATTTCATCCATTTTACGACCAATTTGAACTTTTTTCTTTAACATGTTACAACCCCCTCCGATTTTTTCACCTTATTATCCTACTAAAAGCGATACCTTATCCGAAATTTACTATGATGAGGGCAATGTATAGTATAAATCTATAGTTTCATTATAGGATATTACAAATGATAGCGTTTTCATATTATTTCAAAAAAACATTTCAATAAATAGTAGAAAAAGATTCGGGACCCCGAATCTTTTTCCGCTTATATTTAATTATTAAACAAGAACCTTCATAACATTACGTACAGATTCTACAGAGCGATCTAACGCTTCTTTTTCATCTGCAAGAAGTTCTAATTCAATAATTTTTTCAATTCCGTTACCACCTAGAATTACTGGTACCCCTAAGTAAAGGTCACTATAACCATATTCACCTTCAAGGTACGCAATAGCCGGTAATACACGGCGTTGATCTTTTAAGATTGCTTCTGTCATTTCAACTAAAGAAGCAGCTGGTGCGTAATATGCACTACCGTTTCCTAATAAGCCTACAATCTCGCCGCCACCTTTACGGGTACGTTCTACGATTGCTTCTAAACGCTCTTTCGGAATTAACGTTTCTAACGGAATGCCACCTGCATAAGAATAACGTACAAGAGGTACCATATCGTCACCGTGTCCTCCAAGAACAAATCCTGTAATGTCTTTCACAGAAAGATTTAATTCTTGCGCGATGAATGTACGGAAACGAGCTGTATCTAATACGCCCGATTGACCAATAACACGCTCTTTCGGGAATCCTGCTTCTTTAAATACAGAATATGTCATTGCATCAACTGGATTTGTTAATACAACAATAATCGCATTTGGTGAATGTTTTGCAATGTCGCGCGTAATACTTTTCATAATTTTAGAGTTTGTTGCTACTAAGTCATCACGGCTCATACCAGGCTTACGTGCAATACCTGCTGTAATAACGACAACGTCAGAATCAGCAGTATCTTCGTAATCAGATGTTCCAATAATGTTAGCATCAAAACCTTGTACTGGGCTCGCTTCTAACATATCTAACGCTTTCCCTTTTGTTGGATTTTCCAGTTGTGGAATGTCCACTAATACAACATCTGCAAGTTCTTTTTGTGCTAATAAGAATGCTGTTGTTGCTCCTGTAAATCCTGCACCGATGACTGAAACTTTCTTGCGTTTGATTGTCATAATTTACCCCCCGCTTTAATTATGCGTTTTTGATTATCGCTACATCCATGTTTTTAATAAGTTCATTAGCGAACTCAGAACATTTCACTTCTGTTGCACCTTCCATTAAGCGTGCGAAATCATAAGTTACTACTTTTGAAGCAATTGTCTTCTCAACTGAAGCAGTTACTAATTTCGCAGCTTCGTTCCATCCTAAGTGCTCTAATAATAATACACCAGAAAGAAGAACCGAAGATGGGTTTACTTTATCTAAACCTGCATATTTTGGAGCTGTACCGTGTGTAGCTTCAAAGATAGCATGTCCAGTCACATAGTTAATATTTGCACCAGGTGCAATACCAATTCCACCTACTTGTGCAGCAAGTGCATCAGAGATGTAGTCTCCGTTTAAGTTCATTGTTGCAACAACATCGAACTCACGTGGACGCGTTAAAATTTGTTGTAAGAAGATGTCTGCAATAGAATCTTTTACGATGATTTTTCCAGCCACTTCAGCGTCTGCCATCGCTTTATTCGCTGCATCTTTACCATCTTTCTCAACGATGCGATCATATTCAGCCCAAGTAAATACTTTGTCGCCGAATTCTTGTTCCGCTACTTCGTAACCCCAGTTTTTGAAAGCACCTTCTGTAAATTTCATAATGTTTCCTTTATGAACTAATGTAACAGAAGAGCGTTTTTCGTTAATTGCATATTGAATTGCAGCACGAACAAGACGCTTTGTCCCTTCTTCCGAGATTGGTTTAATACCAATACCAGATGTTTCTGGGAAGCGGATTTTATTAACACCCATTGCTTCTTTTAAGAAAGCAAGAACTTTTTCTGCTTCTGGAGATCCTTGTGCATATTCAATTCCAGCATAAATGTCTTCTGTATTTTCACGGAAAATAACCATATCAGTATCTTCCGGACGTTTTACAGGTGAAGGAACACCTTCAAAATAACGAACTGGACGTAGACATACATATAAATCTAATTCTTGACGAAGTGCTACGTTTAGAGAACGAATACCACCGCCAACTGGAGTTGTAAGTGGACCTTTAATCGCGATTAAATATTCACGGATTAAATTTAAAGTTTCTTCTGGTAACCACTCGCCTGTTTGGTTGAATGCTTTTTCCCCTGCAAGCACTTCTTTCCAAACGATTTTCTTCTCACCATCATAAGCTTTTTCAACTGCTGCTTCTAGTACACGAGATGCAGCTGCCCAAATATCAGGACCAATTCCATCTCCTTCGATAAATGGAATAATCGGATTGTTTGGTACATTCATAACACCATTAGTTACAGTAATTTTTTCACCTGTCGTCAATGTGATAACCCCCATGTTTGAAATTTCATATGTATGAAACTGAGGGAATAACCCCTCAGTTCAAACCGTTAGTCAAATTAAAATATTCTAATCATTACATCTTTCCGAAAAAATCAGACTTTTGAAAGCGTATTTTCACTATCAAAATAGTGTTATTCGCTTATCGTTGTGCAATTGGAACATACACTTGATGTGTTGGTCCATTATAATCTGCACGCGGACGGATTAAACGGTTGTTTTCATATTGTTCTAGAATATGAGCTAACCAGCCTGACATACGGCTAATTGCAAAAATAGGTGTAAATAAGTCATGGTCAATTCCTAAACAATGGTATACAGAAGCTGAATAGAAATCAACATTTGGTGGAAGACCTTTTTCTTTTGTTACGATGTCTTCAATTTTGATAGACATATTATACCATTTCTCTTCTCCTAAAAGCACGCATAATCTCTTAGACATTTCGCGTAAATGTTTTGCACGCGGATCACCCTGCTCATATACACGGTGGCCAAAGCCCATGATTTTCACTTTATTTTGAAGAGCATTATGAATATATGATTCTACATTTTCTTCTTCACCAATTTCAGTTAACATCTTCATTACATTTTCATTTGCCCCGCCGTGAAGAGGACCTTTTAATGCACCGATTGCTGCTGTAATACCAGAATACACATCTGAAAGTGTAGCTACACAAACGCGTGCAGTAAATGTAGAAGCGTTTAACTCATGATCTGCGTGAAGTACAAGCGCCTTATCAAAAGCTTCAATTTCAACTTCATTTGGCTCGCGATCATTTAACATGTACAAGAAGTTTGCAGCTAATGATAAATCGTTTCTAGGCTCAACAATATCTAAACCTTTACGAATTCTTGCATAAGCAGCAACTAAAGTTCCCACTTGCGCCTGCAATTTAACCGCTTTCAAATAATTGGACTTTTCATCCATAATTTCAGCGCTCTCATCGTATAATGATAGCATGGAAATTGCAGTTCGTAAAACAGACATCGGATGTGCGATTTTTAAATCTACTTGTTTCAAATATGTTAAAATCTCACCTGGAACTTTATAGTATTCACATACAATTTCATTAAATTCCGCTAGTTCTTTTTCATTAGGAAGCTTGCGGTGCCATAATAAGTACACTACTTCTTCAAACGTAGCATTCTCAGCTAAATCATCAATATTATACCCAACATAAGTTAATGTATCATCAATAATAGAGCTCACAGATGATGTTGTTGCTACTACCCCTTCTAAACCTCGAATAACAGTCATGACATTCTCTCCTTTTCCTGAAAATTCTCCCAACCTTGCTCCTTATATCTATTTGCTCCCCTTTTGAATTATGAACGCCCGTTCACTCTTTAGGCAAGCAAAATGCACGATCATGCAAATTTGTTGCGATGTTCCCCTCTTATTGTCCATTGTCTACATGGAAAGCATGAGCGTGAATGTCTCCCCGAATCCTCACGCTCAAAACAACAAGTTAGTGAGGAAAATTAATTCCGAAGAGTTTTATGATAAAAACAACATAAAACAATATCATTATAAAATTGTTTTATGTTGTTTTTATTTTATCTGGTGTAAAGTCTCTGCTGTTATGTAACTTTTCAAAGTTTCTAATCCTATTATAAACAATTATCTGACTTTTGTGAACAGAAAGAATTCAAAATTTTTATATTACTATAAAATTCCTTATTTAAACATCTGTATAATACTCATAACTGCATAGGCAATTCCAGCCCCAATTAATGGCCCTACAGCAACCCCATTAAATAAAGCAACTGCTATAATTGTCCCGAAAACGAGCGCAGTTGTAATATGAGGATCCGTTGTCAATAATTGTACGCCGCCTTTCGCTAGCAAAGCAACCGCTACCCCTGAAGCTAAAGCAATCCATGCATAATACGACTTCGCTGCTTCTCCAAGTTGTTTAAAACCTATTTCCCCCGTTGCAATCGGTACGAGTACCGCTATTGTAATAACCGTAACACCGAGGTTAATCCCTTTCGTTTGTAGATAAGGAAAGACTTTATCTCCTAGAAACGTAAATTTCAATAAAAATAACACACCAATAGCTAAAGTAAGCGATTGGTTTTTCGCAATAAGTCCTATAATAAGTAGTATGAATAAAAATAACGTTGACTGACTAATCATGTTTGCACTTCCTTTCTGAAAATAATGAACTCATTTCCAAACAAAAATACCTTTAAACCGATCGTTATACATGATATACGGATGCCTATTTATCAATAACACCTTCAATTTTTTATGCATTTTAAAATTGAAAAACGAGACTTTCACCAAAAAAATTCAAGCATGTATACATGTTTGAAAACGATCGTCTCTTCTTTCTTTTCTAATAAGAAACAGGTAAAATAAAAAGAAGAGAAAATGAAGTTTTTACCATATAGTAGAAGCATCAACATCAAGCTTTTACAGTCACTCATGCACTGAAAAAGCAGGAAAAAAATCCATCATTCCACTATAACATAACGTGAAACTTTAATCAGTGCATTACACTCGTTATAAGTTGAACGAATCAAGATAATCCAAATTGGAATGGGAGGTATACATCTTTGAATCGAAACTTACTATATATGATATTGCGACTCATATTTGTCATCGTAGCGACGGTAGTCGGGTTCTATGCATTACTATATATGTCAGGACTTATCTATCCTTTTATTATCGCTTTCGCATTTGCTTATTTGATTAACCCTGTCGTCAATTTCCTTAATCAAAAACTACAATTTCCTCGTGCACTAGCTGTACTCGTTAGCTTAATTCTCGTGTTCGGAGCTATCGTCGGACTCGTTACATACCTTGTAACGGAAGCCATATCTGCCACAACATACTTACTACAACTTGTTACAGTAAAGTTTCCGGATATCGTTACCTTCGCTCAGCAGTTTGCACTTAATCATATTATGCCTCTCTATGATGATTTAATTTCTAAATTTAATCATCTTGGGGAACCACAGCGCTATACGATTACACAAAACATTCAAAACTTAGGAACCGAAGCAACGACGCAAATGAAAGATCTTTTATCAGCTATTATAAGCGGGTTAACAAATTTCATTAGTGCACTACCAACAACGTTAACTGTCCTTGTATTCGTTTTATTAGCCACTTTCTTCATTAGTTACGATTGGCATCTTCTTGCTCAAAAAGTAAGAAAATTTTTACCCACCCGTGTTCACGGCTATGGAAAAACTATTTTTGTCGATTTAAGAAAAGCTTTATTTGGTTTTGTTAAAGCACAACTAACGCTCGTATCTATGACAACTGTTATTGTACTAATCGGCCTTCTAATATTACGCGTACCATACGCCATTACTATCGCGATTATTACAGGAGTTGTAGATTTACTCCCGTATTTAGGAACAGGAGCTGTCTTCGTTCCTTGGGTTATATATGTATTTTTCACTGGCGACACTGCTTTCGCCATCGGTCTTCTCATTTTATACATCGTCGTGATTGTCCAAAGACAAATTATGGAGCCTAAAGTGCTTTCATCTAATATCGGCCTCGATCCATTAGCAACACTGATCGCTCTATTTGTCGGCTTTAAACTCTTCGGCTTTTTAGGATTAATCATCGGTCCAGTCATCTTAGTACTACTTAATACATTGCACAAAGCTCGTGTATTCCATGATTTGTGGAAATATATTAAAGGCTCACCTTCAAAATAATAGTTTCTAATTCATATACAACAAAAAACTTACATGTAATCAGTGGGAATTTCCCACTGATTATTCCTTGTACTTATTTTTCACACTCATTACATACAACAAGAGGATTTACCGAACAAAAGGATAATCCTCTTGTTTTTTTGCATAAAAACACATATTTTGAGGTATTTTTACATATTTATTCTATTTATTTTATAATTATTACTTACATTTATTACTTTTTATGTAAATGAATAAATATACAAAATAGCGTGGAATGAGACTTAAACTAACAATCCCCTACTCTTATCTAACTTTTTTCCATACCAATTGATTCATTTTATACTCAAAAATAAACTTTAGTTCAGAAGGATCTTCCTACAACACACTCATTACGAGCCACCAAACCCTTAAATCACATAAATACACAGTACATATAATAAATTAAAACTTTAATTAACAGAACTTTGACCAGCCTCTCATCCTTTTGCAGGCAAAAAAAATAGTACTTAGATCGCTATAATCTAAGTACTATTTCTGCACAATAATAGTAGAGTTCTTTCTAAACTTCCATTCCATCCACTTCATAACAAACGGTTTCAACAAAGCCCTCGTCACAGGAATAACAAAGATAAAACCCATTATATCCGTTACATATCCAGGAAGCACTAAAAGAATACCTCCTACAAAGATAAAAATACCATCTAGCACTGCCCCTCCTGGCATTTCTCCTCTATTCAGCTTAGATTGAATCTCTCCAAGCACTTTAAACCCTTGCCTTTTCGCTAAATAGACACCTACAACACCCGTAAATACAATCATAGCGAACGTAGACCATAAACCTATTACATGACTTGATCCAATTAAGACTATAATCTCAATCGCCGGTATTAAAATAAACAAGAATAGTAACCATTTCACAGTTCTACACTCCTTCCATATATCATCACTTTAAACACCCTCACAACACCCGTATACACCATGTAAAAACCTAATACATTTTTCTGGTATCAAACTCATAGTAAACAGCTTTTAAAAGCAATTTCAGGCGTTTCAAGCTAGTTCTAACTTATTTTTTGTGTAAAAAAAAAGAGAAGGACTCCGATCCTTCTCTTCGTATTACTTATAGCACTTCCGCATGTCCATTATAAACAATTCCGCGCGCTGCATCAACTGTTACTTCTTGGCCATTTTTTAAAGTTGCTGTTACGCCGTTTACACCAACGATAACAGGAATACCGATTGATACGCCTACAACAGCAGCATGGCTTGTTAGACCGCCTTCTTCTACAACTAGAGCAGCAGCTTTTTCGATTGCAGGAATCATATCTTTATCAGTACTTGTTGTAACAAGGATATCACCTTCGTTTACGTTCACTACAGCTTCAGCAGCTGTTTTTGCTACAACTACTTTACCTTTTGCAGCTTTACGTCCGATTCCTTGTCCTTTAGCAACTTCTTCACCCACAACGTGGATTTTCATTAAGTTTGTTGTACCAGTTTCAGCAACCGGAACACCAGCAGTGATTACAACAGTGTCTCCAAGTCCGATTAGACCTGCATCCATACCTGTTTGAATTGCTGTATCTAACATTTCGTCAGTAGAAGCTGCGCGCTTCTCAGCCATAAATGCTTGTACACCCCAAACAAGTGCAAGACGACGTCCTACTTGCTCGTCAGATGTTACAGCAACGATTGGAGATTTCGGACGGTATTTAGAGATCATTTTCGCAGTATATCCACTTTCTGTTGGAGCTACGATTGCAGCTACATCAAGAGCAAGTGCTGTATGCGCAACAGATTGGCTAATTGCATCTGTAATTGTTGGAGTGAACTCTTTAATACGTTTTTTGAACATATCTTCATATTGTAATGATTTTTCAACACGCACTGCAATGTTAGCCATCATAGTTACTGCTTCTACTGGGTATTGTCCAGCAGCTGTTTCACCTGAAAGCATGATTGCATCTGTACCATCGAAGATTGCGTTAGCTACGTCACTTGCTTCCGCACGAGTTGGACGTGGGTTACGTTGCATAGAATCTAACATTTGTGTCGCAGTAATAACTGGTTTACCTAACACGTTACATTTTTTGATTAGACGTTTTTGTACTAATGGTACTTCTTCTGGTGGAATTTCTACACCCATGTCACCACGAGCTACCATTAAACCGTCAGAAACTTCTAAGATTGAATCGATGTTGTCGATACCCTCTTGGTTTTCAATTTTTGGTACGATTTGGATGTATTGAGCGTTATGCTCTTCTAATAATTCACGGATTTCTAATACGTCAGATGCTTTACGAACGAAAGATGCTGCGATGAAATCAACTTTTTGCTCGATACCGAAGATGATATCTTTTACGTCTTTTTCAGTGATACCAGGAAGCTTAATGCTTACGTTTGGTACGTTAACACCTTTTTTATTTTTTACAGTTCCGCTGTTAAGAACTTTTGTACGGATGTTTCCGTCAGCTTTTTCGATTACTTCTAGTTCGATAAGACCGTCATCGATTAGAATACGAGAACCTGGGTCTACATCGTCATAAAGACCAGCATAAGATACAGAGAACTTCTCTGCAGTACCTAATACTTGCTCAGTAGAAAGAACTACTTCTGCACCTGTTACAAGCTCAGCTTGTCCGTCTACGAAGTCATGAGTACGAATTTCTGGACCTTTTGTATCAAGTAAGATACCAACTGTTTTACCAGTTTTCTTTGAAGCTTCACGGATGTTTTTAATACGAGCGCCGTGCTCTTCATGGCTACCATGAGAGAAGTTTAAACGAGCAACGTTCATACCCGCTTCCATTAATTGTTCTAATTTCTCAATACTTTCACTAGCAGGACCTATAGTACATACAATTTTAGTTTTACGCATATTGCACCTCCGAAAATTATGAAACCGTTCCCAAATATCCGACATTAAGCCGATTAGATGGATAATTCTTTAGATAATTGATACATATCTTTATCGATTGTATGCTTTTGAGCTAACGCTTCGATAATATCATGATCAACAAGTTTGTTATCTTGAATACCTACACAACGTCCACCTTTACCAGCAATTAATAATTCAACTGCTCTTGCGCCAAGACGACTTGCTAATACACGGTCTTGTGCACTTGGTGATCCACCACGTTGTACGTGACCTAATACAGTTACGCGAGTATCAAAGTTTGTTGCTTCTTCAATGTGCTTACCGATGTCAATTGCACTTCCAACACCTTCAGCCACAATGATAATACTGTGTTTTTTACCACGTTCGCTACCGCGCTTCAGACGAGCGATAACATCATCCATGTCATACTCTTCTTCTGGAATTAAGATTGTTTCTGCACCATCAGCTAAACCAGCCCATAATGCGATATCACCAGCGTGACGTCCCATTACTTCGATAACATATGTACGTTCATGAGATGTAGCTGTGTCACGGATTTTATCAATTGCATCAATAACAGTGTTTAGAGCTGTATCGAAACCAATTGTGAAGTCTGTTCCAGGGATATCATTGTCGATTGTACCTGGTACACCAACACATGGGAATCCTTGTTCAGTTAATTTTTTAGCGCCTTGGTAAGAACCATCTCCACCAATAACAACAAGTCCTTCGATACCGTGTTTCTTTAATTGCTCGATACCTTTTAGTCGTACTTCTGGGTCTTTAAACTCAGGACATCTTGCTGTATATAATTTCGTACCACCGCGGTGGATAATATCGCCAACAGAACCTAGTTCTAATTTTTCAATGTGACCAGAAATTAATCCAGCGTATCCATGGTAAATACCATATACTTCAATATCATGGAAAATCGCTTTACGAACAACTGCACGAATGGCAGCATTCATACCAGGTGAATCTCCACCACTTGTTAATACACCAATACGTTTCATTTGTACTCACCTCATAAAGATTATTTGCCTTATAATAAAATAACACGAAAAAATATAAAAACACAATGGAGAAGATGTGTCTTTTCATAATAAAAACGTGCATTCGCGAAGAGGAACGCACGCTTTTCTTATTTTATCCCAATGGAAGCGTTTGAAAACGAAACTTGCCCAATTTTCATATATTTTTCATAACGTTTTTCGATTAATTCATCTTTCGAAATTCCACTTAATTGTTCAAAAGTTTTTTTAAGCATTAAATCTATGTTTTCTGATTGTTTTAAAAGATTACGATGTGCTCCGCCTTTTGCCTCTGGAATAATTTCGTCAATTACACCTAATTCTTTCAAATCCGCTGCTGTAATTTTCATCGCTTCTGCAGCTTCTTTTGCTTTACTAGCATCTTTCCAAAGAATTGCTGCCGCACCCTCTGGTGTAATAACAGAATACGTGGAATTTTCTAGCATATGAATGTAATCGCCTACTCCAAGACCTAACGCACCACCGCTACCACCTTCACCGATAACAATACAAATAACAGGTACAGTTAAACCCGCCATTTCAAATAAATTACGGGCAATTGCCTCACTTTGTCCACGTTCTTCAGCTGCTTTACCAGGATAAGCTCCCTTCGTATCGATGAAACAAATAATAGGACGATTAAACTTTTCCGCTTGTTTCATTAGACGCAGTGCTTTTCGATATCCTTCTGGATGAGGCATCCCAAAATTACGACGAATATTTTCTTTCGTATCTTTTCCGCGTTGGTGCCCAATTACAGTTACAGGCATCCCCTTATATTTCGCAATGCCGCCGACAATCGCTGCATCGTCGCCAAATAGGCGATCTCCATGACATTCAAAAAAATTAGTAAATAAGTGCTCAATATAATCGAGCGTTGTCGGTCGTTCTGCATGACGAGCAATTTGAACACGGTCCCATACTTTCATATTGCCGTATATATCTTCCTCTAATTTTTCTAGCTTGTCTTCCAAAATACGAATCTCCTCACTGAAGTCCATCTGGCTGTTTTTCGTATAGTCTTTCAGTTCACGAATCTTATTTCTTAGCTCAACAACTGGTTTCTCAAATTCTAGCTCTGCCATACAGCCATTTCCCCTCCTTGATGAACTTCTAAAATCTTACGGAGCGATTCTCTCATATCATCACGATGCACCACCGCATCTAATTGACCATGTTCTAGTAAGAATTCTGCCGTTTGGAAATCTTCCGGTAGTTTCTCACGCACAGTTTGTTCAATTACACGTCTACCAGCAAATCCGATCAGTGCCCCTGGTTCTGCAAGATTATAATCACCAAGTGAAGCGAAACTTGCTGAAACCCCGCCCGTCGTTGGGTGAGTCATAACAGAAATAAATAATCCTCCTGCATTACTATGCTTTTTCAAAGCTACGCTTGTTTTTGCCATTTGCATTAAACTTAATATCCCTTCTTGCATACGGGCACCACCCGAAGCAGTAAAGATAATAAATGGAACTTGTAAGTCGTATGCCTTTTCAACCGCACGGGCAATTTTTTCTCCTACAACAGAGCCCATGCTCCCCATTCGAAAACGAGAATCCATTACTGCAACAACAACAAGCATGTCATCAATTGTTCCTTCACCAGTTACAACCGCTTCGTTCAATTCAGTCTTCTTACGATCGCTCTCTAGTTTCTCTTCATAATGTGGAAACTCGAGTGGATTTAATGAAACCATTTCTTTGTCATACTCACGGAATGACCCTTCGTCCAATATACTATCAAGACGTTCCCATGCATTCATAGGATGATGATATCCACAATTCACACATACTTTTAAATTTTTTAGAAGTTCTTTCGTATACATGATTTTTTTACATTTCGGACATTTTGTCATAACGCCATCTGGTACATCTTTTCGTACTTGTTCTGAAGGTATTGCAGCATACTTTTTCTTTTTCACGAATAAATCTCTTAGCACAATTTGACCCCCTTCGTTGAGAGCTAAGGTTAGCGTAGGAAGAAAATTGGGCTAACACCAAAGTTTGATGTTAGCCTTATCTTCTCAATCTGTCTAATAACCTCACTCTTTACGTTTAACTTTAACCGCTACGCGATAGAATGTTTGTCATAACGTGTCATGGTCATTTCGACAAATTTTATACATTACGAGTGAAACTGTATATTCTCTACTAATTCATCGTAAATTTTTAGTGCATCATTTTCTTGTTTTTCTTCCAAAGTAGCATAAAGCTTTCTATACATATCGATAGAATCTCCTGAAACTTTACAAGAAAGAGTTGCTACGTAATCATTTACGATCATCCAAATGCGATATAGTAAATAATTATCGACTTGTTCAATAAGTGTTTTAAAGAACGTTTGATGAAGCGTCGGAATTGAATTTTCATTTTCTTCAAGCACTTGATGTAACTTACTTAGCACTTTAGAAAACGTTTCTTTCGGTAAATTACATACAATTCGAATCATATCTTTTTCAAGCAATCGTTTTGTTTGTAATAAATCACGAATTGTTTTCTCATCTTGCAGCAAGAACGGAGCAATCAATTGTACAAGACCGTTATCGTAAAAGTTTCGAATAAACGTCCCTTCACCACGTCTCGTTTCAATCAATCCTACAAGTTCTAAAGCACGCAACGCTTCTCTTACAGAGGAACGCCCTACATTTAAACGTGAACTTAACTCACGCTCAGACGGCAAACGATCCCCCGCTACCAATCCATCCTCTTCCATAATGGAACGGATTTTTTTTACAATTTCGAGATATACTTTTGTGTTTGATGATGTCAATGGAAATTCCTCGCTTATTCTTTACCAATCAGCGCTAATTGTTTTGTTTTCTCAGCAATCTCATTTGGATCTACTTGACGGCGAGCTACTCCTGTTTCCATTGCTGCTTTCGCAACGTAAGCTGCCACTTGAGGCGCTACACGCGCGTCAAACGGTGCTGGAATGATATAGTCTGCATTTAACTCATCTTCTGCTACAAGCTCAGCAATAGCCTGTACAGCTGCCATCTTCATTTCTTCGTTAATTTGTGTCGCATGTACGTCAAGTGCACCGCGGAAAATACCAGGGAACGCTAGTACATTATTTACTTGGTTTGCAAAGTCAGAACGACCCGTTCCAACAACAGCTGCGCCCGCTGCTTTTGCCAATTCTGGCATAATTTCTGGAACTGGATTCGCCATTGCAAAAATAATTGCATCGTCATTCATTGTACGAACCATCTCTTCTGTTAATGCACCTTCTGCAGATACACCAATGAATACGTCCGCACCTTGTACAACATCAGCTAAAGAACCTTCGATACGATTCTTATTTGTATATTTTGCAACTTCATCCTTCACCGGATTCATACCTGTAGGACGACCATCATAGATTGCCCCTTTACGGTCACACATAATAATGTCGCGTACGCCATAGCGATATAAAAGTTTAATAATTGCGATACCTGCTGCACCTGCGCCATTTGCGACAACTTTAATGTCAGACATTTTCTTTCCAACTAATTTTAGCGCGTTCACAAGACCCGCTACTGTTACGATAGCTGTTCCGTGTTGATCATCATGGAAGATAGGAATATTTGTTTCTTTTTTCAAACGTTCTTCAATAATGAAGCAGTTTGGTGCTGCGATATCCTCTAAGTTAACGCCGCCAAAAGTTGGCTCCATTAATTTTACAGTTTCAACAATTTTATCTACATCGTTTGTATTTAAGGCAATCGGGAATGCATCTACACCAGCAAAGCTCTTGAATAATACAGCTTTACCTTCCATTACTGGAAGAGATGCTTCAGGTCCAATGTTTCCAAGACCAAGTACAGCCGTTCCATCTGTCACAACTGCTACCATATTTCCCTTCATTGTATATTCATATACCTTACTTTTATCGTCATAAATTTCTTTACAAGGCTCTGCAACCCCTGGAGAATATGCAAGGCTTAAATCTTTTGCATTTTCTACTTTTACTTTTGATACAGTTTCTAATTTTCCTTGATGCACTTTATGCATGTGAAGTGCTTCTTCACGAAGTGTTGACAAACTATCCACTCTCCTCAAATTATTCTAGCTGATATCAATTTCTCCAAGTGGTCTGACCACGAACACTACTACTATAATAATCGAAGTGTAGGGAAATTGTCCATTATATTTTCACAACTACATTTTCTTCCCCGACAATTTCACGAAGTGCTCCTAAACATTCTTCACTTGGATGAATCGATAAACTTCGAGATAATTGTACCATTTTATGTTCCTTTTCATAATAAATTAGTACTTTCGCAAAACCTGAATAGTCAAACAATATTTTAGTAACCTGATTCAAAAGCTTTTTCTCATACTGAGACGGCAATTTCACGTAAACAGATGCATCTTTCTTTTCTTCATACACATCCATTTCTTCTAACGGATATAGTCCATTTACAATCCATTGCAACTTATGATTTCTAAGCTCAATCATGCCGTCAACTAAAACAATCGCTCCTTCTTGTAACTTATCTGAGAAATGTATATACGTTTCAGGGAAAAGCACTGCTTCCATTTCATCATTTTGGTCACAAAATGTAATAAACGCCATCTTTTGCAACTTTTTCGTACGAATCACTCTCACGCTTGTTATATACACGATAGCTCTTTGTACTTTTTTCTTATGTCGCATTGCTTGCGCGAGAGATGGAATTTCTAATTCTTTCGCTAACTTCACATACTGCGCTGTCGGATAACTTGATAAATAAAAACCTAGTGCTTCCTTCTCTTTATTTAATTGTTCAATAAAAGAGAGTTCTTCTCCTTGTACATATTTTGATTTTGGAACCGCATCTCCTAAATCACGTGCAAGGTTTGCGTACTCTAACGCCCCTTTAAGACTTTTCCATAAATTCGTTCTTGAAACGCCAAAGTCATCAAAACATCCAGACCAGACGAACGCCTCTAAATTTCGCTCTGTTACAAACTTTGATGGCATGCGAAGACAAAATTCAAATAAATCTTCAAACATTTTTTTCTCTCGTTCTTCTAACAAAGCTGTCACTGTAGCCATTCCGATATTCCGAATGGAAAGTAAACTATAACGTATCGCATTGCCTTCTATTTGGAAATTGTAACCACTTCTCTGAAGGGACGGCGGCAAAACGTGAAAACCTTTTCGCTTCGTTTCTCGTATATACTGTACAATCTTATCTTCATTTCCAATTGCACTTGATAATAGTGCTGTCATAAATTCCAGCGTATAATTCGCTTTTAAGTAAGCAAGCTGATATCCAATCATACTGTAGGCTACAGCGTGACTTCGGTTAAAACCGTAATTCGCAAATCTTACAATTAAATCATAAATTTTCTCTGCGGATGTCTCGTCATAACCGTTTTGTAAACACCCTTGTACAAAATGCTTACGTTCCTGATCTAAAATATCACGATTTTTTTTACTCACTGCACGGCGTAATAAATCTGCTTCTCCAAGCGAGAATCCCGCCAACTTCGACGCAATTTGCATAATTTGTTCTTGGTATACAATTACACCGTATGTTCTTTCTAAAATCGGCTTTAAATCTGGATGTAAATATTCAATTTGTCTTTTTCCGTGCTTTGATTCAATAAAGGTTGGAATTTGTTCCATCGGCCCTGGTCTATATAACGAGTTAACAGCGACAATATCTTCAAATTCATTCGGTTTTAACCCGCGAAGTACATTTCGCATACCACCTGATTCAAGCTGGAATACACCTGTTGTGTCCCCTCTACCTAACAATTGGAACGTCTTTTCATCTTGAAGTGGTAAATTTCTTATATCAATTTGTGTCCCAGTCTTTTTCACGATAAACTTTATAATATTTTCAAGTAACGTTAAATTACGTAATCCTAAAAAGTCCATCTTGAGTAATCCAAGTTCTTCTAATGCATCAGCTGGGTATTGCGTAACATACACATCGTTATGCCCTTCTTGAATTGCAACACTTCCGGTTAACGGCTCTTGGCTCATAATAACGCCAGCTGCATGGATAGACGTATGACGTGGTAAGCCTTCTACACGTTTTGCAATTTCAAACACACGCTCATGCAGAAGATTCCCTTGTATAAACTCACGAAGTGATTGCGATTCCTCATATGCATCTTTTAACGTTATACCAAGCTTTGATGGGATAAGTTTTGAGAATATGTCAATATCTCGCGGCGGAAGCCCCATTACACGCGCAATATCTCTAATTGCCGCTTTCGCTGCAAGCGTCCCGAACGTTACAATTTGTGCAACACGAAGCTGACCATATTTATCTTTCACATATCGAATCATCTCATCACGTCTTATATCCGGAAAATCGATATCAATATCTGGAAGTGTCACACGTTCAGGGTTTAGAAACCTTTCAAATAATAGATCGTATTCAATTGGATCAATATCTGTAATTTCTAATACGTAAGAAACGAGTGAGCCAGCTGCCGATCCACGGCCTGGTCCTGTTAAAATATGATTTTCATGCGCATACTTCATAAAATCCCATACGATGAGGAAATAATCACTAAACCCCATACTAGAAATAACGTTTAATTCATGATTCAAACGCTTTATATGTACTTCTTTCGGCGTACCATAACGTTTCTGCAACCCTTCTTCACAAACGCGGCGTAAATACATATCATTTGTCTCGTTAGCTGGAACAGGGAATTTCGGTAATTGATTTACATGAAACGGTATTTCTACTCTGCAACGTTCTGCAATTTCTACTGTGTTATAAATCGCTTCTTCCACGTGAGAAAATAGTACTTCCATTTCATCTGATGATTTTAAATAATATTGATCTGTTTTCAGCCTCGGTCTATCTGGATCCGTCATTTTCGTTCCACTTTCAACAGATAATAAACATTCATGAACAAGTGCGTCACTTTGATTGATGTAGCGTACATCGTTTGTTGCAACGACTGGAACATTTATCCTACTCATAAATTCAGGTAATTTCTCTTGCAGGAGCAGTTCATCTTGAATCGCATGATGCTGCAAACTCATATAAAAATTGCCGAACATATTTTGATATGCGCGAGCTACTTCTTCAGCCTGACTTTCTTTGTCTTCTAATAATAATTGTTCAATTTCCCCATCTTTACCTGGTGAAATAGCAATTAGCCCTTTCGCATAATGCGCAAGCCATTTCTTAGGAATACCTTCTTTTGACTTTGTCATAATGCTACTAGAAATCTTTAATAAATTTTGATAGCCCATTTCATTTTCAGCGAGTAAGACAAGCGGATAAGACTTTTCTTCTTCTTCACTAAAAATAGAAGCTGTTAAACCGATAATAGGCTGTATATCATGTTTCTTACATGCTTTATAAAACGGAATAACGCCATACATAACATTTTCATCTGTAATAGCCAACGATGAATAACCGAGCTCTTTCGCCCTGACTACAAGCTCATCAATTTTACAAGCACTTTTTAATAAACTAAAAACGGTTTGACATTGTAAATGCACAAACTTCACTGTTGTACCCTCTCTTTACCTATTTGACTACTTTTATTATAGGTGAAGAGGGAAGCTTAAATCAAAACATACTTCTTATACTTTGTCCATATATATGAAGAAGAAAGGGGAATGACGATGGATGTAAGAGAACATACTTTTTTCTCTCTGCTTATTATTAGTTATTTTATTGCCTTTGGGGTTATACTTGGCGGTTCATTAATTGGTGGATTTGGTGCATTTCTTATCGGAAAACCAACTCTAACTTACATTAATCAATTCGCCCAAAATTTAAGAATTTGGGCACTCGTTGCAGCAATTGGCGGAACATTTGATACCTTTTATAGCTTTGAAAGAAGTTTCTTTGGCGGGGATATGAAAGATATCGTAAAACAAATTCTCCTTATTTTTTTCGCAACGGGTGGTATGCAAACCGGTCTTACTATTATTAAATGGCTAACGCAGGAACATGTATGAGAGTACCAAGTGCCAATACAGCAAAAAGATGGTATTTAGTTTTAGCTGGCGCTGCTGTTGGAGGCGTGTTGAGCTGGTTTATTTTTTTGTACATATACGGTGTTTTTCAAGAAGAACAAACTAGTAAAATAGCAGAACAAAGAGAAATTATAGAAAAACAAGAAGCAAAGCTCCACGTCCTTCTCGAAGATCAAGAAAAATTGAATACAGAAAATAAACGGCTCTTAACCATTCAAGAGATTAAAATAAAAATTATAAATCGGGAAAAATACGATTTAGACAACCTTACACTCGAAAATATGACCACTTCTATCCATAATGACCTCCAGCATCTTTTAACGAAAAACATACAAAGTATCGCAAAAAATAAAGACCTACTCAAAAAAGCAATCGAAAATAAAACGTATAAACATTACGATCGTCTATATCGTTTTAAAGTCGACACCATATCTTTCGATACCGTGCTTGAAATTAGCATTGCTATAGAGAAAGAAAAATAAAGAAGGAGGGCTTTAGCGCCACTCCTTCTTTTCGTTTTAATATATACTCTCTTATTTACAAATCTCACGTAAATCAGCAAACAGACGATCCGCTTCTTCCCAAGAAGATGCTTTTGCACCAGAAGCCATCGGATGCCCTCCGCCATTATATTGCATTGCTAATTTATTTATAACTGGTCCTTTTGAACGAAGGCGAACACGAATCACATCGTCTTCCTCTAAAAATAGTACCCACGCCTTTAATCCATCAATATTACCAAGTGCTCCAACAACACCAGATGCTTCAGAAGGAAGTACATCAAATTCTTCTAATACTTCTTTCGTTAATTTAATGTAAGCTGCTCCTTCTTCTACCATCGTAAAATTCTGTAAAATATAGCCGTTTAAACGAGCAATCTTTTCTTTCGTCTTATACATTTCATTGTATAAATCTGTGAATTTCACACCCATATCAACAAGCTCACTTACGTAACGAAGTGTTTTTGCTGTTGTATTCGGGAATAAGAAACGTCCTGTATCTCCAACAATTCCTGCTAAAATAAGGCGAGCAGCTTCTGTTGTTATTTGTAATCCTTTATCTTTTCCATAACTGTAAAACTCATAAATCATTTCACTTGTAGAACTTGCTGTCGTATCTACCCATGTAATATCTCCATATGGATCTTCATTTGGGTGATGATCAATTTTGATTAACATTTTCCCTTTTGTATAGCGTTGATCGTCAACACGTTCTTGGTTCGCGGTATCACAAACGATAACAAGTGCATTTTCGTATACACTATCTTCAATATCATCCATTACTCGTAAGTATGCTAGTGACGGTTCATTATACCCAACCGTATAAATATTTTTCTCTGGAAACGATTCTTGTAGAATTGTACTAAGACCGCCCTGTGAACCTAGTGCATCTGGATCTGGACGTACGTGACGATGAATAATAATCGTATCAAACTCTTTAATTGCTCCTAAAATTTGCTCATGCATATGTATAATCTCCTTTTTATTCAACTTCTTCACTTGATTCCGCATTAACGTGCAGTAAAAGCCCAATTGGTGCGGGCTAATCATTAGCGCGTGGAAACATCCTCATACTAATTAAAGTTTCACTTTATCCTTCATTATAACGGAAAGTATTTCATACATGCGAACAATTGCTTTATAATAAAAGTTAGAAAGTTTAGATATTTCTTTTTTCTCCACTATTATTTTTCACAAAACGATGGGAGTGTGTATTATGCCAGTATTAGTCTTCTGTATTATCGTCTCATTTATGTTGTATCTCTTCTACAAAACAAAATACTTTCGTACAAGCCGCCCAATGGAGAAAGGTTGGCTCTCCGGAAAATCTGCAATGGCACTCGGTTCATTCGTCTTATTCTTCGGAATAAACCAATTCTTTTTAGAACTTTCAACCGCTCGTATTATCGTTGGTGTCTTATTTGTTCTATTTGGTAGTGCAAGTGTATTTAATGGATTTCGCCAATATAAACATTTCTTACCATTAGCAGTTAAAGAAGCAGAAGGCTATGAAGCAACGTAAAAAAGCATCAACATTGTGATGCTTTTTTACGTCCTCTAACTTTCAAAATCATATATGCGACAAAAGCAGAAGGTATATTAAATGGGTTGCCTTGTACGTGAAAATGTAATTGTTCTTCTTCAAAAGACATTTTTTCATATAGTTCTCGCTGAGATAATCCTGTTTTTTTCTTTTTTTCATGTAATCCTTGTAAGTATAAATATTGAAGCGGTATCATCACAAGAAAGTAAAATAGTGCGATACTACCAAAAAAGAGTACTGTTGACGACATAATGCATACCACCTTCCTGTAATCCATTTTCTTACAATTTAATTATAACATAGTCTAGGATCTAATTAAATTAATATTCTGTTTTTTAATCAGACAATTGTCTCACCACATAATTCTTCTTCGACATACTGAATATATCGGCGAATAAAAGCATCAGGATCTTTTCTAATAGGTTCAATATCAAGTCTTACGCAGCTTAAATAACAGCTTCAAAATCCAATAAAACAAAATAAAGTTAAAGAAAAAGCCTAATGGATGAAACGAAATTTCCCATCCGCCATAATAAATGAAATTTTCTGCTGGCATACCAAAGTAAAGAAAATCGCTATTATTTTCTCCAGTTGTAGGGATAAAGGAACAAATAATAGCGAAAATCAAACTTATTACATACAATTTCTTTTTATTTAAATCCATTATTCTATGAGTTATCACATGAACAGTAATTACAGATATTAAGCCTAAAAAGAAAAATATTACTCCCATTCGACACCTCCACAATTAGTGTTCAAGCATCTTCAAATGATTGCATGCCCTACTTATAAATATGAAACAGAACGTGATTTAATTTTCTCTTTTGCAGTTCAAAACATAATAGATTCGATAACTAAATTTTAAAACTCCCTAATGTAGCGTTCTAAAAAAAATGGAACAAACCAAAGCGGTCTGCTCCATCTTTTTATTTATCAATCAACTGCACCATAAGTAATGCTTTCCCAACAACATTACCTTCATGATGCACTTCTACATCAACCTTACCAAATTTACGTCCAATTTCTAATACTTTCGGATGAACCGATACAACATTATCAATTTGGACTGGCTTCACGAAATAAATTGTTAAGTTTTCAACAATTAAATCGCTTTTCTTTTGCGCACGAATAACGCGATTCGTTGCTTCCGTGACAATTGTTGCGAATACACCGTAAGATAACGTTCCAATCGAGTTCGTCATTTGCGGCGTCACTGAAAATTGATATAGATGTTCATTTTTCGCTTCTTTCGGCGTCATAAATTGATTCGTTACAATATCATCAATTGTTTCGCCGACTTGTGGTTGACGCTGAATCATTTGCAATGCCTGAAGTACATCTTGACGGCTAATAATACCTTGCAACTTATTTCCTTCATCAACAACAGGAAGTAACTCAATACCTTCCCACACCATCATACGTGCCGCAGCCGCGACAGACATTTTTCCATTTACCGTAATTGGATGCCTTGTCATTACTTTATCAATTGGTGTTTCTTTTGCAACACCAATCATATCCTTAGAAGTCACAATACCTAATACCTTTTTATTTTCATCAACAATTGGATACCTTCCGTGCATCGTCTCTTCGTTATATGCATGCCATTGCTGCACTGTATCATTTGGTTTTAAATATAACGTTTCTTCAATTGGCGTTAAAATATCTTCAACGAGTACAATTTCTTTCTTAATAAGCTGATCGTAAATCGCACGGTTAATTAACGTTGCAACTGTAAATGTATCGTAACTACTTGAAATAATCGGCAGTTTTAATTCATCTGCTAATTTCTTCACATGATCTTCCGTATCAAATCCGCCCGTAATTAACACCGCAGCTCCAGTTTCTAACGCTAATTGATGTGCGTTCGTACGATTACCGACAATAAGTAAGTTTCCAGCTTCTGTATAGCGCATCATCGCTTCTAATTTCATTGCCCCGATTACGAATTTATTTAACGTTTTATGTAGTCCTTCTCTGCCTCCAAGTACTTGACCATCGACAATGTTAACGACTTCTGCATATGTCAGCTTTTCAATATTTTCTTTCTTCTTTTGTTCAATTCGAATGGTTCCGACACGTTCAATCGTACTAACATACCCTTTATTTTCTGCATCTTTAATTGCACGATAAGCTGTACCTTCACTTACACTCAAATCTTTTGCAATTTGCCTTACAGAAATTTTATGCCCTACTGGCAGGCTATTAATATGTTCTAAAATTTGGTTATGCTTGGTAGCCAAATGGTTTCACCATACTTTCTTTTCCCTAAATTCTTCATGTGTTGTATTTTCAGTATACTATATTTTCAAAACTGTTACACTCTCTCTTTATATATCTGTACTATTTTTTTTATAACAAAATACGCCTTACATTACACCACTTCTTCCATTACAACAATGTAATGGTATTGTCATCTCGTTCGATAGTTTGTCCAGCCGCTTCAATATACAATGAAGACAAGAAATGAAACAAAGGAGCGGATAGATGATGAAAAAATTATTAGAAGTTGTAGGTGCTGTATTTTTAGCTTTCGTAGACGGGAAAAAAGTTGCAATGGAATTAAATGAAACACCTGAACAACCACTTCCAAAAAGAAAAGAATCATCAAAACAATTACAACCTTTAAAAGCTGCCCTACACACATAAAAAACCCTTCACTTGTCTTTTCAAATGAAGGGTTTCTTTTTTATAGTGTAATACTTTCTCCAGCTTCTAATACTTTCCCTGTACAATTTTGTAGCTTTTCTACAAATTGATATGGATCTTGTTCAATTACTGGGAACGTATTGTAATGCATCGGTACAACAGTTTTCGCCTGAACCCATTTTGCTGCTAAAACAGCATCTTCTGGTCCCATTGTGAAATTATCACCAATTGGTAAAAATGCTACATCAATGTTATGTAGTTCCCCAATTAATTTCATATCAGAGAATAAAGCGGTATCCCCTGCATGGTACACAGTTTTCTCTTCTGCTGTAAATAAAATACCCGCTGGCATACCTGTATATGTAATCGTCTTATTTTCTTCATCAATATAACTAGAACCGTGGAATGCTTGTGTAAACTTCACTTTGCCGAAGTCAAATTCATGTGAACCACCAATATGCATCGGATGTGTATTCACACCTTGCCAACTTAAAAATGTCGCTAGTTCAAATGGCGCTACAACAACCGCATTATTTTTCTTCGCAAGCTCTACTGTATCTCCAACATGATCACCATGACCGTGCGATAAAAGAATCGCATCTACTTTTACATCTTCAGCCTTTAAATCTGTTTTCGGATTTCCTGTTAAAAACGGGTCAATTAAAATGACTTTTCCATTCGTCTCAATTTTCACAACTGAATGTCCATGATAAGATACTTTCATTATTACATTCCTCCCCTTATTACATTCACACTTTTTATTCTACATGATTTTTCAATTCCCTGTCTTTTCTAACATCTATTTACTTGTCATAACACTTTCCTCCGATGTAAAGTTATATTTGTAATTAAATATCTCGGGGGTGCCAATCAATGAATGCTAGATTAGAAAATTTAATGCAATGGCTAAAAGAAAAAAACGTAGAAGCTGCGTTCCTAACTTCTACACCAAACGTCTTCTACATGACAAACTTCCACTGTGAACCACACGAAAGACTTCTTGGTATGTTTGTATTCCAAGACAAAGAGCCTATTTTAATTTGTCCTAAAATGGAAGAAGGTCAAGCGCGTAATGCTGGCTGGGCACATGAAATTATCGGATTTACTGATACTGACAGACCATGGGATATGATTGCAAAAGCAATTAAAGACCGCGGTATCAATGCAAATGCAGTTGCAATTGAAAAAGAACATTTAAACGTAGAGCGCTACGAAGAATTAACAAAACTATTCCCAAATGCAGCTTTCAAATCAGCTGAGGAGAAAGTTCGTGAACTTCGTTTAATTAAAGACGAAAAAGAACTTTCTATTTTACGCGAAGCAGCTAAAATGGCAGACTATGCTGTTGAAGTTGGTGTAAATGCAATTAAAGAAGATCGTAGCGAGCTAGAAGTATTAGCAATTATTGAACACGAATTAAAAACAAAAGGCATACATAAAATGTCATTTGATACGATGGTATTAGCAGGTGCAAACTCTGCCCTTCCACACGGTATTCCAGGTGCAAACAAAATGAAGCGCGGCGATTTCGTACTATTTGATTTAGGCGTAATCATTGACGGTTACTGCTCTGACATTACACGTACAGTAGCATTCGGTGACATTTCTGAAGAACAAACTC
This sequence comes from Bacillus sp. MN7755, assembly GCF_054771475.1. Classification (NCBI taxonomy): domain Bacteria; kingdom Bacillati; phylum Bacillota; class Bacilli; order Caryophanales; family Bacillaceae; genus Bacillus; species Bacillus sp. MN7755. The sequence goes on from NZ_BTRL01000017.1 coordinate 187,191, forward strand.
GCATTTACAACACTGTACTTGCTGGACAACTACAAGCAGTTGAAGCATGTAAACCAGGTGTTACACTTGGCGCAATCGATAATGCTGCTCGTTCTGTTATCGCAGATGCAGGTTACGGAGACTTCTTCCCGCACCGCCTTGGTCACGGACTTGGAATTAGCGTACACGAATATCCAGATGTAAAAGCTGGTAACGAATCTCCATTAAAAGAAGGTATGGTCTTCACAATCGAGCCTGGTATTTACGTACCAAACGTAGGTGGCGTTCGTATTGAAGATGATATTTACATCACAAAAGACGGATCAGAAATTTTAACGAAGTTCCCAAAAGAATTACAATTTGTAAAATAATAAAAAGGCAGCTTAATTGCTGCCTTTTTTATTTCTCTACTATTTCAAATTTCTCTACTATCATTTTTGCTGGATAACTCTCAAGCGTTTGAGAAGACCATACTTTTATTTTATCCCCTGTGTTCAATTGATTATATGCGTCTTTATCCTTAAAACTCAACACTATATCTGATGGATGTTCTTTATTCATTTGTTGTTCCATATAATGTTGCAACTCTACTTTTGTATGAAACGTTTTATCACCGACAAAAAATACCGCATCATTTCTTATTATGATATACCCTTCTTCAGGTACTTTTTTTACCTCTACTTGTTTTGTAGTACACGCTGATAATACGAGTAGAAATACACTAAAAAATATATACATAGAAATTTTCACATGCCTATTCATTCTTAACTCCTTATCCTACACTATTTCCGCTTTAACACCATCTTCTCTTCATACTTATCATCCCATTTAATCACAATCTCTATCGGTTCATCTTTAGAAAGCGGCGCGCAACTTACACAAGAAGACTTCATTTCAATTCTTGCTCCTTTATGACTTTCTGACGTTTGTGTCATTGTACTAAAGGTCCCATGAATAGAAATCTCCAAATTTTTAAATTCTGTATTCCCATCTCCGCCCTTATACTGAAATGTAAACATTCCATCTTCACTGTCATCCTTAATATGGCCTTTATATTGTCCCGTCCAACTTTTGCTCTCGCTAGAAAAAGTAAAATACCAAATTGAGCAGCTTCCTAAAAAGAAAATACTAATGAAAAAGAATAATGCTCTCTTCATCATGCCCCTCCATTCAAATGCACTTATTTATCCCGCATTAACGGGCAGTAAGACCCCCACCTCAAAATTCGGTGAAAGCAAAGAAGTTAGGTGGGAGATCAACTGTCCGTAAAAGCCCGATTGGTTCAACTAATAATCAGTGGGGGATGAATCCCCCACTGATTAAAGTTTCACTTTATTGCCTATTTCTTCCTCTTATTATACTATTAAAATACAGAATTTTCTAAAATAGGAGGTTTATATGTTACAACAACAGTTAGAAGAAATTCGTAATAATAATTACGTAATCAATGGTAATCTCAATATTGATTCCTTAAGTTCCAGTATGCTTGAGCATATTGGGGATACTGATAGCTATTTAAGAGACAAACTTATTTACTCTACTTTTTATCATCTCATCAAAAAGGAATACATTTCACACACGCAATTACAGAAACTATTATTAGAAAGCATCGGTGAAAAATATTTATTGTATAAGATTCATTCGGATAACGAAGATGCGGTATTTACCCGTGCATTTACAACATTATTAATTGCACTTATTATTGATGCCGATACGAATCATAATTTCTTATCACAGAATGATATTTTAACTGTAAAAGATCAATTAATTCTATATATGAACAATGAGCATGATTTCCGTGGATATGTGCAAGACCACGGCTGGGCACATAGTATTGCTCATGCTTCCGATACGTTTGAGGCGCTTGTTCGTAATCCTAAACTGGAAACTTTATATTACGAAGAAATATTACAAACTTTATTAAACAAAGTTTGTGTCCATTCTATTTGCTACAAATATGAAGAAGATGAACGTCTCGTTTATCCAATTGTCGCAATGCTACAAAATGGTCTAAAGGAAGAAGCGCTCATATTAGCCCTTCATGACTTAGTAGCCCAATTACCAGTCCAAAAACAAACACTACATATTAAATCGTACGAGTTTCTATATGGAAATATAAAATCTTTCTTACGTAGCTTATTTTTCAGACTACGTACACTGTCTATATGTGAAGAAACTGAATGCGAAATTGAAAAATTGCTACAAGAGCTTCCAAAATATTATTAAAAAAAGAAGGCCACTTAGAAAGTGCCTTCTTCTATTTCACTAATATTTAATTGAAATTTCACAATCCAAACTGAGAAAAGGTGGACAAGAAGCGCAAACGCCATACATGCTCCGCTTAAAAAAGTTAGTATAGGATGCGAATACACGTGCCCTAATCCATAGGATATTGCCACGAAAAACATTGTTATGTAAATATAAATTGCTCCATGTATTTGCCTCATATGAACCTCCTTTTCACATAGTATAACATAAATTTTCTGATTATTCACATTAATAGACTGTAATTAATATTTCTCAACTGTTACACCTCTAACAGCAGCCTTAATATATAGTGCTCCTTGTAAACTTTGTAAATCCTCTGTTTTATCTGTTACAACTACACCGTATATCGCTAATTCTTTTGCTTCGAAGTTTTTTATCTCATTATAGTTTTCCCTAAAATATTTTTGATATCCCCCTTTATTTTCACTTAAAGATATCTAAATACAACTTTCCTTTAAATTTTTTTCAAAATAAAAAGCACATCCATTTTGATGTGCTTCTCTCAAAAATACTATTCTATTATTTCATCGCTTCCTTCACAACATCTTGAATCATAACGACTTCTGTTTTCATATCAACAGACGGTACTTCCTCATCAATACATTCATACCAAAATTCCAAATGTTTTTTATCAATTTCATGATGAGAATTTTCGACAAGAGCCCCGCCTTCTCCTTGCACAGAATACCAATATAAGTACTCTTCTCCATCTCTTATTTCCCGGAAAATTGTCTCTACATACATCTTTTCGTCGTTTAATGTCAAAAGCACTTCTTTCATATTGTCATTCAGAAGCTGCATCCATTCATCTACTCGCTGACTTTTACCCGGCTTCACTTTAAATCTCGTTAGTTCTACATTCATTTTTATCCCCCCGTTTTCTTACGTACAAATAAACTATATTCTACTGGATGATGAAAACTTAATTTACTAGCTAATTTTTGCGAGGGAATATTGTCTACATAACAATCCCAGCATGGTGTAATATCATTTTGTATGCAATGTTTAATGAACCGTGTTGCAACAGCTTGGGCTAATCCTTTCCCTTGATATGCTTTATGCGTCGCAATATCAATTTCAGCAAATCCATTCCCGCTAAATATCGAAACACATTCCGCTACAATTATCCCATCTTGTTCTATACAAAATCCAAAACCATCATTCAAAAACGCTTCAATTGACCCCCAATATTCTTTATAATATTCCTCTGTAAATTCATTGCTTCGTTCTATATTTCTTCTATCAATACGCTTCACTTCATATGTATTTTTGTTACAATCTCGCTCTCTCTCTTCAAAGGTTACTCTTTGAAATTTCATTCGCGGGATGTTCCGAAGTGCATGACTAAAACACCCTTCAATTATCATTTCCCATTCTTCGCTAGAAGTGAAGAGTGTAAATCGTTTTTCTGTTTTTTCAATGGCTGTTTTTATATACGAAAATAAATCTTCGTTATAACTTTCATCTTGCGTATTACCAAATAAATAATAAATGCCGTTAGCTGTAATAATTAGTCCTGCTGTTAACTCCTCGTTTGCAAAAACCTCACCATCTATCATTTGATCACATACCGCATAAGCAAAAGTCGTGGTTCTTGTATCACTTTCTAAAATCGAAAGTACTTGTCTATACTCAGCTACAGATAATTCCCTCATAATTGCTCCACTTTAATCGTATCAGCCTCTATATTTTCAAAACAAAGATTTACCGTTCTCTTTAATGCTCTCGTTCTATGAATCTTGCATGCTGGAATTAAAATAGAATCATTTGGCTTTAATACCACTGTTTCTCCATCTTCAAAATCAATAAGTAATTCTCCCTCTAACACAATAAATAATTCATCCGAATTAGAATGATAGTGCCAATCATATCCACCAGTAAATACGGCGATTCGTAAGCAATGATTATTTATATTTGAGACAACAAAGTTTTTGTGTTGATCTTGAATATCCTTTGTTAATTCTATTAAGTTCACAGTTTCCATCTTTCGTCTCATCCTTTCATTAGTCGTTCTTCTGAAAAACTAACTTAGTCGCCACCACCTCCGCAGTCACCTCCACTATCACCTGAGCTGCTACAATCATTGCTACTATAGTCACCAAATCCACTTGATGAGCTTGAAGCGTACGAAGATTTTTTGCTCCTTTTTCTTTGCTTATCTTTCTTACTTTCATGACTAGGCCATACTGTATCAAAAAATATAAAAAATAAGACTAATTCTATTGCAACAAGGAGAAATTCTAAAATACTCTCAATAATATTAGGAGTTATCTCAAAACTGTAAAACACTCCAAATGAATACATACACAAAATTACATACAGAGCCATACAAATATACCGAAATGTTTTCTCTATCATAATGACTACTTTTTGTGAAAAAGGTATGTTCTGTTCCTGTTTTTTCTTTATATATTTTTGTCTTTTAGCTTGTTTTTGCTTCCTCTTTTTGCTCCCCATCCAATTCCCTCTTTCGACTTCTATTTTTCACTTAATTCCAAATTATCACAAAAAATAACATTATAACAAGCTATATTTCACGTAAAGTTTTGTTTACTTTTTGTAAAGTTTCATTTACTTATTACCTAAAAATGGATATAATGAATGTAACAAATTTACAAAAAGGAGCCTTTGTATATTTGATTAAAAATAAGGTAAAACAATTCCGCGTCGTTAGAGACATCACCCAAGAACAATTAGCTTCCTCTGTTCAAATCACTAGACAATCCCTCATCGCTATCGAGAAGAATAAATACAACCCAAGTTTAGAATTAGCATTGAAATTATGTGAGTTTTTCAACTGTAAAGTAGAAGATTTATTTCAATTAGATAAAACTGGGGAGGAAAAGAATGAAAAATACTTTTAATCAAAAGTTCATTTCACATCTTACTATTTTAGTGTTAGGATCATCTTTTCTTTATTTCAATAGTAATGAAGAAGAAAAGATTAGTTCTGTCCTTCTATTCGCTGGCGTATACATACTCTTGACCTTGATACTATTAGTAGCGAAACGAATATTCTTTAAGAAAAAAAAGAACGATGCAGAGAAATATCCATTACCTGAGATGGATGAAAGAATCGAGAAGATGAGTTTAAAACTTATGGCGCAAATTTTTGGTCTCTCTCATTTAATCGGCTCTGCGATACTATTTATTTTATATATCACTGACAAAAATTCGATGATACGAGTTGAGTATGCCTTGTATTACTTATTCGGCATTCTTTTCTTTACAATGATGTTCGGATTGAGAATTATAAAGAAACTAGACAATTAATTTAAATAAAAAGCCCCTCCTTACGAAAGGAGGGGCTTACATGTATTTCTATTATGATAAAGCAGGAGCTATTTCAAGTAGCTCTTTCGCATCAGCATATTGTAAACCGTGTGCTTCTGCAACTGCTTCGAATGTTACATAGCCATCTAATGTGTTAATACCTTTTAGTAATGCAGTATTGCCTAAGCAAGCATCTTTATAGCCTTTGTTCGCAATTTGTACTGCATATGGTACTGTTACGTTTGTTAATGCAAGAGTTGATGTACGTGGAACCGCACCTGGCATATTAGCAACCGCATAATGAACAACGCCATGTTTTTCGTAAGTTGGGTTGTCATGAGTTGTAATACGGTCAGTTGTTTCGAAAATACCACCTTGGTCAATCGCGATATCTACAACGACAGAACCTGGTTCCATTGATTGAATCATTTCTTCTGTTACAAGTTTTGGCGCTTTTGCACCTGGAATTAATACCGCACCAATAACAAGGTCAGATTCTTTTACAGCTTCTGCGATGTTATATGGATTAGACATTAACGTTTTTACTTGGTTACCGAAAATGTCATCTAGTTGACGAAGACGTTCTGCACTTAAGTCGATGATTGTTACATCTGCACCTAAACCTACTGCAATCTTCGCTGCGTTTGTACCAGCTTGACCACCGCCGATAATTGTTACTTTGCCGCGTTTTACCCCTGGAACGCCTGCAAGTAAAATACCTTTACCACCTTTGTTTTTCTCAAGGAATTGTGCACCGATTTGTGCAGACATACGACCAGCTACTTCACTCATTGGTGCAAGTAATGGTAATGAACGATTGTCTAATTGTACTGTTTCGTATGCAATTGATACAACTTTGTTATCAATTAATGCTTTCGTTAATTCTGGTTCTGGAGCTAAGTGTAAGTATGTGAATAAAATTAAACCTTCACGGAAATAGCCGTATTCACTTGCTACTGGCTCTTTTACCTTCATAACCATATCTTGATTCCATGCTTCTTCAGCAGTTTCAACAAGTTTTGCACCAGCTTGTACGTATTCTTCATCCGTAAAGCCAGATCCTAAACCTGCTCCTTTTTGAACAAAAACTTCATGACCATTTTGTACTAAATGTACTGCTCCCGCTGGCGTCATTGCCACGCGGTTTTCATTGTTTTTAATTTCTGTTGGAATACCGATACGCATTATTAGTTCCCCCTTGAGTTATGAAATGACCCCTGAATCATTTTTTAAAGCGCTTTCTACACTCTTATATTTTAACATAATATCTCAATATTTGACAAAAAATAATACAAGTTTTCCGATAGATTTAATCTTACATTAAAGGACAGTATTATCCGCACCTATCAGCATACAGGATAAACTGTCCAATTATTCGAAACTTCACTTCACTTTATTTTACTCTATCGATGTCTATGAATAACATCAACTGCACCCGTTACTTCAATAATTGTGCCGGTAATCATATCGGAATCGTCCTCACATAAAAACGAAATCGTTCTTGCGATATCTTCGCCTGTTCCAGATCTACCAATTGGTGTGTTATGTTCTTTCAACTGACGTGCTTCCTGAATTGTCGCTTCTTTCATTTCACCAATAATATCACCAGGACATACCATGTTTGCAGTAATACCATACTCTGCTTCTTCGTAAGCAACTGTTTTCGTTAATGAAACAAGTCCTACTTTCGCTGCTGCAAAAGCTGAACGATAAATCCATCCCGGTGCGCTATCTGCCCCTTGGAATCCGTAATTAATAATACGGCCAAAGTTCTGTTTTCTCATAACTGGAACGACAAGTTTCAACAAATGAAACACCGCTGTTAAATTACCCTGAATCATTTCATTCCATTCGTCTTCTTCATAATCGACTAACTTTTTTCGTTCAAATACATATGGACCAGCATTATTAATTAAAAAGTCAATTTTGCCAAAACGGCTTATCGCTTCTTCTACTATTTTATGTAAATCTTCCTTTTTCGTGACATCCGCTTGCACGAATTGTAGACGCTCTTCCACATTTTTATATGTTTCTTTCATCGTTTCCATAGCTGCTATATCGCTATGATATGTTACTGTTACTGAATATCCTTTAGCCAATAACTTTTCTGTTACTTGCTTTCCTAAACCTTTCGTACCGGCTGTAATGAGCGCGTGTCTCACAAACATGCCTCCTTTTAAATTGCTATACTTCATATGTAACAAGTTCTCGCACCAATTACAACTAAAATGAATCAAAACAGAGTTTTCGAAATTCTGTAACGTTTCCGACAAGCACATTACCAAAATTTGTTTTATAATAAAGTTGTAAACAGTAATAAAAATGATTGGGAGGAATTTACTATGAATAATACATATACAAATATTTTAATCGCGGTGGATGGTTCTAAAGAAGCAGAAAGAGCCTTTAAAAAAGCAATTCAAGTCGCAAAACGAAACAACGCAACATTAACAATTGCTCATATCGTTGATGTAAAAGCATACTCAGCAGTAGAAGCTTATAGCCGTGCAATTGCTGAACGTGCAAATCTATTTGCAGAAGACTTATTAGAAGACTACAAAAAAACTGCGCTTGAAGCTGGCCTTGAAAAAATTGAAACTGTATTAGAATTCGGTAATCCTAAATCTAAAATTTCAAAAGAAATCGCTCCAAACCATAAAGTAGATTTAATTATGTGTGGTGCAACTGGTTTAAATGCTGTTGAGCGTTTCTTAATCGGTAGCGTCTCTGAACATATTATTCGCTATGCGAAATGCGATGTCCTTGTTGTTCGTGGTGATGAAGAGCAAGGTGAGCTTTAATTTATAAATAAAAACACCAAGTCCACATGGGCTTGGTGTTTTTCATTTCACATATTTTACTATAAATACAAGACAAACCACAATAACAACAGTAATTGCTAATACATAAGGCGGAAGAAATTTTAAGGACCACAGTGCCATCATGATCGTAGCTACCGTTAAATAAGATTGCTTTGCATCTTCTGTCATTGTTTTACGAAGGAAGAATACATACAAATAACCAATTGGCGGCGTAATAAAGCAAAGAACATATATGATTTTTGATTTCAAATACCATTTTTGTTCTCCAAGTTTCTTTATATCTTCTTCTATTCTCTTATGCTCTTGTTCTCTCGTTTCTCCTACAAGCGGATCTTCCTCTTCTCCTCGCTTTTTTTTCATATAAGGAAGAAAGTGCATGAAAAAATAGTATGCAAATACGAACGCTCCAAATCCAATATTTAATCTTTCTAATGGAATATGTTCACTAAAAAAAGCAGCAATAAGCACTAAAGATAAACAGTACGTCATCATCCAAAATGAACGTTTTCTCTTTTTTCGTTCCATTTCTTTTTATCTTGTACATGTTTTCTTTTCGAAAGCCATATCGAAATACAGCAATCTACTACAAATAGAATAAAGATAAATATCCCGATGTGTACTATTTCTACATCCTCAAATGAAAAGATATTTGGGAATGCAACGTGTAATACAATTAGCGTGTACAAAATTAACCGATACGATAAACTTAACTAAATCTATACAATTCAATCAAATTTACACAAGTTAGTGCTTCATCGTGTTCTCGCAGCCCCAAAGGGACGAGGGGTATAACACTCCACACGAGGCAGTATCGTTACCTCCTATTATCAAGCATTTATTTTACCCATCTTGATAAATTTATCGCAGCATTTATATCCCTATCGTGATGGCTATTGCACCCAACACAGTCCCATTCACGAATCTTTAAACTCCACTGTCCTTCTGGTTGAACTGAATGGTCGTATTTAACTCCGCATGAACAAATCTTGCTTGAAGCGAACCATTTATCAGCTTTTACATACTCAATGCCGTACTTCTCACACTTGTATGATAAACATTGAAAGAAGAAGTTTAATTTTTGAAATGAAAATGCTTTCGATAGTCTTTTGTTTTTTAACAGGTTTGAGATAGATAAGTCTTCCACAACCATCCTCATTGGTTTGGTTTTCACCAATTTAGCTGTTGCTTGATGGATATGGTTATTTCGGATATTCGTAATTTTCCTAGATAACCGCAGGTGCTCAGCTTTCGCTTTTTCATATCCGGCAGATTGAATTTTTACACCTTTTTTAAATCTCCTAGACATATCTCTTTGCGCTGACTTTTTCCTTTTCAAAAGTTTTTTAACCTTAGCATCTTTGTTTATATTTCGTTCTTTCATACCTTTAGAAGCTACAAACAGCTCTTTTAAACCAACATCCACACCAATCGACTCATTGGTTAGTTCTTGTAATTCAAAGTCTTCTTGGAATCCTACACTAATCCACCAGTGACGACCATCAAAGGTAACTCTTGGATTGGATGTTTTTTTGTTTCTTGGTAGTTGTTGGCTTGTTTTTACTTTTCCAATAGACTGAATATGAACTACTTTCTTTCCTATAATCAGTCTTTCATAATTGGCATAAAATCCTTGGATTAAATCTTTTTTGGATTTATAAGAAGTGTGAGAACCATTTTTGTACTTTTTGAACGAATTTTTTCTCGCCGTATCAAAATCTTTTGAAGCCTGTTTGGGAACTTGTGCGTTGATGTCATTTAACCACTCATATCTCTTTCGCTTCTTGATCTTTGTAAATCGTTTCTGTAAAGCTAACTGTGAAACAGATTTTCCAAATAGCTTATAATATCTATCACTCATTCTTTTACAATAGTTATAAGCGAATCTTGCAGCACCAGCATGGTTTCTAAGCACTTTTTCTTGTTCAGGCGTTGGAATCAGTCTGACTTTCTTCGCCAATATCATCAGAATTTAACTCCTTTAATGAAAGATTTGTTCTTCTGAATCGTAGCGTGTTCCACCAGCATTCTCCTTAGACTACTCGGATGCAAACCTGTTAATTCCGATACTTGACTAACTCGTGAAAATTTCATTATTATTCTCACCTCATTGCATTTACCATCATGCATAGGTTCGGTAGATTCAATGAGACTTGATAGATTTAATTAAATTTATCTCGTTCAACTAAGGGCGCAATTCCTTAGCCAGTTCTCTTATGAACTTCTCATGTTTTCACATGAGCGCAGACTATATGTTTATCTACTTAAAGATAGAGGATTTTTCCACCACCATAGGCTTGTGATGTACTCTCGTCAGTTATACGAGATAGTCGTTGAACGTTCATCTTATCCATTTTGACTTAGATGATTCGAGGCGGAAGACCCATTGTTCTAATGTTTAGGATTTAACCTTGCACGATCTGATTGATTTTTTCTGCTTTCGCGACATTCACGCTCGCTATTTCTAGCCACGTTGTAGTTCAATCAGCTTTAGGGATTGCCCACAGTTAACCCTCACTACTAGCCAATCACTTGACTAGCAGGGCTTGCTGATATATTTAATTAACTTTATTTATAATTGGTTAAATAAATCGTAACAGTTAGTTACCCTACAAAATAAATACGTCTCATTTTCCTTCCCTTTCTTATTTCCTAACTTTAGGTTAACATACATTTTTTAGAAATAGACGGACAAAATATATATGTTTAAAAAAGGAGGATGCTACATGGATGATTCTGAACGTATTATTTTAGATGTGAATGGGAAAGAACTCGAAATGCTAGATACAATTCGCGCACATTTTAGAGAAACACATGGAATTGAGCTAAGTAATGGTGCATTGCTGCGAGATTTGATGGATATTGAGTATATTCGAATTACGGAAGATCGACATAAGTATGATTAATTTGGGGCTATAAAAAAAGAAGGTAAGCTTATCTCCATCAGGATTAGCGTACCTTCTTTCCTATCAATTAAATTCCCACAAACTCTCCAACTAATCCTTTCGCCTTCTCCAAAGCTTTTTCAATTTGCTCAAATCCAGTCCCGCCAGCACTGTTACGACGCTTTACAGCTGCATACGGTGAAAGAACTTCATACAAATCTTCTTCAAATAACAAGCTCATTTCTTTATACGTTTCAAGTGGTACATCTAATAAATAAATTCCTTTTTGTGTGCAGTATAACACTAGCTTTCCAACAATTTCATGAGCTTGACGGAATGGGAGTCCTTTGTTTGCTAAGTAGTCAGCAATTTCTGTTGCGTTAGAGAAATCTTGCGTCACAGCTTGCCCCATCTTTTCTTTGTTGACAGTCATCGTCTCTAACATGCCTGCCATAATATGAAGGCAGCCTTCTACTGTTTTTACTGTATCAAACATTCCTTCTTTGTCTTCTTGCAAATCTTTATTGTAAGCGAGCGGTAATCCTTTCATTACTGTAAGTAAACTAAATAAATTACCGTACACTCTGCCTGTTTTACCACGAATAAGTTCCGCCATATCTGGATTTTTCTTTTGTGGCATAATACTGCTTCCCGTTGCGTATTGATCGCTCATTTCAATAAATTGAAACTCTTGGCTACTCCACAAAATAAGTTCTTCGCAAAAGCGTGATAAGTGCATCATGAGCATGGATGAGTTACTTAGGAACTCCAGTATGAAATCACGATCGCTTACTGCATCTAAACTGTTTTCATAGATTCCATTAAATCCAAGAAGCTCCGCACTATATTCTCGGTCAATCGGGAATGTTGTACCAGCTAACGCTCCTGCTCCTAATGGCGACACGTTAATACGCTTTAACGAATCTTCATAACGATTCACATCACGCTCTAACATCCAAAAATAAGCGAGAATATGATGAGCAAATGAAATTGGCTGGGCACGCTGCAAATGCGTATAGCCAGGCATAATGGTTTCAATGTTATTTTCTGCTTGATGAACAAGAACCGTTTGCAATTGTTTTGTAGCTTTTATAATATGTTCTACTTTTTCTTTTAAATATAAATGCATATCAGTCGCTACTTGATCATTACGGCTTCGGCCTGTATGAAGTTTTCCTCCTACTTCGCCGATTTGTTCAATTAACATTTTTTCAATGTTTAAGTGAATATCTTCAGCTTCAACTGAAAAATGCAATTTATTTTGTTTCGCTTCTTTTAATAAATACTGAAGCCCTGCCTTTATTTTCTCTGCTTCTTCTTTCGTAACGATGCCTTGCTTTGCTAGCATCGTTACGTGCGCAATACTTCCCTTTATATCTTGATTTACTAATTGTTGATCGAAGGAGATGGATGCTCCAAACTCTTCAACCCACGCTTCCGCTTCTTCTGTAAAACGTCCGCCCCAAAGTTTGCTCACGCTTCCACCTTCTTTTGATTCACTTGGCTGTATACTTTCGTCGGTAAACCGAATAATGAAATGAATCCAACAGCTGCATCATGATTAAATTCGTCCTGGGCAGTATATGTTGCTAGTTTTTCATCGTATAAAGAGTATTCAGATTTACGTCCTTCTACAATCGCATGGCCTTTAAATAATTTCACACGCACTGTACCTGTTACATTCTTTTGCGTTTCTTGTAAGAAAGCATTCAGCGCTTGTTTTAAAGGTGAGAACCATAAACCGTTATAAATAAGTTCTGTTATTTTCTGCTCAATCATCGGTTTAAAATGCGCTACTTCTTTTACTAGTGTTAAATCTTCAAGTTCCTTGTGCGCCGTAATTAATGTCATTGCTGCTGGGCATTCGTATACTTCACGCGATTTTATACCAACAAGGCGATTTTCTACGTGATCGATACGTCCAACGCCATGTTTTCCAGCAAGTGCATTTAACATTTTAATAAGTTCTGAAAGTGGATATGAAGTACCATTTAAAGTAGTCGGTACGCCTGCTTCAAAACCGATTTCTACAAATTCTGGTTTATTCGGTGTATCTTCTAATGCTAATGTCATCTCATATGCATCTTCTGGCGGCGCTGCCCATGGATCTTCTAAAATGCCACATTCATTACTGCGTCCCCATAAATTTTGATCGATTGAAAACGGGCTATCTAAGTTAATCGGAATTGGTACATTATTTTCTTTTGCATAGGCAATTTCTTCTTCACGTGACCATTTCCATTCACGTACAGGCGCAATTACTTCTAAATAAGGATTTAACGCTTGAATAGAAACTTCAAAACGGACTTGATCATTCCCTTTCCCTGTACATCCGTGTGCAACTGCAGTCGCGCCTTCTTGTTCTGCGATTTCTACTAATTTTTTCGCAATAAGCGGACGAGATAATGCAGAGACAAGAGGATATTTCCCTTCGTATAACGTGTGTGCTTGCATCGCCATCAATGCATATTCATTTGCAAATTCTTCTTGAACATCAATCATATATGATTTAATTGCACCTACTGAAAGTGCCTTTTCTTTTACAAATGCTAAGTCTTTACCTTCCCCTAAGTCTAAACAAAGCGCGATAATATCATAATTCTTCTCTTGTAACCATTTAATTGCAACGGAAGTATCAAGACCTCCGGAATATGCTAATACCACTTTTTTCTTCTCCATTTTGCATCCCCCTAAAGAATAAATATTCATTTTCTTTTATAATAATTCACACTTTAACACCTTTTACAAAATGTATCAAGAGTCATTTTCAAATTTTTTCAAACAATTTCGTCGAACTTCTTTCTGTTTTTATGTACAATATAAGCAGGAAAACGGGGGTGAACTTATGGAAAAGTATTTCTTATACAATGAACATCTAGGAATTGAAATTCCACATTTACAAGAAGACTGGGAAGATATCCCCGAAAAAATGCAACATGCGATTTTATTAAAATGGGAACAAATTCGCGGGAGAATCCCTGATCGTATAAAAGAACTGGAACACTATATAAATGCAAAGCAACATCATTTAAATAACGAAGAAGACTTCGAAATTTCTTGCAAACTTAATTCAGAAATTGCCGATTTCGCTTCCATCATTAATGACCTTTGGCTTTGGTATCGACTCACTCAAAATGTATCTGAGGGAAAAGCACACCAATGAAAAAAGCATGCCCCTCAATTACTTTGGGTCATGCTTTTTTGTCGTAACACGATTTACAATATATCTCTTGTGCTGTTTTTGCCAAACATACATCAAATGGACCTACCAACAGATTTCTCTCCTTAGGCAGTTTTACAAAAGCAACTAGCTCTTCTTCATATTGAATCTTTTTCTGACATGAAACGCATGTTAATTCTTTTCTTTTGAACATGTCTTTTAGCATACCTTCAATCTCTCCTTTATCTATCTATATTAATATACTCTCATAATAGTTAAGACTTGTAAAAAAATGACACATTCTGAATTGAATCATTCATATACTATGTACAAAAGGAGGTCTAAAGCTTATGCGCGCTTTCATTATTATCGCTTTAACTTTTTTAAGTGTGATTAGCTGGGATGCGTTTTTTAAAGATAAAAGTGATGAAAAAGATACAACTGAATAAAACTCATTTTTTCTTACTTATTGGACAAACCGTTAAAAACTGTCCAATTCAGCAAAATAACTTAGGCTTTTCTACAAAAATATTTAAACATAACAATTTTTGTAGATTCCCTCCGTTTATTGTCGGTTTCCATCCGCATACATTTTTTGAAAGTATGATATAATAATATAAATCTTGAAGGAAGGGATTTTGATATCATGATCGCTCGAAGGAGCATGTGGCATCGTATTGACGAATCATACACGTAGCGTATTTTTCAGCTTAGATACTTTAGTCTAGCGAAAAAAATACGAGAGTGGGGAAATTATGATTGCCCGAAGGATAATTTGGCAAAAAAAAGACTCTTCTTACACATAGCGTTTTGTTTAGGACTTAATTGTTACTAACTAAACAAAACAAAGAAGAGCAGGATTGCTAAATGAAGAATCCTACTCCACGTTTTGTTTAGTCGTTTTTAAGACTTAAACTAAAACGAAGGTAGGGAGAATTGATGGACGAGAGGATTATTCGTTATTTCTTCAGCGACATATAGCGTAGTTAGTTTTTTCGTAAACTAACTGAAAGCTACATGTGAGCTCGTAGTTAGTTTACAACACAAAAAGGACTACTAACTACGGAAAGAAGGAATAACGATGAGGAACATCCAAAGTCGACAAATTATTAAAGAAGTTTTTATGGTTTTAATCGGTTCATTTATTTTAGCAGCAGCGCTATATCACATTCACTTCCAAAACCACTTAACAGAAGGTGGCTTTGTAGGTATTGCACTATTCATCCAAAATTTTTATGATATTTCACCATCTATTTCAACTGTAATCATGGATATCCCAATTATTTTACTGTGTGCTTCATTTTTAGGTAGAAAAATGGTTGGTTATTCATTCCTAGGTTCGATTTCATTCGGAGTATTTTATTCTCTTATGGAAAATTATTCTCCATTTACGGTAGATTTATCAAATAATTTATTTGTAGCTGCAATAGTTGGCGGTGCGTTAGCTGGTATTGGACTCGGTTTTATATTGCGATTTGGCGGTGCAACCGGTGGAGACGATATTTTAACAATTGTAATAAGTAAACGAACTCGCTTTACAATTGGGCAAATTTTCTTCGTCTTTGACGCGATTGTTCTTGCGCTTTCATTATATTATTTAAATTGGACAGAAATTGCTTTCACTATTCTTTCGATTGCTATACAGGCAAAAACATTGGATTTAATTTATTATCCAAAAGCAGAAAAAACAGCAGAAAAGCAACCAGTATCTGTTCCAATGCCAAAAAAACATGCAACAAATTAAAAAAGCGAAAGGCTTCGGCCTCTCGCTTTTTTTATGCTCTTTTTTCTTTCTCGACTATATGGCGCACTTGATAAAATCTATTAGCAAATTCAGTAACGTTTCTTGTTAAACGATAATTCACTGTAGACCCAATTGCTATCCCAATTACCGGAATACCTTGGAATAATTTACGACGAAGAGCATAAATCGAAAATGTTTTCAAAATTTGTTTTAATATAACTTCAGTAGAAGCTGGTTGTAACACCGCTTCATCTCCTTCATAGAAGAATGAATCTTCTTGCTCTAGCTCTTGCAATAAATTGTACCATGCGTATTGCTGAAGTCTTCCTGGTAGTAATGACGCATGAAATACCTTTAACGCAAGCATCATTTCATAAGGCTTGTTCACATCATGACCAAATGACGTTGCAATAAGTTGGACAGCCTTCACATTTAATGCGATCATAACCGGAAAATCAGCCGTTAATAATAATAAACCTCCAGCACCCGTTGCTCCGCCTTGCACGAATGAATATAGGCGATGACGTGCTGTTTGCTGCTCTGCTATGTATGTTAATTGATCAATAGATAATGCTTTCAAATCTTCTAGTTGCTCAATCGATTCATCAAATAATCTCGATGTTCCTAAAATACGATTACGCGCATCTAACTGTGATTGTGAACTTTGGATCAATGCATGCAAATGAAAGAGCCATCCATCTGCTTTCGTAAAAAAATCTTTTCGTTTTTTCTCAGGCAATTTTGCAATTGTATTATGTACCCATTTATCAAACATTTTTTGAAAATCAGTCGCCTCTTGCTCAACTAATTGCAATTCCCATTCTTTTATATTGTCTAAAATGGCTTGTTCTCGCTTCGATCGCATCGTAACAACCACCTCGTTCGATTTTTTTCTATTGTAACATATTTCCGCTTATTCTTTGCAAATTTGCTTGTCTATCTTCATTCACATACCATTTTTTAATGGCATAAAATATTAACAAAAAGGATGAGATGAATCACATGAATCTATCCAATATAAAAAAAGAATATAATGCCGTATTCAGCTTAGGACAAAACTGTTGGCCTGCTTGGGCGTTATATCAATTCGGATTATCACCATTTTTTGGCGTTATTGATTTTATGTTAAGCCCTTCATTAGAAAAAGTGAACTTATTATTACAAAATCGATTTGACCGTTTTTTACATTTCGAAAACTTATCCTTCATCTCATTTTGGGATGATGCTGCCAAATTAAGACTAAGGGACAACCTATATGAAATCGATTCCTGTCACGATTTTAAAACAGATGTAAACACACCAACTTCTTGGCCTTCTTATTCAGAAATCAAGCTAAATTATGAGCATCGAATTACTCGTTTTCTAACTACAATTGAAATAGAAAAATCCATATTGTTTATTCGGACTGGAGGAACATACGAAGAAGCACGATCTCTGGAACAAATTTTATCTCAACTAGTCAAACATAAATTCTCCGTCCTATTACTGATTCCTGCGGATGTAACAACTGTCACCCAAGAAGATTGGGGATTACAAAATATTTGCGTTATAAAATGCCCTATTATGGATGTATACCAATACAATGAAGGATTTTGGAATGACTTATTTGATGGGATCTCAATTAGACCGCACGCTTAAATACACGACACTTTTTATCAAGCAATACATTATAATCATCCTTATACAAAATAAATAAGGAGTGATTCTATATGTATCCACGTGCAAAAGCATTCGGTCTTGCCACACATCACGGTCGCCTTCTCGTACAAGAATATCATACAGGCGATGAAACGTATTACCGACCTCTTGGCGGCTCAATTGAACTTGGTGAACAATCAGCACATACCGTTATTCGTGAATTTAAAGAAGAGCTTCATACAGAAGTGGAAATCACCAATTATTTAGGCTGCTTAGAAAACATCTTTCAGCTAGATGAGGAAATTGGTCATGAAATCATTCAGCTATATTCTTTACGCTTATTAGACACATCACTATATGAAATGGAAAAAGTGAATATACAAGATGAACAAACAGTATCGTATGCGAAATGGATTCCCGTTACAGCATTCATTCAAAAAGAGAAAGCACTATATCCAAATGGAATTTTGAAATATCTCCAACAGAAAAAAGACGAAATCCTATAGGATCTCGTCTTTCTTTTCATATAGTATATTAACCAATATCTCCAAGACGTAGTACGTCACGAGCGATCATAACTTCTTCGTCAGTTGGAATTACGATAATTTTTACTGGAGAATGTGGGAAGCTGATAAATGCTTCTTCACCAAATACGTTATTACGTTTTACGTCGAAGTATACGCCCATGTACTCAAGGCCTTCTAATACGCGCTCACGAATAATTGCACTGTTTTCCCCTACACCAGCTGTGAAGATGATTGCGTCTACACCTTTCATACGAGCAGTGTAAGAACCGATGTATTTGTGGATACGGCTTACGAATACATCAAGTGCTACTTTCGCACGGTGGTCGCCTTCTTCTTCTTTCGCAATAATGTCACGTAGGTCACTAGAGTAACCAGTAAGACCTAACATACCACTCTTCTTGTTTAATACGTTAACTACTTCTTCTACTGTTTGGCCTGTTTTTTCCATGATGTATGGAATTAACGCAGGGTCAAGGTTACCAGAACGTGTACCCATTGTTACACCAGCAAGTGGAGTGAAGCCCATAGAAGTATCGATAGATTTACCGCCTTCTACTGCTGCGATACTTGCACCGTTACCTAAGTGACAAGAAAGTAAGCTTAAGCTTTCAAGTGGACGACCTAATAGTTCAGCCGCACGCTCAGTTACGTATTTATGAGAAGTTCCGTGGAAACCGTATTTACGGATGCCGAATTTTTCATAGTACTCATATGGTAAGCTGTATAGGAATGCAGATTCCGGCATTGTTTGGTGGAATGCTGTATCGAATACTGCTACTGCTGGTACGTTTGGTAATACTTCTTGGAATGCTTTAATACCAACAATGTTTGCTGGGTTATGAAGTGGTGCTAAATCGCTTAATTCTTCGATATCAGCTAATACTTCATCAGTAATTAAAACAGAGTCAGCAAATTTTTCGCCGCCGTGAACAACACGGTGACCGATACCGCCAATCTCGTCTAGAGATTTAACGATTCCGTTTTCAGTTAATTTTTTAAGAAGCATATTAACTGCTACTGCGTGATCTGGAATGTTTGTAATTTCTTTTTGTTTTTCGCCATCTACAGTAATAGTGAAGATACTATCTTCTAAACCGATACGTTCTACTAAACCTTTTGTTAATACTGTTTCACTTGGCATTTCAAATAATTGGAATTTTAAGGAAGAGCTTCCTGCGTTAATCGCGATGATTTTTGACATCTAGTCTTTCGCCCCTTTTTCTCTTGGTAGTTGTGTGGATGTTTCCACAAACCGCTCGATTTTATCTAATTAAATTTACTAAATATGAAAACGTTTCATCATTAGCAAATTTTATACTCACGATTTTAATTTAAACATCGTACGACATATATTTCAAGTGAAAAAATTGTAACACCAAGAAAAAAAATATATTACAGATTTCAAAAAAATTCAGTTAAATCTTGTATATATTTAAAAATATGACATATCATATAAAACTGTACTACATGAATTACTAACCCTGTTACATATACCCGGCCTTATTTATGCGTTGCAAACCAAGTATTTAATTGGTCCATAATGTCCTCCATCGCCTTCATGTTGGAGAATTTAGGTAACTCCACTAATAACGCCTGTTTTGGCATCGTTACACTAGGGCCTTTCTTTTGGAGAACAAATATACTTTTTGCATTTTTCTCGTTTTTAAACATGGAAACAGGTAGTTGCAATAGTCCTTGAATAAAACATGTTTCTTTAATAAATGCATGTAATTTTGGTGCTTGATCACTTTCAAAAATGAAGTTTGGTACTAAGAAGAATAAGTATCCGCCTTCTTTCGTATGTTTCACACTTTGTTCAATAAATAAGTGATGTGCATACGACATTCCTTCATCTGCTTTTAACTTATATTCACTTGCACCGATCTCATTTGGATAATAACCAATCGGTAAGTCTGAAATAACTGCATCAACTGGATCGATATAAAGTGGCGCTAGTCCATCTTGATGGAAGAATTCGATTGCATGCTTTTGTAAATTCGCATTTACTAAAGCAAGTTTAATTAGCACTTCATCCACTTCTACACCAAATCCACTCATTGTTAGTTCTTCTTTGGCGCTATTAAATACGGTAATCATTAAGTTACCTGTTCCAATTGCAGGATCTAAAACAGTGATTTCGTTTTTCCCTTGCATAAATTTATGGAATAAGTAGCTCATGAACATACCAACTGCATCAGGCGTCATTTCGTGATTCGCTTGTACGCCTTCTTTCATTCCTTTTAAAATGGCTAACTGAAATGCTTTACGAATTTCTTCACCTTTATATGTTTCTTCATTAAACGTACTATATTCACGATTCAGCCTTTCAATTGCTGATTCGGATAATTCCTCTTGTAAAATCGCTCCTTCAAACAAGTTATCCCCTGTTTCTACAAGCGCCTCTAAATATGTTACATCTAATTCTTTACGTAAAACTACCGCAGAAGAATCAAAAATAGAAAATAATGTTTCCACTGTCTGACTCACGTACATTCCTCCTTCTCTCTTTTACACATAACTTATATCATACCACAAAGTGATTTTTTCCAAAAAGAAAAAGCGACCTCCTGTCAAGAGCTCCCCTTTTAATTATATATGATATAACGTTTTTTCTCATATATTGGTACCATTACGCAGCAATATATGAGAAAAAACGACCTCTTTATAAGAGGTCATTTTCTTCACATTACTTCGCAGATTTTGCTGCTTCTAATGCTGCTTCATAGTTTGGATGGCTTGTACCTTCATTTACGTATTCTACGTAAACTACTTTGTCATTGCTATCTACTACGAATACTGCACGAGCAAGTAAACGAAGTTCTTTCATTACTAAGCCGTAAGCTTCACCGAATGAAAGGTCGCGGTGGTCAGAAAGTGTAACAACATTTTCTAAACCGTTTGCTGCACACCAGCGTTTTTGAGCGAATGGTAAATCAGCGCTAATTGTTAATACTTTTGCGTTTTCAATACCTGCTGCATCTTGGTTAAAACGACGTGTTTGTGCATCACACACACCTGTGTCGATTGAAGGTACAACACTAATTAATTTTACTTCGCCTTTGTATGTTTCTAAACTTACTGGAGATAAGTCATTTGCTAATACTTGGAAGTTTGGCGCTTGATCGCCAACTTTAACTTCTGTTCCAACTAAAGTCATTGGATTACCTTTAAAAGTTACGTTTGCCACTTGAGAATCCTCCCTTATTTAAACAAAATATGTACAATGTAAATGATAGTTTGTCCCTATCGATAATGCAAATAAAATCGCTTTATTTACAAAAAAATTAAAGAAGCTAATCTATTGATTAGCTTCTTTGTTCGTTAAATTTGAAATTCAGGATCGTCTTCTTTTCGTTTATCCATCATTTCCTTCACTTTATCAACAGCTTGTGGCGCTAATTCAATTATTTTATCGATGACATGTGTTTGCTTATCTAAATGCAACACTTTTACACCTTCTCCATTTATAACAAGAAAAGCAACAGGATTAATAGAAACTCCTCCACCGCTTCCCCCGCCAAATGGATGACGGCCTGAATGTTCTACTTTACCAAATTCACTTCCACCAGCAGCAAATCCGAAACTAACTTTCGAAACAGTAAGAATTACACTTCCATCTGCCGCTTTAATTGGGTCACCAACAATTGTATTTACATCAGTCATTTGTTTTAAATGCTGCATTGCAGTTGTCATTAAACCTTGAATTGGATGGTCCATTCTATATCCCCCCTATGCTTGAACAGATTTTTCTGTCGTACCAGATCTTTGTCTTCTCATAAACACGAGTAATTTCACCGCTGTTTTTATAGTACGGAATATACGAAAAGATGCTGTTAACTCACATCTTGATGCAAATCCTTTCCCTTGAAAAACAGGAGTAATTTCAAACTCTGGTACGTCGACAATATGCATATATTGTCCTACAACTCCAGCAGCCATTCCTTTTGTCCCCCATGCATATCCAGTGACAATTCCAGTACTAGCTGCGTCGCCTGCTCCAATTTGCGTATGCCATTTCCAACCATTGATTTTCACTCGTTTGAGAAAATCTTTAACAATAGTATGAACTTCTTGAAGCTTTTTTATCAGTTCCCCAATGCTATCAAGTTGTGCCATAATTTTATTATCTAGTCCGCCGTCCTCTTCAGCTTTTTCGATTTTTTGTCCTGTTTTCTTCTGCTGTTTTTCAATTCTTTCCAACACATCAAATGTATATCGAATCATCCATATTTTCACTTGAAGCAAACATTGCTTTTCCATTTCTGAATATAAAAATGTCACCTTAAGCTTTATTTTCGACAATAGTATAAACAAAATAAAAAGGAGAAGAATTATTATTCCAATTGCGAGCCACTTCATACGTATCATCCTTTCACTCCGTACCCATTATCGACAACTTTATTCATCATTAAACAGAGTTCCATAAGATTGAATATAAAAATTTTTCTAAAAATAAAAAGGTATTTTGACAATTTATATCGAAATATATTATTTGAACATATCATCGAGAACGGACTCTAATGATATGTAGCACGAAAAACAGAAAATTTAACTGCAGTGGAGGGATACATAATGGCAGATCGTCGCAATTTATTTTTCTTTTATGGTGATGACAAAGCAACGCTCGTTGAAAAAATGAAACCAATCTATCGTATTTTAGAAGAGAATGGATTTACCATATTAGATCATCCAAAAAATGCAAACGCTATCGTCAGTGTTGGAGATGATGCAACTTTCTTACAAGCCGTTCGTAAAACTGGTTTTAGAGAAGATTGTTTATACGCAGGGATTTCTACGAAAGATGAAATTTCGTTCTACTGCGATTTCCACCTTGATCACATTGATACAGCCCTTCAAGAAATTACAAAAAATGAAATTGAAGTGCGAAAATATCCAACAATTCAGGTAGATGTAGATCACGGTACATCTTTCCATTGTTTAAATGAGTTCTCATTACGTTCTAGCATTATTAAAACATTCGTTGTAGACGTTCACGTTGATGATTTATATTTCGAAACATTTAGAGGTGACGGTTTAGTTGTTTCTACCCCAACAGGAAGTACAGCTTACAATAAATCATTGCACGGTGCAGTTGTTGATCCGCTCATCCCTTGCTTCCAAGTAAGTGAATTAGCATCTTTAAATAACAACACATACCGTACACTTGGTTCACCGTTCATTTTAAATCACGAACGTACATTAACTTTAAAACTAAGACCAGACGGTAACGATTATCCTGTTATCGGTATGGATAATGAAGCGCTCAGCATTAAACAAGTGGAAAAAGCTGTTGTACGCTTAAGCGATAAACAAATTAAAACAGTTAAACTAAAAAACAATTCTTTCTGGGAAAAAGTACAGAGAACGTTTTTATAGCATGAAAATAACCGCCGAATTATGGAATTCCATAATTCGGCGGTTATTTATTTCTCTCGCTATCAGTCACTATTCTTGTCATTTCTTGTCGGTAAGTCGATATACTTTAATAATCGCTGATATATTCCGGATTGTGGTCGATATATTCCAATAATCGCTGATATATTTCAAGTTGCGGTCGATATATTCCGAAAATCGCTGATATATTTTCACTCATCTTTTCTATAGACGATCCGGCCATCTATTACAGTCATTTCTGCTTGTACTTCTTTTATTTCTTCTGCTTCTATTTCAAAAATATTTCGGTCTACTATCGTAAAGTCTGCTTCATATCCTTTTGTAATCTGCCCTCGCTTCGCTTCTTTTCCGATTGCATAGGCACTCCCTGTTGTAAATAAAGAAACAGCCTCATATACCGTTAATCTTTCTTCTGGCATATAACATACGCCGTCAATAAAACTTCTACGTGTAACAGCGCTATATATGCCTAGAAATGGATTTACTTGTTCAATTGGAGCATCTGAGCCACCGTTACAGTGTAATCCTGCTTCCAGTAACGTCTTCCAAGCATACGCATAACGAAGACGATGCTCGCCTAGTTTTTCAATGACTGATGGAAAATCCGATGAAAGAAAGACTGGTTGTATATCAATAATGGTTTGCAAGTTTTTCATTCTTTCAATCAACTCTTCACGGGCAAGCTGACAATGAATAATGCGGTCACGCAATCCGTCTGCTGGTGGATATAGTTCAAGTGCATCAATAACATACTGGAGCGATAAATCACCGATTGTATGAATCGCAACTGGCATATGTAAGTCTCGTGCTTTTTTCACTAACTCTGCAAGCTCTTCACGCGAGAAGATTGCAACCCCATTTGTTTCCTTCGCATCTTCATACGGTTCACTTAATAAAGCTGTTCTTCCGCCAAAAGAGCCATCAGAAAAAATTTTCATCGCCCCAAATTCAATATAGTGTTCATTTTCATATTCTTTTCGCTCATGCGCTACTTCATGGTGAACGAGCAAATGCGCTTTAAATGGCATTTCTTTTATAACATGAGAAAACGCATTATGCGTTTTTCTAAAACCACCGTAATAATTTAAATCTTCCGTATGCCCACCAACGAGTCCATATTGCCAACAATCTTTAATCGCTGTTTGCAAAGCGCTTTGTAAGTAGACTTCATCAATTTCAGGCTGAACATGTTTTATTAATTCTTGTCCTTGTTCATATAAAAGCCCGGTTAACATATTGGATGAATCTCGGCCAATTCTTCCACCCTTCGGATCTTTTGTCGCTTCTGTTATGTTCGCTTCTTGCAGTATGTATGAATTCACCCATGTGACGTGGCGACAAATGCGCTTTAATAAAATCGGATGTTCTTTCGAAATCGCATCTAAATCTTTTGCATGAACATCTTTCGTATCTGTAAAATTATTTTCATTCCAGCCTTCTCCAATAATCCAAGAGCCTTTTGGTGCTTCTTCTACTCGCTTCTGAACGAGAGTAAGCATGTCACTATACGATGTGCAATTTGATAAATCTAGACGAAGTAACCTCTCTCCATGCCCAATAAGGTGCATATGGCTATCAACAAGACCTGGAATCATTGTTTTCCCTTTTAAATCGTACAATTCTATCGCAGCATATCGGTTTTCTAACTCTTCCTTACTCCCAATATCAACGATCCTGCCATTTTCAACATAAATAGCTTCCACTTTTTCATTTTCTTCCCTCATCGTGTAAATGATGCCGCCGTACCAAATTTCTCCCATATATCCCATCTCCTTTGTTTTATTGTATAAAAAAAAGCACCATTTCAAAACATGGTGCTTTTCTAAACATTACTTTTGTTCAGTAGTAGACGTTGTAACTTGCCATTCAATATTAAATTTATCTTTTACTTGTCCGTATGCTGGGCTCCAGAACGTTTCTTGAAGTGGCATGATAACCTCTCCACCTTCTTGTAACTTATCGAATACTTCTTTCGCTTTTTCCGCGTTACTAATTTGAATTGCGATTGTTACTTGAGATCCAATTGCATGCCCTTGACCTGGGAATGTATCAGAAATCATAAGTTCCGTATTACCAACTTTTAAAGTGGCATGTAGAACGCGCTCTTTCGCTTCAGCTGGAATCGGGTATTCTGGATTTTCAGGCATGTCACCAAAAGTTTGCATGACTTCTACTTTTGCGTCTAACGCATCTTTATAAAACTGTACAGCTTCTTGCCCACTACCATCTAAAACTAAGTAAGGATTAATACCTAAAATCATACGGACACCTCTTTTTTAAGTTTATAAAATCGAACTTGTGTTCGTTTTTATATTATCATTGTTTTCCATTTTATTCAACTATTTCCTTCACTGTTTTCAAAATTATTTTGAGGGTAGCTCCATCTCTTGTTTTCTAAGTTCAATACGGCGAATTTTTCCAGAAATTGTTTTTGGTAGTTCATCTATAAATTCAATTTTGCGAGGGTATTTATATGGTGCAGTGAGTTCTTTGACGTGTTGTTGGAGTATTGGAATTAATGTTTCTTCGTTCTTTTCTATATTCTCTCTTAATACAATAAATGCCTTCACGACACTTCCGCGAATTTCATCAGGGCTTGCGACAACCGCACACTCTCTTACATAAGGATGTTTTACAAGCGCATCTTCTACTTCAAACGGACCGATTGTATAACCAGAGCTAATAATAATATCGTCACCGCGCCCTTCAAACCAGAAATAGCCATCTTCATCTTTCTTCGCTTTATCACCGGTAATATAATAATCACCGCGAAATTGCATCGCTGTGCGTTCATCGTCTTTATAATATTGTTTAAAGAGGGCTGGTGTTTCAATGTGAACTGCAATATCACCAACTTCTCCTACCTTTACCGGCATACCTTCCTCATCTACAATATCAACGTGGTTGCCTGGCGTTGGTTTCCCCATTGATCCTGGTCTAATATCCATCCCTTTCATTATACCAACAAGTAATGTATTTTCCGTTTGCCCATAGCCGTCTCTTACTGTAATATCAAAGTGTTTTTGGAACGTCTCAATGACTTCTCTATTTAACGGCTCACCTGCGGATACAGCGCTATGTAACGCTTCTAAATTATACTCACTTAAATTCTCTACTTTTGCCATTAATCTATACTCAGTCGGCGTGCAACAAAGCACATTCACCTTATTATCATTTAATAAATTTAAATATGTTTTCGGTTCAAACTTACCGTTGTATACAAATCCTGTTGCCCCAGAGCCTAGAGTTGCTAAAAATGGGCTCCAAATCCACTTTTGCCAGCCTGGACTAGCCGTTGCCCATACAACATCATTCTCTTCAATTCCAAGCCAATTTGGGGCGCTCGTACGTAAATGAGCGTATGCCCACGCATGCGTATGAACAACACCTTTTGGATTTCCTGTCGTTCCTGACGTGTAAGATAAAAAGACCATGTCCTCTTTATCTGTCTTCGCCATTTCTAACATGTCACTTTCTGTTTCTAACGCTGTTTTTAAATTGATCCATCCATCTACTGACTGCTCGCTCAGAACGAATTTTTGAAGAGATTCCATCACTTCTATATCATCAAACTGGCCAATGTACGGCTCATAACTTACAATTGCCTTTACTTCACCATGCCCGATTCGATATTCAATATCTTTTTTACGCAACATTTCCGAACTTGGAATTACGACAAATCCTGCTTTAATCGCTGCGATATACGTCATGTACGCTTCAATTAAACGCGGCATCATAATGAGGAGCTTGTCCCCTTTTTGCAGACCACTCTTTATAAAAGCGTTTCCAATTTTATTCGCACCTTGCATTAACTCAGCGTATGTAACTTCTCTTCTATTCCCTTTATCATCTTGCCAAATTAAAGCAAGCTTCTCTTTATCACCTGTATATTTCTCTATTTCAGAAACTAAATTATAAGACGGCGGTGCCAACAATTGTTCTCTCTTCATAAACATCCTCCTTTTTTTATGCCTCCCTTATATAATAAAGAATTTTCTGTCTATTTTGAACCCTCTTCTTTTGACAAATTTTTTAGTTCTGTCGAATTGGTAAATGAAATTGTATCGACGATTTTTTAAATATATCGAACACAACTTGGAATATATCAACGAAAAATTGAATATATCGACGTTTCGACAAAGGATATCGACTTACCGACAAATAGCGACACAACACAAAAAAGAAAGAGCGGGAGAACCCGCTCTTTCTAAGCCATCGTATATGGGATTATTTTTGGAAACCGCCTAATTGTTGCTCAGCTAGTGAAACTAGACGTTTAGTAATTTCGCCACCAACAGAACCGTTAGCGCGAGATGTTGCATCCGCTCCAAGTTGAACACCAAACTCTTGAGCGATTTCGTATTTCATTTGGTCTAATGCTGATTCAGCACCAGGAACCGCTAATTTATTTGTGCTACGTGCCATGTTATATCACCTCCTTGTGAGTATAGAGTGTGATAAATAACATGACTTCATACACGGTTTAGATATGGTAATTTATGGTTTTAGAAAAGTTCTTCGAATTTTTCTTCTTCCGCCACTACTTCTACTGTTTGCAATACCATTGTTTCTTTGTTCGCTACAGCTTCATCGATTAATGGTGTGAAATCATATTTCGCTTCAAAACGATTCGCTTTTTCACGCTTCGGCTTCGTCGCTGGGCTTGCTGGTGTGAATACTGTACAGCAATCTTCGTACGGACGAATTGAAATCTCATATGTGCCGATTTCTTCAGCAATTTTAATAATTTCTAATTTATCCATCGTAATAAGCGGACGAATAACTGGATAGTTTGTTACTTCGTTAATCGTATGCATACTATCTAATGTTTGGCTTGCTACTTGTCCAAGACTTTCACCAGTCGTGATTGCAAGTGCATTACGCTCCTCTGCGATACGCTCTGTAATACGCATCATCATACGGCGCATAACTGTCATTGAATAGCTAGATGGAATTTCTTTATTAATCGTTTTTTGCACTTCTGTAAATGGAACAAGGTGAAGTGTTACACGTTTACAGTATTTCGTTAACTCTTGTGCTAAATCAATTACTTTTTGTTTCGCGCGCTCACTTGTGAAAGGTGGGCTATGGAAGTGAACTGCTTCCACAGATACGCCGCGTTTCATCGTTAAGTAAGCTGCTACCGGGCTATCGATACCACCAGAAAGAAGTACCATTACTTTTCCGCCAACGCCAACTGGTAAACCGCCAGCTCCCATACGCTCATCGCACATAATGTAGCTATAACCACTGCGAATTTCTACACGTACATTTACATCTGGATTATGAACATCTACTGTAATATCTTCTGTATTTTCTAGAATGTGTCCACCAATCTCAGGTAATAATTCCATCGTTCTCATTGGGAAATGCTTATAAGAACGGTGTACAGTAATTTTAAATGTTTTCACATCGCCTTTTACTTGTAAGAAAGCTGCTAATGCACCTTTTTTAATATCTTCTAATTCTGATGGTACTTTCATCGCTAAGTTAAACTTATGAATACCAAATACATCTTTCAATCTTTCAGAGATCGCTTCATGATCTTCACCATTTAATTGGATGTACATACGGTCATGTGTTGCATCGATTTTAATATTTGGGAACTTTTTCAGTTTGAACTTCACGTTATCTTTTAATGTGCTTACGAATTTAGAACGGTTCTTACCTTTAGTCGTCATCTCTCCGTAACGAACTAAAATATATTCATATGTCATCATATTCCTTTACCTCATCACTTCATATAATTTTGGCATTGTTTGTTTCACAATACCTTCAAATTGTTTTACTTCTTCCATCGTGTTTTCTGGTGCCAAACTAATACGAATCGCACTTGCAGCAGCGGCATGCGGTACTCCCATTGACACTAACACTCTGCTCACTTCATTCGCTTTTGAAGAACAAGCAGACTTCGTCGATACATATACACCGTGTTCTTCTAAAGCATGAACGACCACTTCTGGTTTTAAACCAACAAATGATACATTTAAAATGTGCGGTGCTGCATATGCAAGCGACGTATTGATCGTTACATCTTCCATCTCTTTAAAGAAACGGACAAGCTCTGCTTGTAAACTTTGCAAATGAGCTACCTTTTCTTTCACTTGTTCCATTGTCATGCGAAGTGCTTTCACCATCGCTACAATGCCAGGTAAGTTCTCTGTGCCAGAGCGATACTTCAGCTCTTGTTGACCACCTGATAAAATTGGATCTAACCTTACGCCATCACGTATATAAAGCAGACCTGTTCCTTTTACACTGTGGAATTTATGTCCAGATATTGAGCAAAGATCAATATGAGAAGCGTATAAATCAAGCGGTACTTTTCCTATCCCTTGTACATGGTCCACATGGAATCTTATTTTCGGATAATTCGATAATAACGTTCCAATTTCAACAACAGGCTGAATCGCTCCAGTCTCGTTGTTCACGTGAATAATTGACACAAGAATCGTATCTTCACGAAGTGCTCGTTTTACATCCTCTACCGATACAACACCATGCTCATTAACCGGTAAATATGTTACATCAAAACCGAGATCTTCTAACTGTTTATATGCTTCAAACACAGACGCGTGTTCAATATTCGTTGTAATGATATGTTTACCGCGCGAACGATTCCTCATCGCTATCCCTTTAATCGCAAGGTTATTCCCTTCCGTTCCACCTGATGTGAAAATAATTTCAGAAGGTTTAACGTGAAGAAGCTGCGCTGCAATCGTTCTTGATTGTGTTAATAGACGCTCTGCCTCTCCTCCAAGCGAATGAATAGAAGAAGGGTTTCCAAAATATTTTCCAGCAACCGTTACGTACGATTGGAGGGCTTCTGGATATGGCTTCGTCGTCGCACTATTATCAAAATAGATCATCGTTCTTCCCCTTTCAGCGCTATCACATCATATAATCATATCACAAATACGTGTAATTACGCTAAGACTACTCAAAGGTTCCATTTTATCCCGATTGTGAAGGACAATAATTAGCGAGGATGCCCACACTGATTACAGTTTCACTTTATTTTAAAACAAATAACCTTACTGTATTCCGCTATTCATTATAGCAACATCGCCCTCAAAATTACACAAAAAAACAAACCCTTTATGAAAGGGTTTGTTCATTGTCTACATATTCAGCTATTTTTTGAACAACGCCAGGTTCAAGCTGCTCTAGTATAGAAGCCGCTTGTTCTAAAGCTGCATCGTATTGATATTCACGGAATAATTTCTCCGCATAATTTAAGCTCTCTGCAAGACTCTCATCATGACTACGGTAACGATTACCGTATTGAATTAATTTTTCAACTAAATACGCTTGTCCAATTAACTCTTCTGTCATTTCAGCTACACCATTAACAGTTGTGTATGCTTCTTCTAAACTGCTATTTACAGCGTTCATATTTAATGGCTTCACTTCTAATTGATCATATACAGCTTGCATTGCCATTTGTCCTCTTTTTAAATCTTCCATAATACTCTCTGGAAGGCCTGGCAAATTCGACTTTTGCATAAATCGTTTCGTTTCGAAAATGGTATTTCGCATTTCTTGTAATTTCTCACGCGCTTCAAATTCTTCTTTACGCATCGTTTGCAGCATTTCTTTATATTCTGCATGAAGTACTTTCAATGTTTCACATTGCTCATAAACCTCTTCTAATTCCTCACGAATAATAGAGAAGGCAATATCTTGTTCAGCAACGCGTAATTGTAGCATTTCAAAACGTTTCGTTAAAATGTGCATTTGCTTTTCAATTACTTTTTGAGACTCAATGTCCTTATCTTGTAACTGATAACTTTGTTTCACAAGTTGTGTTTCTGCTTTTGTTTCAATCGTTTCAGTGCGAATTTCTTCTAAATCTTCATAAACAGAAAGTGTTTTTTGCTCCACATAATGTCTCGCATGCACCTCTTGCTCCAGCTGATCATAGAAACCATCTAAACGCGTTTTTAAGTTTTCTACTTTTTCAGTCGCTTCCGTTATATGAAGCTCCTGTATATCCATTAAACATGTGTGTAGTTGTGTCGTCATATCGCGAACTTCTTTAGGGATTTCCAAATACTCTAATACATAACCTTGTCTTACCATATCGTTATGTCCGTGTAATAAGTCTTCCAGCTGAACTGGTAACGTCGCTTGACACTCTACCAATAAATCTGGAATTTGGTGAATAATGATTTCTAAATCTGCTAAACCTTCTTCCAAACTAATAACAATTTCTCTCGCTTTTAAATAGTCACCATTATCTGTTGCCTCTTCAAAGCTTTTAAATTTATTAGATTCAGCATCTAGCATCTCTTCAATTTTCTGCTCTGCTGCTCCATACATATGTCTATGAGCAAGAACACTCTTCTTCATACTACGATATGTATCACGTAACTCTTCAATTTCCGAGCTATTTTTTTCATGGCTTTCTAACAATTGCTGTAATTCATTTAAAATGTCTGTAATACGATTATCAGCATCATCTAAACCACTTATGGATTCATTCATCGCATGCTTTGCTTTTCGGAAGGAGAATTGCGAGGCGAATTTTCGCGCTTGCGCTAAATCTTTGTCAGCTTTCGGAAGGGTTGTTGATACAATTTCATCCCATTCTTCACGCCATTTACCAAACAGTTCTTCTGTTTGACCCGTCATATTTAAATCTTTTACCCGCTTTAGTTCATCTGCCACAGGTTTATCTTTTATCTCTTGTTTCCACTGCTCAAGTGCTTCAATATCTTTATATGAACGATTTCTTATCACAAGCTCTATCATGAGCAGCACTAGAATAGAGCTTACTACAATGATAACGATCGTCAGGATAGAATCCATGCAAAAAAGCCTCCTAGTTATATCTCTTTTTTTGTCCGTTCCGTTTATGAAATGGAAGGCATTATGTATAAAAAGGGAATTCCCCTATATTTAACAACTAACAATGTACTAATCATACCATGTAATGGCTTGTTTTTGACCTAGTTTTTTTAAAATTTCATGTTTCTTTCAATGCAATTGTAATCTTTCTCAATATTCTATTTGGATTATCTCTCATCATCAAATGAATGCAATAAAGTGAAACTTTAATCAATGGGGTTGTTTCCCGCCCACTGATTATTAGCCCTCACCAATCGGGCTTTTACGGGCAGTTGATTCCCCACCTAACTTCTTTGCTTTCGCTGAATTTTGAGGTGGGGTCTTACTGCCCGGCAAATAGCGGGACAAAGGTCCTTCTTCCATATGAGATGCGAAATAAATTTTACGCACAAGTGGTGGCTCAATAGAAATCGCATGTACATTCCCTTGCTTTATCGCTTGCTCTACTGACATTTCTGGAAGTAACGTGATACCAAGTCCAGCACCGACCATCGCAAGCATCGGTTCTGCATAAGAACTTTCAAATGCAATGATTGGTTTCGCACCTATCCCTTGAAACATATTCGTAATCATTTTCCTTACATCACAGATTTCTGGATATACAATTAACTTTTCATTTTGCAAATCTTCCATTCGGATTACTGTTTTTTCTTTATAAAGATGATCATTTGAAACGACACAAACAATTTTTTCTTCTCGCATTTCTTTTATACATGTAGCGCCTTCTACTACTGAATCAATGAACATCGCTTCAATCTTCCGTTCTTTAAAGAGTCCCATTAGTACTTTCGTATGCTCAATTTTCCATTCTACTTCGAACCCGTCACCTAATATATCTTTACATTTTGATATGTAATGTGCTGCTAAACTTGGCAATATGCCTATAGAAATGCTCCGCTTCTCTTGAAACTTCTTCATTTCGGCTTTCACTTCATGTATGTGTTCCAAAACCGGTAACATTCTTGTTATAAATAACTCTCCAGCACTTGTTAATTCGACTCCTTGCGCGGAACGCTTGAGTAAAGTAACCTCTAAATCCGCTTCTAACCTTTGAATTTGTTTACTAAGCGCCGGCTGAGAAATATGTAAAAGCTTACTTGCCTTTGATAAACTTCGCGTGTTCTTTACTTCAATAAACGATCGTACTGCCTCTAAATCCATCGTACACACCTCTAACAAAAAGTTATAACTGTCATAAGAAATCGGTATTTCCTTCTATAAACAATTACTCTTTATACTTATTTCATCAACTTACTATAACGAAATGTAAAGGGGAAAGATACTCTTGAACAAAAAACAAATGCTACTCGGATCCCTCCTATGCTTACTTGCCGTAACGGCTTGGGGATTTATGTTTCCTGTAATGGCAAACGCCTTACAGTTTATCGATCCGTTCTTCTTCACAACTATCCGATACGGATCAGCAGCTATTATTTTTCTTATTCTGTTATTAATTACCGAAGGGACACAGTCGCTCCGCTTAGAAAAGAGAACACTTTCGTTATTCTTTTACGGAACAGTCGGTTTCGCTGGATATGGTTTTCTCGTTTTCTACGGACAACAACTTGCCGGACCTTCTGGAGCCATCCATGCGGCTATGATTCAGTCTCTTATGCCACTCATCGCTTTATTATTGCAGGGGATAACAAAAAACAAACGCCCACAAAACTACACATTCCTTTGTATGTTCGTTGCACTAATCGGTGTTATGCTTGTCATTTCAAAAGGAAATATTCACTTATTATTTGGAGCTGCCAGTCACGTCTCAACAAATATACTTATGCTATGCGGCGTTACTTGCTGGGTCATTTACACGAACGGTGGTGCTCGTTTTCAATCTTGGTCACCACTTCGATATACGACGTTAACTTGTTTATTCGGCTCAATTTCACTCATCGTTATTGTCACTTTCTTCACTTACACAAACGTCGTTACTGTACCGTCACTCTCTACAATTATGAGCGTTCGTTTTGAACTCTTATATATGTCGATTATTGCAGGGGTTATCGCTGTATTTTGCTGGAACACAGGAAATCGCTATATTTCATCTATTAACGGCATATTATTTATGAATTTAGTTCCTGTCCTTGCACTTATCGGTTCCATCTTTCGAGGTTATACAGTCGACAAAATTGAAGTGGCCGGAGCCTCATTAACAATTATCGCGCTATTATGCAACAATTTATGGCAAAGAAAAGAAATCACAAGAATCCCCACCTCAGTTCGTTAGGTGGGGATTCTTCACATATGAACGGCTCTTGGCAATTCATAATACATATTCGTTATACATAATGTTTGTTCCATCCATTGTTCAATTTCTTTCGTGTACATTTCTAAGAAAAATGTTTCAGACGGAAAAGAATGCAGTACTTCCGATATATATTGCGGATATAAAAACGGCATATTCATCATGCCTTTTAATTGCGTCATAAACATTGTAAAAGATACCTTTCTAAATTCTTGCTTCATTTGTCCCTGTCTAATTATTTGCTCTATATAATATCTTTCTTTAGAAAAATAAACGGTCATCACTTCACGAATTAATGTCGTATCAAGCGAAAGCTCTCGGTAGAAGAAACGTGTCAGTTCCCTATTTTCAAATTGATATCGTAAAATTCCGCGCACCATTTGCACCATCACATCTTTAGCTGACAAATACTCTCTCTGTTCAAACGACACTTCAATCACATGAATATATCCTTCTAAAAAATCAGTAATAAGCCGTTCTAATAAACCTTGCTTTCCAGCAAAATAATATGAAATATTCGCTACATTCACATCCGCTCGCTTTGCAATGTCTCGCACCGAGGTTCCATCATAACCTTTCGTATTAAACAACGATATTGCCGCATCAATTACTTTTTGTTTCGTCTGTTTCATGCGCTCACTTCCTCTCACTGAACAGCTATAGTTTAAATTTCTTGACTTTTAAGACAAATTCCTTTAATTTTCTATCGACAAAGTCATGTGAAATACATCGTATTTTGCTAATATTTTACACATCTCGATAAAAAAGGAGCTGTTTCCATGTTTACTAAAGAAAGTTATGCAGGATCTCGTGAAGAGCAATATGAGACAGTAATTAAACAACTGGATGCATTATTAACTGGCGAATCAAACGTAGTCGCAAACTTATCAAATGCGTCCGCATTATTAAACCAATTTTTAGATCGTGTGAATTGGGTTGGCTTTTACGTAACAGAAGGAAATCAGCTTGTTCTTGGACCATTCCAAGGAATGCCTGCTTGCGTACGCATCCCATTTGGACGAGGCGTTTGCGGCGTTGCAGCTGAAACGAAAACAACGCAGCTTGTAGCAGACGTTCACCAATTCCCAGGACATATCGCTTGCGACAGTGCTTCAAATTCAGAAATCGTCGTACCGATTGTAAAAGAAGGAACTGTCATCGGTGTACTTGATATCGATAGCCCTGAAAAAAATCGTTTTGACGAAGTAGATCAGCGCTATTTAGAAAAGTTTGTGGAAACACTCCTAACACATATGTAAAAGGAAAAGAGCGAGTTATCGATTTAGTACATCACGTACAAAACCGATAGCTAGCTCTTTTTTATTGATTGACCGTAGATATGTTCTTTAACGCTTGCTCTAAATCAGAAGCAATATCCTCCCATGATTCTAAACCGACAGATAAACGTATTAAATTATCATAAATGCCCATTTCTTGTCTTAGCTCAGCTGGAATCGCAGCGTGCGTCATCGTCGCTGGATGCTGAATTAACGTTTCTGTATCTCCTAAACTTACCGCAATTGTAATAAAGTGAAGGTCATTGATAAACGCTTGCGTCTCTTCTTTCCCGCCTTTTACTGAAAAAGAAATCACACCGCCGCCCCGTTTCATTTGGCGAGATGCTAGTTCCCCTTCTGGATACCAAACACCTTCTACCGCATCATGATTTTTTAGGAACGACACAATTTTTTCTGCATTATCACAATGACGATCCATTCTTACCGCTAACGTCTTTAATCCACGTAACAATAACCACGCATCAAACGGCGCCATAATACCGCCGATATCTTTTCGCATCGGGCGAATTTTTTCAGCTAACGCTTTCGTTTTACAAATCGTTACCCCTGCTACAACATCACCGTGACCCCCGATATACTTTGTCGCACTATGCACAACCGCGTCACAGCCGAGTTCAAGCGGCCTTTGTAAATAAGGTGAACAAAACGTATTATCAACAATGACAAGTAAGCCATTTCGCTTTGCAACCCGAATCACTTGTTTTAAATCAATTAATTTCATTGTCGGATTAATCGGTGTTTCAACGAAAATAAGCTTTGTATTTGGGCGAATCTTATTTTCAATATCAGCCTCTGTTTCCATATCACAAAAAGAATGCGTAATCATAAATTTTTCTTCTAACACTTCTAAAAAACCGTACGTGCACCCATATAATCCATTTGAACAAATAATATGATCTCCAGCCTTTAGAAAACCAATTAAAGTTGCTGAAATAGCTGCCATACCGGATCCGAAAGCAAGTGCTTCCTCTCCTCCTTCTAACACCGCCATACGTTCTTCAAATAATTTTACAGTTGGATTTCCAAGTCTTGAGTAAATGTAAGATGGATCTACTCCCGCAAAACTCGCCTCACCTTGCTGTGCAGTCTCAAATGTAAATGTAGACGTTTGAAATAAAGGTGGTGTTAAACTTCCTTTATGTTCCTCAGATTTATAACCGTGATGAATTAACGCTGTCTCCATATGCTTCTTTTTCATAAAAACATCCCCTTTTATGTTTTTACTGCCGCATATTCATCAACAAAAATTTGATGAACGTTTTTACCATATTTTATGTAAGCGTTTTATTTGTGTTTCTATCTCTTCTTTTATATCGTTTTAAATTCCTTCTTGTTAATTTCCAAAATTTATATGCATAAAACAAAAACGTACTCGCTTGACGAAACTCTGGGTAAAAGATATAATAGCGTTTGTGTAAAATAAAAAGGCAGCCTTGTAATGTGAGTTTATCGTTTGTATTTTGTTCCTCTACGGAGGTGTATCTCGTAACTCCCTGCTGCTGGAGCGAAGGTACATGAAAACAAAATGCCCGTAAATATCGATTACGTCTGTTTTTATTTTACGTAAATAAAAACATTTTTAAAGGAGGAGTCAACTATGGCTCGTTATACAGGTCCAGCTTGGAAACTGTCTCGTCGTCTTGGAATCTCTCTAAGCGGCACAGGAAAAGAATTAGAAAAACGCCCTTACGCACCAGGTCCTCACGGTCCTAACCAACGTAAGAAACTTTCAGAATACGGTTTACAATTACAAGAGAAACAAAAACTTCGTCACATGTACGGCATGACTGAGCGTCAATTCCGTCGCACATTTGACCAAGCAGGTAAAATGCCTGGTAAGCACGGCGAAAACTTCATGATCCTTCTTGAAGCTCGTCTTGACAACCTAGTTTACCGTATGGGCTTAGCTCGCACTCGTCGTGCAGCTCGCCAATTAGTAAACCACGGTCACATCACAGTTGATGGATCTCGCGTAGATATCCCATCTTACCGTGTAAAACCTGGTCAAACTATCAGCGTTCGCGAAAAATCTAACAGCCTTGTTGTTGTTAAAGAAGCGATCGAAGTTAACAACTTCGTACCAGAATACTTAACTTTCGATGCTGATAAATTAGAAGCTACTTACACTCGTCACGCTGAGCGTTCTGAGTTAGCAGCTGAAATCAACGAAGCATTAATCGTAGAGTTCTACTCTCGTTAATCTCGGTACTCTGAAAAGAGTATTATTAAAAGCCTTAGGAACCTTGTTTATCAAGGGGCCTGGGCTTTTTTTATTTTATAAAACACATATAATTAGGCCAAAAATAAAAAAGCTGGTGTGTGTATAGAAATGGGTAAGTACAAAAAACAGATGAGAAAAGAAGCTACTTGTTTTGAAAGAAGAATTTACCACGATCCCTCTTCATTTAAAGAACCTCAAAAAAATAAAAATGCTATTAGAAGAATTAGTACAAGATGAAGTAATATTCATGGTGGAGCATTATGTCGTTACACGAATTAGAACAGATAAACCCCGTTCCCTAACAATGGTTCAGGATCATTAAAAAAATCGAGAAACAAAATACTGAATTACAAGGATAGAAATTACCTCTCCGAAAAAAAAACCAATCCTGTGGATTGGCTTTTTTCGTTTATATATAAAATAAAATTATTTATTTTCCTCTTTCTGAACATATACATAAGCATCTTTCTGCTCTTTATGTATATCTACCTTCGAATTCTCTGCAAGCTGACCCGCATTTAGCAAAGAAAAAATAATGAGCGCTTCTAGTGACATTTTGTTTTACCACTCCTTTCTAGTTGTTATACATTTATCATACCGCTTACATGTGATTTCCGTATGAACTCGAAAAGGAGATTACAACAAAAAGGTTACAGGAATACGAAGGCACGCTATAATAACCATAAAATAGGAGGTGGATTCTTTTTGACAATAAACCAAATGGTTCAGTTAGGTAGTGCATGTATGCTATTTATTACTTCAGCACTTATGAGTTGGTATCAGGGGAGTAATTTAATAGATTATCCTGATGAATGGAAATATAGCGCTAAGTTTACCAATTACTTTAAAGGTACTGTCTCAAATTACCAAGATATTTATCAAATCGATTTCTTTATATATGCAGCAAAATTTTATCCCGCGGCATTTATCGTTATGCTAATTAGTTTACTTTATATGCTCATATTAATTCTTTATATTCTATTTAAAAGAAAAGATCCGGCGATTTAAATCCATACATAAAAAACCCCGAATCATAAACTTTTCAGCCTACAATTCGGGGTACTATTTGTTTTATATTCGTTTCTAATTAGTAACGAATTAAGAAATATTTCTTTTTACCGCGGCGAATGATTGTGAATTTACCTTCGATGCGGTCGTTTTCTGTTACAACGTAGTCTAATGCTTGTGTACGCTCACCGTTTACGTAGATTGCGCCGTTCGTTACATCTTCACGTGCTTGACGTTTTGATGGAGAGATTTTGCTTTCCACAAGTAAGTCGATTAATACTGTATCTTCTGCAGTACGTTCTACAGATGGTACATCTTTGAATCCTTGCTCGATTTCGCTTGCAGTCAATTCTGCTACAGAACCACTGAATAATGCAGCTGAAATTTTAATTGCTTGCTCTAATGCTTCTTCGCCGTGAACAAGTTTTGTCATTTCAGAACCTAATGCTTTTTGTGCTGCACGTTTTTCTGGCGCTTCAGCTACTTGCTTTTCAAGCTCAAGAATTTCTTCATGAGATAAGAATGTGAAGTATTTTAAGTATTTAACAACATCACGGTCATCTGTGTTAATCCAGAATTGGTAGAACTCGTAAGGAGTTGTTTTTTCTGGATCTAACCAAATTGCGCCGCCTTCTGTTTTACCAAACTTCGTACCGTCAGATTTAGTAACAAGTGGAATTGTTAAACCAAATGCTTTCGCATCTTCTTCTGATTTACGGATTAATTCAAGACCAGCTGTAATGTTACCCCATTGGTCACTACCACCGATTTGTAGGCGGCAATTATGGTGTTGGTATAAGTTTAAGAAGTCGTATGATTGTAAAATCATGTAACTAAACTCAGTGAATGAAATACCAGTCTCTAAACGAGATGCTACTGTATCTTTTGCTAACATATAGTTTAAACCGAAGTTTTTACCGATATCGCGTAAGAATGAAATTACATCTAAGTTACCAAGCCAGTCATAGTTATTAGCCATTGTTGCTGGGTTGTCCACGTTTTCAAACTCTAAGAAGTTTGAAAGTTGGTTTTTAATGCTTTCTGTGTAGTAAGCAACTGTATCTTTCGTATTTAATGTACGCTCTGCTTTTTTACCACTTGGATCACCGATCATACCAGTACCACCGCCAACAAGTGCGATTGGTTGGTGACCAGCTAATTGGAAACGACGTAACATTAATACTGGTAACATATGACCGATGTGTAAGCTATCCGCTGTCGGGTCGAAACCACAGTATAATTTAACGCTTTCTTTTTCTAGTAATTGCTCAAGGCCCTCAGCATCTGTTTGCTGATTAATTAGACCGCGAAATTCAAGATCTTGTAAAATACCCATATCCTACATACTCTCCTTTAAGTTCATTACTGGCGTGAAGGTTGAAAACATAAAAAAATCGCCCCTTCAAATAAGGGACGATTTTGATTATCGCGTTACCACCCTAGTTGCAGACCAAAAAAGCCTACCACCTTATTTACATAACGGCTTAGCACCGTCTTTTCCCTTTTGAATACAATTCAATCGAAAAAAGATGCTCTAGGGGCGTAATTCGCGATCATCTATGTGCTGATTTTCACCGGCCATCAGCTCTCTAAAACAGGGAAATGATCACTACTTCTCCCTTTCCACGCTCAATTATTCATATACTTTTCTTTATACCATCATTTATATAGGCGTGTCAAATAGAGGTGGAATTTCTCACCTTGCCAATCCTTTACAACGTCGCAAAGAGTATCGTAATAAGAGAAAGAATCGGAACTCCAACTAGCAACGAGACATGAAACACAACTGATAAATCATTTCCTATCGTCGCCTCCACAGGATCTTTCGCCGGAGAACCAAGAAATCCGATTAATCGATCGAAGCGACTTACCGTTTTTGGAAAGTCCGGTACTTCTACATGGTCACTATCTAAATGCTGTTTTAATTTATATTCACTCTTAAAGGGATTTTCGCTCAATTTCATCCACCTCCAGCAATTGTTTCAATTTCTTTATCCCGTTATGAAGTCTCGATTTCACTGTTCCAATCGGAATGTTTAATATTTCTGCAATCTCTTTTTGCTGCATATCATGATAATAAGAAAGGATCAGGACCGCTCTTTGCTCTTCAGGAACTTTCAAAATCGCGTCCCTTACTGTGAGCCGATCTTCGTGAGAAAATTCTTTTTCCGGAATCGGCACTAAAAACGGCAAAAGCGTACGCCACTTTTTTCTCCTATTTAATTTATTAATCATAAGACGATAACCGATTTGAAATAAATACGTTTTTATTTTTCCTTTTTCAGGCTCATACATATGTTTCTTTCGTTCTAACGTCAAAAACGTATCTTGCACAAGGTCGATACTCAGCTGTTCATCTCGATTAAAGCGATACAGAAATGTATATAGCGCTGGTTTAATTAAAACGTATAGTTTTTCTCCAGCCTGCTTATTTCCACTTTGATACGCCAGCATGAGCTCTTCCTCAATCCCAATCTGCGCCATGATTTTTGATCTCCTTTATTCCTTTTAACGTTAATGAAATACGGGAAATTAAATAGCAACTTGCGACAATAATCCATACTTGTGATTGATTCGTAAAAAATTGAACGTACGGGTTTTGAATTGTCTGGCCGGTTGAAACTAAAATATTTAATGCTTGCACACATATGCATGCATACACTGCAAGACAAGCCGAAATCGTATCAAATACATTCCAACGAAAGTACACTTTTGTTTTTGTAAAATCAATTTTATATCCTTTTTTCCGTACTATATGTTTTCTATCAAACGGAATAATGATTGAAAACATCACAATCATCATGACTCCAGCTGTGATCATTGAAACTTTAAATCCAATCGGCATCGGTAATAACAGACCACAAGAAAATACGGCTATAATTCCAATTAAAGCAAAAGTAAGAAGTAATTTATTAGACATATAAAAGCCTCCCTCATCTATTCTTTCATAAATGTATACAGACGAGGAAGGTGCTTCGTTCAAATATTATTTTATTTTTTTAATAACCTTTGCAGGATTTCCGCCAACTACTACATGATCTGGCACATCTACCGTTACAACGGCGCCAGATGCGATAACCGTATTGTCTCCAGTTGTCCCAAATAGTTCTTTTACGATTCCACTACGTTATTCTAATTTTACTTCTAATGTTTCATTTAACTTTCTTGTTAATATACGAGAACACTCCCTCTCTTGTACTAAAACTGGATCAGTCGGTATATATATTTCTCCTAGTATCATTTTTTCTTTTTCTGTTTTCATTTTATTTCCTCTTTAACTTCTATGTAGGTTAAAGAGGGAATAAAAAAGAAAGGTCTGAACGTTGTTTCGTTCAGATCTTTCTCTCTTAATCTTCCATCGTTGATAAGTCACCTGTTGGTAAGTTTAACTCCCACGCTTTTAATACGCGGCGCATAATTTTACCACTTCTCGTTTTCGGTAATTTATCTCTAAATTCAATTTGTCTTGGCGCCGCATGAGCTGCTAAGCCTTTCTTTACAAATTGACGAATTTCTTCTTTTAACTCTTCAGATGGCTCGTATCCCACGCGAAGCGCGATAAATGCTTTAATGATTTCTCCGCGAACTGGATCAGGAATACCAATTACACCAGCTTCTGCAACAGCAGCATGCTCAATTAATTTGCTTTCTACTTCAAATGGACCAACGCGCTCACCTGACGTCATAATTACATCATCAATACGTCCTTGGAACCAGAAGTATCCATCTTCATCCATGTATGCAGAATCACCTGATACGTACCAGTCTCCTGGCATGAAGTAAGACTCATACTTTTGCTGGTTATTCCAGATTCCGCGCATCATTGCTGGCCAACCTTTACCAATTGCTAAGTTACCCATTGTGTATGGAGGCACTTCATTTCCTTCATTATCAACAATCGCTGCTTTCACACCTGGAATTGGTTTACCCATTGAACCTGGACGGATTTCCATACAAGGGTAGTTACAAATAACTTGTCCACCTGTTTCTGTCATCCACCACGTATCATGAATACGAAGTCCAAATGCGCTCATACCCCAGCGAATTACTTCTGGATTTAATGGTTCACCAACACTTAATACGTGGCGCACTTGTGATAAATCATATTTTTTAATTGCATCTTGTCCAGCTCCCATTAACATACGGAAAGCTGTTGGTGCGCTATACCAAACTGTTACACCGTAATCTTGCAGTGCTTCATACCACGCTTCTGGACTAAAGCGTCCGCCTAAAACAACATTTGATGCTCCGACTAACCACGGTGCGAAAATACCATAAGCAGTTCCCGTTACCCAGCCTGGATCAGCTGTGCACCAATATACATCGTCTTCTTTTAAATCTAATACCCACTTCGCCGTTTGATAGTGCTGAACCATTGCGTTTTGCGCATGTAGCACACCTTTTGGCTTACCAGTAGAACCAGACGTGTAATGAAGGATTAAACCGTCTTCACGGCCTAACCATTCGATATGTAATTCTTTTGAAGCTTGTTCGAATAAAGGATTGAACGCTACCGTTTTACCGCCTTCTTCTACATTGTCTCCAACAAGGAAGACTGTTTTTAAAGCTGGTAAATCATTTAATGGTACACGCTCTAG
The DNA here is from genome assembly GCF_054771475.1 of Bacillus sp. MN7755. Taxonomy (NCBI): domain Bacteria; kingdom Bacillati; phylum Bacillota; class Bacilli; order Caryophanales; family Bacillaceae; genus Bacillus; species Bacillus sp. MN7755. The sequence goes on from NZ_BTRL01000017.1 coordinate 231,101, forward strand.
CAATTCAGGCGTTGTAATTAACACCTTTGCTTCGCTATCTTCTAAACGGTCGCGAACTGCACCTTCCATAAATGCTTCAAATAGCGGTCCAACGATTGCCCCTAATTTCACTGCACCAAGAAGTGCGAAATATAACTCTGGGGAACGCGGCATAAAAATAAAAACGCGATCGCCTTTTTCTACATCGCCATAATTTTTCAGGACGTTTCCTGCTTTATTAGAAAAATCCTTCATTTCCTTAAATGTATATTTCTCTTTTCGCGATCCATCTTGATAATAAAGAGCTACTTTATTCTTTCGATCGGATTTTGCATGCTTATCAATTGCCTCATACGCCATATTTACTCGGCCTGTCTCATTCCAAGTAAAGTTTTTATTAACCTCTTCCCAGTTAAAATTCGCGTATGCCTCATCATAATTCGGCAAATTATTTTCTCCTTTAATGACAGGAAGCGTTTCTACTTTCATACTTTACATCCCCCTCCTATGTATTCTATTATCTATTATAATGATATTATTTAAAATTTTCAGTATATTTGTTGATTTTTAGACAAATTTTTAATGACAAAATTCGATTCACATCGCATATATTATAAAGTACGATATTAATAGATTCACAAACCCTCAAGGTGGTGAGCAATACATTGATTCATAAAAAAATATATAATGCTAGAAACTTAAAAACAGCGAAAGGCACTTTAATTATTGAAGGTCCTGTCTCTACACATAACTTAGAAATGTATGAATTTCATCCAGATTTAGTTGCGTTTCGTCCTGCCGAGCAGCAGTATAAAGCAATTGTCGAAATTTCTAAATTACCAGAAGCTCGTCTCATTATTGCTAGACATAACCAAACAATCGTTGGATATGTTACATATTTATATCCTGATCCGCTCGAACGATGGTCAGAAGGAAAAATCGAAAACTTAATTGAACTCGGGGCAATTGAAGTAGTCCCAGCCTTCCGCGGATGCGCTGTCGGAAAGAACTTATTAGAGGTTTCAATGATGGACGATTATATGGAAGATTACATTATATTGACGACTGAATATTATTGGCACTGGGATTTAAAACAAACAGGCTTAAATGTTTGGGAATATCGAAAAGTAATGGAAAAGATGATGAATGCTGGTGGCTTACAATGGATGGCTACAGATGATCCTGAAATTTGCTCGCATCCCGCTAACTGTTTAATGGTCCGCATCGGTAAACGCGTTGATACGGATTCTATTCAAGCATTTGATCGTCTACGTTTTCACAATCGTTTTATGTACTAAATAAAGGGGGCAACTGGAATGATTGTAGAAGAAATTATGAATCAAGATGTGGTGACACTACACCCAAACGATACAATCGAAACAGCAATCCGAACGATACGCACGAAAGGCATTCGGCACATTCCAATTGTCGATCAAAATAATCATGTCGTAGGCATTATTTCTGATCGGGATGTAAGAGATGCAAGTCCATCAATTCTTGATGAACAAGTTCCACTCGCTATGCTGAAACAACCGCTCGACCTTATTATGAAACAACCTGTTATGACTTGCCATCCTCTTGATTTCGTTGAGGAAATTGCCACCTTATTTTTTGAAAATAAAATAGGGTGCCTTCCTGTAACAAAGGCTGGAAAGTTAGTTGGAATCATTTCTGAATCCACTGTACTGCACACGTTAGTGAAATTAACAGGAGCACATCAACCAAGTTCACAAATTGAAATTCAAGTAAAAAATGAACCTGGTATTCTTGGAAAAGTCGTTGCTATTTTTAGTGATTTGCAAATAAATATCGTGAGCGTTCTCGTCTACCCAGCAAAAGATGAGAATGATAAAGTACTCGTTTTCCGCATTCAAACCATGAATCCGCTAAAAGTGATTGATGCACTTGAAGCAGAAGGCTACCGCGTATTATGGCCGAACATCATGGGGATGCAAGCATGAGTAGCGCGTTTATTTATTCGGATGACTTTCGGGGCTATTCGTTTAGCCCTGATCATCCCTTTAACCAACTGCGCGTCACACTTACGTATGATTTATTACAAAAAGGCGGTTTTATCTCTCCCTCTCAAATCATCTCACCACGGATGGCTACAGATGAAGAGATTGCCTACGTTCATACAGAGGAGTACATAAATGCGGTAAAACGTGCTGGAGAAGGTAAGTTAGAAAAATCAATTGCGATGACATATGGGCTCGGAACAGAAGATACACCGATGTTTCCAAATATGCACGAAGCAAGCGCATTACTCGTTGGCGGTACGTTAACTGCTGTCGATGCTGTTCTTTCAGGGAAAGTAAAACACGCGCTTAATTTAGGCGGTGGCTTACATCACGGTTTCCGCGGCAAGGCATCTGGCTTTTGCATCTATAACGATAGTTCCATCGCAATGAAATATATACAGAAAAAATACGGTTTACGTGTTTTATATATTGATACAGATGCTCATCACGGTGATGGTGTACAATGGTCTTTTTACGACGACCCTAACGTATGTACCATTTCCTTACATGAAACGGGGCGTTATTTATTCCCCGGAACTGGCGCTGTAAATGAGCGCGGACAAGGTAATGGCTATAGTTATTCTTTTAACGTTCCACTCGATGCTTTTACAGAAGACGAATCGTTTTTAGATTCATATCGAACTGTCGTAAAAGAAGTTGCCGCATACTTTAAACCGGATATTATTTTAACGCAAAACGGAGCCGATGCACATTATTACGACCCACTTACACACCTTTGCGCAACGATGAATATTTACCGTGAAATACCAAAGCTTGCTCGCGAAATCGCTAATGAATATTGCGACGGTCGCTGGATTGCTGTCGGCGGCGGTGGCTATGACCACTGGCGCGTCGTCCCAAGAGCTTGGGCACTCATTTGGCTCGAAATGAACAACATCCAAAACATCTCAGGTTATCTCCCTCCAGAATGGATTGACGCTTGGAAAGGACAAGCAGAAACAGAACTTCCCCTCACATGGGAAGATCCAGACAACATGTATAAACCTATCCCCCGTAAACCAGAAATTGAAGAAAAGAATGCATTAACTGTAGCGAAATCCCTTGAAATTATTCGGAATAATATGACAAAATCTTTGTACTAAACGAAAAGGAGGCTCGTTTTTGAATAGCCTCCTTTTATTTATTGTCGGTTTCTGTCGGTAAGTCGATATATTTTAATAATCGCTGATATATTTCAGGTTCCGCCGATATATTCTGATAATCGCTGATATATTTTGAGTTGCGCCGATATATTCCAATAATCGCTGATATATTTTCATTTAGTCACAGTCTGGCCCAATTTTCATGAGGAAAGGTCGTGATATTATGTGGAAACAACAAATGATCCACACGAAACGTGGCACATTCGAGCTTTTTACTAAAGGCAGTGGCGAACCACTTTGCATTACACATCACTATTCACAATTTAATAAAACTGGCGATTATTTTGCGGATGTTTTCACTTCTACGCATCTTGTATTCCTCATTAATTTACGAGACGCTGGTAACTCAGCAAAAACCAATTCAGAACACGAATTAAGTATGATTGAAACGATTCACGACTTAGAAGCAATTAAAGAAGCTTTGCAATTTTCCACATGGCATTTCGCTGGCCATTCAACTGGCGGTATGCTTGGAATTTTATATGCAATCACATATCCAAAATCCTTACAATCATTAGTCGTGGTTGGAGCCGCAGCAAGTAACTATACAGAAACACCATTTTGTATTTATCATCCGGAACATCCTCAGTTTCATTATATGCAACAACTCATTGAAAACTTAAAAAGCCCTCACCTTACAAATGAAGAACGAAAAGAATTATCTACGAAGAGAACAAATTTATCATTGTATAAACCAGAAAACTACAATTCTTATTTTGATAAACCAATCACAAAAATAATGTCTGCTAGCCGGATGAACGCTTTCAATAAAGAATATCCTTTATTTGATTTAAGAGAGTATTTACCTTCTATCAATACAAAGACCCTTATTATGTGCGGACGACACGATGTGCAATGCCCGATTCAGTATTCTATTGAGTTGCATGAGGGTATACGTAATTCTATATTCGTTCCATTTGAGGACAGCAACCATTATCCTTTTTTAGAAGAAGCTGCTCAGTTTACTTCTACTACTCAAGCATTTTATAAATTATTACGTCAGTACCGTTATTATTAAGGAAGTCTAAACAATGACAAAAAGCTCAAAGTCTCTATATGACTATGAGCTTAATTTTTAGAAGAAATATTTCATACTAAAAACAACTAAAAGAACACAAGAAATAACAACTAAACCCACATCGAGTAATACTGCCTTTTTATCTCCTTCTTTTAAACTTATCATAAAACTAGAAATTATTTTAATTCCAAAAAAGACCATCATAAATAACCCACCGAAATGATCATTCGTATAATCTTCATCAAAAAACATTTGTATTGCACCAATAATTAATAAGATAAGTATGATATTAGTTCCAATTTTTAAAACCTTGCTTGATTTATTATCTTTTAATGTCTCCCCCAAAATGTAGCACTCCCTCTCATGCTCTCCTATTTTTATTCCTCTTTATACTTTAACATAAATTTCCTATTTTTCTTTTTTGTTCGAATAACATACAAAAAAACCTGCCAATTACTCGGCAGGTTCCCTACACATTAAAACGATAACCAGCTCCCCACACTGTTTCAATATATTGTGGGTGAGCGGGATCTCTTTCAATTTTTTCACGTAATTTTCTAATGTGAACGACAACAGTGGCTAAATCACCAGCAGAGTCTAATCCCCAAATACGTTCAAATAACTGTTCTTTATTTAATACTTGGTTTGGATGCGTTACAAAGAATGTTAATAAATCAAATTCCTTCGTTGTAAACGCAATTTCTTCATTGTTTATAAAAACTTTTCTCGCCCTTTGATCAATAGAAATTCCGTGAATATATAACGTATCGCGTTGCTTACTTACATTTCCTGATAATCTTTCATAACGAGAAATATGGGCTTTTACCCTTGCGACTAATTCACTTGGGCTAAACGGTTTCGTTATATAATCATCCGCTCCTAAACCGAGCCCGCGAATTTTATCTATATCTTCCTTCTTTGCTGAAACAAGTAAAATCGGAATATCTTTTATAGCTCGAATTTGCTTACAAATTTCAAATCCATTCATCTTTGGAAGCATAATATCTAAAATAATTAAATCGTAGTCTTCTTGCAGAGCCATTTGTAAACCTGTTTCTCCAGAGTGTTCTACATCAACTTGAAAATCACTAATTTCTAAATAATCTCGCTGTAATTCTGCAATGCTTACTTCGTCTTCTATTAGTAAAATTCTTTTCAAATTACTCACCACATTTCTCTACTTTTTCCAATGAGAAGAAAATATTTGTGCCTTTCCCAAGCTCGCTTTCCGCCCAAATATTCCCGCCATGTTCTTCAACAATTTGCTTCGCTATTGCTAAGCCAAGTCCACTTCCACCTGTACTAGAATTTCGCGATTGCTCTGCACGATAAAACCGTTCAAAAATATAAGGAAGTGTATCAGATTCGATACCTGATCCGTTGTCCATTACTTTCACAATAACTTTATTGTTATCACTCCATACTGTTACAGTAATTTTCTTTTCTTCTTTATCCATATATTTCACACTATTATGAATTAAATTTGATATCACTCTATTTATCTTTTCGCAATCAGCCGTTACATATAATGGTGATGCATGTAATTGTAAGTTAACTTCTATACCTTCTTTACTTAAATCCATCTGCATCTCTTCTATTAATTCTTGCATAAACATATTTAATTCAACCGTTTCAAACTGAAATGGAACTCGATTCAAATCGAGCTTTGAAAATAAAAATAATTCATCAATGAGTGTATCCATATGTCTTGCTTTCGTATGGATAGTCGTTAAGTACTTATCCATTTTTTCTGGTGTATTTGCTACCCCGTCTTTTATTCCTTCTACATATCCGATAATAGATGTAATCGGTGTTTTTAAATCATGAGAGATGTTTGAAATGAGCTCTTTTCGATTTTCTTCATACTGCGTTTGTATCTCTATCGACTCTTTTAATTTCTTTCTCATTTCTTCAAATCCTTGATTCAATTGCCCTATCTCATCGTGCGATGTAACTGGTATTTGAAAATCTAAATTTCCTTCTTTAATTTTCTCAGTCGCATCTTTCAATACAAAGATTGGTTTTATCACACTTCTTGAGACGAGATAACTTAATAATCCAATAAGCAACACGGCTAACAGTAAAAGTGATACAAACAAAATCGGAAATAATTTTTGTGTAAGATCTACAAATGAACTTTGCTTTTTTAATACAAATATACTCCCCTCTTCTTCCTGAGGAAAATAAAAATCAAACTTTACATATCGATAAAATGTATCACCTAGTTCCGTTGTACCACGACTATTAATATTTGCTGATTCAAATTTTGGAAGAGCTTCTTTTAAAGATACACTTTCAAATACTTTTGTAGTATAAGAAATGGTCTCTCCCTTTCTTACAACTATTTTCACCCCTTCTTTTTCAAGTGATGAAACGAACGATTCATCTAATAGTTGAGATTGATGTTTCTTTGCTGCCGACTTCAACTCAATATACGCATTCTCTTCTTCTGGTGTAAGTGGCTTTTGAATGTAAGAACTTTTATAGAAATTTTTCACTGACTCCAAATCACCTGTTATCGAAAAAACGATTAAAAATCCTGCAACTAATATAAGCGTAATAGAAACGAAAATGACAGCGATATAAGAAAATAAAAACCTTGTTTTAATAGACATATGTTACATCCTCACTTTATCAAACCTTATTACTAATAAGCATAAAAATATATGTTCAAATACTCAAGCGATTTTATAGTAATTTTAGCGTCAGTTTATAAAAATTTAATGTTCTTATTTTACAGTTGAAATTAGGAGGTTGAGATTCCATGTTCAAAAAAACATTAAGCATGATATGTTGTGTAATTTTTTTGCAAGGATGCTCGCAAGAACAAGAAGTTAAAAAGGAGATGACAAACATGGAGACCGCGCTACTAACAGCTACTGAGAAACAAGAAACGAATACTGTTATATCGTTACTCAAAAAAGGGGCTGACATAAATATAACAGACAATAAAGGACGTACTCCTCTTATGATTGCTACATACAAAAATGATGTAAAAACCGCCAAAGCGCTTATCGATGCTGGGGCCGACGTAAATATCCAAGATGATATGAAAAACAATCCCTTTCTTTACGCTGGTGCTGAGGGTTACTTGGATATTTTAAAACTAACGATTGATGCTGGCGCAGATCCAACGCTTACGAATCGATACGGCGGTACAGCTCTTATTCCAGCCTCAGAACATGGCTATATTGATGTTATAAAAGAACTCCTCACGCGAACAAATATCGATGTAAACCATGTAAATAACCTCGGATGGACAGCTTTAATGGAAGCCATCGTACTAAGTAACGGAAATGAAACACAACAACAAGTCATTCGTCTTCTTATTGAACACGGTGCAGATGTAAATATTCCAGACAATGATGGGGTTACCCCGCTAGAGCATGCTCGCGCTCATAACTTTAAAGAGATAGAAAAGATTTTGTTAGAAGGACATAAGTAAAAAGCTAATTTTTGCCTTCCTCCCCCACCCTATGCTACATTTAAGCCGTTACATCAATATTAATAGGGTGGGAATAAGCATGAACAAACCTAAAATTGGGATGATTGGACTTGGAAGTATTGCACAAAAAGCCTATCTTCCAACACTTACAAAAGAAACAGATTGGAATTTTGTAGGGGCGTTTACACCTAACGCGGAGAAAAGGAAACAAGTTTGCCAGCAATACCGTATTCAAGACTTTCATTCTATTGAAACGTTAGCTTCGGAATGCGATGCAATCTTCGTTCATAGTTCAACTGCTACGCATTATGAAATTGTTTCTGAACTTCTGAAAAAAGGAATCGATGTTTATGTAGATAAGCCGTTAGCTGCTACAGTGGAACAAGCTGAGAAACTAGTCGAATTGAGCGAACAGTACAATCGAAAGTTAATGGTCGGATTTAATCGCCGCTTCGTTCCTATGTACGTTGCGGCAAAAGAGCAAGCTCATGATATTTCGTGGATTCGAATTGAAAAACACCGTTCAAATAAAGTCGGGCCATATACGTACGACTTTACGATGTTAGATGATTACTTACATATTGTAGATACTGCTCGCTGGTTAGCTAATGATGACCTTAACATCGTTCACAATATGATGCAAATCAATGAAAAGAATGAACTTCTTTACGGACATCATACATATACAACTCCAAGTGGACTGTTACTTTCTACAGCGATGCACCGCCATGCCGGTACAAATTTAGAACAAATTGAACTTGTAACGACAGGGAAAATCATTCGTGTAAAAAATATGAATACATTTGAAGTTGAAGAGGAAAACTCTGTTTCACAAAGCGGTTCACCATCATGGGATACGACGTTAAAACAGCGCGGTTTTGAAGATGCTGTTCATCATTTTATTGAATGTGTACACGGAGACACAAAGCCATTAGTAGATGGTTTAGAAGGATTAAAAACGCAGCAATTGCTCCAATCTCTATTACAATCTGTAAACAAAAAGTAAAACGGATACATTTTTCAGAATTTACTTTCATTCCCATTTCCCCTTTATTTCTCTCGCAAATTTCTATAGAATATGTTGATAGGAATTATAAATTTCATAATGAATCGTGGAAAGGATGGGATTAACACATGTGGAACGAGTTTAAAAAATTCGCATTCAAAGGGAATGTAATCGATTTAGCTGTCGGGGTTGTAATCGGTGCTGCATTCGGTAAAATCGTTAGTTCTTTAGTAAAAGATATCATCACACCATTACTTGGTATGGTATTAGGTGGCGTTGACTTTACAGATTTAAAAATTACATTTGGTAAGTCATCTATTATGTATGGTAACTTCATCCAAACTATTTTTGATTTCTTAATTATTGCAGCGGCTATCTTTATGTTTGTTAAAGTATTCAACAAACTAACATCTAAAAGAGAAGAAGAAAAAGAGGAAGAAATTCCAGAACCAACAAAAGAAGAAGAACTTCTTGGCGAAATTCGCGACTTATTAAAACAACAAAATTCTTCTAAAGATAGAGCATAATTGAACGGATAAAAAGGCATGCCCCCTCGGGACATGCCTTTTCTATATGCTATAACGTTTCCGAATTCATATGAATAAATAAAATAATACCAGCAACCATAAGTACCATAATACTACCTGCAAATAGTGTAATACCCATAAACATTAAACTTGTGCTCATATCTACTGATACACTTTCAATAAAAATAGAAATTACATACGTGATAAGGGCAATTCCTGCAAGAATACTTCCTGGAACAAATCGCTTTAAGCCATTTTGTTTTAACGTCATATATGCAAAAATAGCAGTCATACAAAGCGTAATTATCCAAAGAACGATCATCTTTTCTCCCCCCTCACAAACCTTTTCTTTCTATTATACATGACATTGCCCTATAATAGTTGAATTTGCACTTATGTGACATATAACAAGGAATACCCCCAACTGTAGCGAAAGCATTACAACATACACTTACACAATGAGGAGTGGTTCATTTGGAATATACTACTGTAGGGGATTTAGAGTTAGTCGAACGATTCGATTATGTTACGATTGACTTAGACAAACAGTTTTTTTATATCGAAGTTGTAAATCTACAAAGCAATAAAGCTGTACTAAAAATATCAATTAACTTAGAAAAAGACGAAACGATGATAGAGGGAAATACAATTCAGTACGATACTTTGCACATAGAAGCATTATTACAAGGGTTAAAATGTGTTGCACAAACATGTATTGATCGCAATTTAAGCAACCAAGAGGAACTGTTCGCATTTCTAGAAGAAAATTAGCCCCAATTAAAAATGGTTATTTTTCTATTAATTGATATAATTATCATATACAAATATTCTTTATAAGGGAGTGTTCATAATGATCTGGATTTCACTAATCGTATTAGCCTATTTCATCATTCTCGTACCAATACAGTATAACTATATGAAGATGCTCAAAGAAAAACAGAAAAAAATGAATGCCTCACAAAACGAACTATATGACAACATGTCTTATGAAGAATCCCAAATACACTATCATGATCAAAGTAACGTCTTTACAATACCAGCTTCACTTGTAGCAAGTATTGTTTATAAAATGAAACATTCGGCATAAGGAGATTTCCCAAATGTACGCTGTAAAATTATTGTTTGAATCTGTTCATTCTGGTGAGCCTGATCCTACGAAAATTGATGAGCATTATGAAGAGAGTCACGATACACTTTTTGAAGAAAGTATTATTCTTGTTAAGGCAAACAGTATAGAGGAAGCTCACGAATTAGGTGAAAAGATAGCTATACACTCTGAAGAATCGTACGATAATATGTACGGTGAGCAAGTAACGTGGACGTTTCGAAAAGTATTGCATGTGTTTGAATTAGACGATACACCATTTGAAACGGGAAAAGAATTGTACGCAAGATTTTTACACGTTAAGAAAAATGAAACGGTAGATACCGTATTAAAAGCATACTACCCTGAATATGAATAAAAGCTCACAGCAAATGCTGTGAGCTTTTTTATACTTACTTCGTTGAATCTCTAAATTGGATACGGTGAGGTAAGATAACAGTGTGATCTTCCACTTTTTCTTTGTTCATATACTTTGTTAATAGACGCATTGCTACTGCACCGATATCATACATTGGTTGTACAACTGTTGAAAGCTGTGGACGTACCATTAATGCAAGGCGTGTATTATCGAAACCAAGTACTTCTACATCAGTTGGTACGTTTAATCCAGCGTCTTGTGCTGCATGAATTACACCTAGTGCCATTTCGTCAGAAGATACGAAGATCGCTGTTGGCTTCTCATCACTGCTCCAAAGCTTTTCGAAAGCTTCGATACCTGAATCATATGTGTAATCTCCATCAATTACAAGATTTTCATCATATGAAATACCTACTTCTTCTAGAGCTTTTTTATAACCTTGTAACTTCTTCGCGCTTCCCGCTTTATCAATGAAAGGACCAGAGACGAAACCGATACGCTTATGTCCTTGCTCAATAAAGTGCTTCATTGCGTCGTAAGCTGCTTGTGTATAATCGATATTTACTGATGGCGTTTCATTTTGCTCATCAAATGACGCTGCTAATACGATTGGTACTGGAGACTTTTTGAATTCTTCAATGTGAATGTCTGTAATATCTTCACCCATGAAAACAATTCCGTCTACTTGTTTTCCAAGCATCGTATTTAATAAATGGAACTCTTTCTCTTTGTTTTGGTCAGAGTTACTTAAAATGATGTTATATTTGTACATCGTTGCGATATCTTCAATTCCACGAGCAAGTTCTGCATAAAATGTATTTGAGATATCAGGAATAATAACACCTACTGTAGTTGTCTTCTTACTTGCTAGTCCACGTGCTACCGCATTTGGGCGGTATCCTAAACGATCAATTGCTTCTAATACTTTCTTTCTTGTTGTAGGCTTTACATTTGGGTTACCGTTCACAACGCGTGATACGGTAGCCATTGAAACGTTCGCTTCGCGCGCTACATCATAGATTGTTACGTTCATCTCATCGCACACTCCTTCTATTTTTGTTATCTATTTTTATGTATCGGTTACTTGAATGAAAAAAAGACATCAACTCTATTTGCAGATGCCACCAATCGTCCCGAGTTCTTCCTTTTACTAATGATACGATAAAAACGCAGGCTCATACAATATTTTCCCGCAAAAGTTTCGAAAAAATTCGCTTCTTTTCTCGTATTTTCGTATTTTTTATGAAAAAAAGGGCATTTTTTGTAAAAATATAGATGTTTCATAAGTAGGAACCTTATTTTAAGCAGTACGATAGTAAATGAAATTTATATCGGCGATTTTTTTAATATATCGATCGCAGCTCAAAATATATCAGCGATTTTCCAAATATATCGATCACAACTCCAATTATATCAGCGATTTTCCAAATATATCGACTTACCAACAAAAATCGACAATGTCAGTCATTTGATGCGCTGGATCTGGAAGTACTTCACAACTGACAATAGAAGATCACGGCGTCCTGTAGAATGCGTTATATCGACAACGCCAGGGGTAAATAGGTTTCTTTCTTTAAAATCGGCACAGCGGAAATATGACGCGTATAAGGCATCGCTCTTTCAAATTCTTATATGTTACTTTATAGCTGATATATATACAATTTTCAAATCCTCTCTCAACAAACAACGTACACTTTCATTTAAAATAAAAAAAGACAGTTTAAACACTGTCTTTTTTTACAAGAAGGAAACAAACGGTTTATCGCTGTTTTTCTCTTTTATAACAATTGCCTCGATTTTATTCTCGGACTTTATCTGTAATTGCACTTTTGCACCTTTCGGTAATTGTTCTAACATACTTTGAGCAGCCAGTTGGGTAAGGGCCATTAATTCTGTTTTACCGTTATATTTAATAACAATATTCATATTTAATGTATCCATTTGATCTTTCTTATAAGAAACCTTAGCATTTACTGGGATAAAATCTCCAGGAGAAAAATCTTTCATTGCCTTAGCAAAGTTATTTATTTTTGTATTATCTTCTCCATGTGCTTGTGTAAATTCATCAGAAGGATATGAATACGCTTTTTCTTCAATCGTATTCCAATTTCCAAGATTCGTATCATTTTTTTGAACGGTAGCACTAGCAATATACGTACCATTTTTTAAAGAACTTGTACTTTCTTGCTTAAAGATAGCAAACGTAATTGGGGATTTATTATACTTGTCATTTTTATGAATAGCTTCAATAAGTTGCTTGGCAACTTCGGTCCCCTTAGACATTGCTTCTTCATTCGATACGCTTGAAGACATAGCTAAACCAATCATAACACCAGATAAACTTAGTTCGTTTGAATTCTGCTTCCCGAAATAGTCTTGTTCTATAATATTTGTCAAAACGGGTGCTTCTACTTTGCCGACTAGTTCATCAACTAACTTCTCAGGAATATACTGATTTAATTGAAGCACATGATTTTCTGTATCAAATTGCTCTTTTGCAATATTCATTAAACCATTTTCATACTCTGCTAAATCTAATTTAGAATTTGTTTTTATATTAGCTGTATTTATAACCTTTTGTTCTTTTAAAGGGATTACAGTTCTATAATAATCTTTAGAAACAGCAGTTCTCGGGATCATGCTTTTTTCTTTCGTATCTTTCTGTATAACTTCATCCTTCTTACTAATCGTATCATTACTACAAGCTCCTAGTAATAGACTTACGACCGCGAAAGATAATGCCATTTTCTTCATTACTTAAAACCTACTTTCAACAATCTAGTTATTTAGTTTGAACTATTAACAGTTTACCATTAAATATATTTCAACAAAAACAAAAAAAAGAAGCAAGCACCTTTCGCTTGCTTCTTTTTATTTAATATTCTCTTCTAAAGCATCTTTTTTAATATTCCAATGAGATGTATTCCATACTACCATCCCATCTTTTATGTATAAAACTTGCGGAGATTCATGTTTCATGCTGTACTGTTCTGCAACACGATTCGAAACATCTCTCGCATCTTGTACGTATAAGTAATACGCTGGTACCGCTCTTTCTTCACTACAATACGCTTGAAATTCTGTATAGGCACCATGACTAATCGGGCATGTCGTACTATGTTTAAAAAGAACATAAGGCTCGTTTTTTTCTACTAATACTTCAAGCTCTTCAATTGTTTCAACTTTTGTCATATTCATCACGATTCACCTCTCATACGAAGTCTAGAACGCTTCTCTTTCTTTTCAGCTTTTTTCTCGAGTCTTTCTAATTTACGCTCTTCTTTTTCAACCTTTTTCTCTTGTCTTGTCGAACGATAATGATTGTATACTTCAATTGCTGCGCTACTCCACTGTACAACTTGCGCTACTTTATCTGCATTATTTTCAATTTCGTCCGTAACAGACTCTGATACATTACGAAGTTTCGTATTTAAAGAATGGATTGTCGTTCCAATTCCATCTACACCCGATACCACTTTATTTAATGATTGTGATTTCTGTTGGATGTCATCAGCTAACGCATTTGTTTTATGTAATAATTGCTCCGTCTCTACGCTAATCCCTTGCATTTGCTTTTCTAAACCTTCTAACGTGCTTGCAACGTTTTCTAACGTCTTCTGAACCGATAACAACGTTCTGCATACATACACTACTAATACAGCGAAAGCAACCGCGATAATAGCTGCACTTACATATAAAAGAACTTGCATTTCATCACTTCCTTTATCTTTTTCATACTTTCCCCTATTATACAATCATTTTCCGTTTCGTTCTAATCCCTATCTTTTCATTAGAATTTTCATACTTATTCGTTAACTTTAACATAAATGATTCAACAAATTCCACTAAGTAGGTTACAATAGGGGAGGATACATAATTAGTAGGGAGGCTTTACATATGAAAGATCCACGCATTGAAAAGTTAGCATACAATTTAATTAACTACTCTATCCGCTTACAAAAAGGTGAAAAAGTATTAATTGAAAACTTTGGCTTACAAAAAGAACTTGTAACTGCACTTGTAAAAGAAGCATATGCAGCTGGTGGTTTCCCATTCGTTTCTTTAAAAGATCATCAAGTAGATCGCTCTTTATTAATGGGTGCTACTGAAGAACATTTCGAACAAATCGCTGCGTATGAAGCAAGCGTAATGAAAGATATGGACGCTTATATCGGTCTTCGCTCTGGCGATAACATTAACGAACAAGCTGACGTGCCAAGTGAAAGAATGCAAATTCACGGTCAAACAGTTGGTAAGAAAGTTCATAGAGACATCCGCGTTCCAAAAACACGCTGGGTTGTTCTTCGCTACCCAAATGCTTCTATGGCACAGCTTGCTAAAATGAGCACAGAAGCTTTCGAAGATTTCTACTTCGAAGTTTGTAACTTAGATTACGGTAAAATGGATAAGGCGATGGATAGCCTTGTTACATTAATGAATAAAACAGATAAAGTTCGCTTAACTGGTCCTGGAACTGACTTAACATTCTCTATTAAAGACATTCCAGCTATTAAATGCTCAGGTCATTTAAACATTCCAGACGGTGAAGTATACTCTGCACCAGTTCGTGATTCTGTTAACGGTACGGTTTCTTACAACACACCATCTCCTTACAACGGTTATACATTTGAAAATGTACAACTTAAGTTTGAGAACGGCCAAATTGTTGAAGCAACTGCAAACGATACAGAACGCATTAACAAAATCTTCGATACAGATGAAGGCGCACGCTACGTTGGTGAGTTCGCAATCGGCGTAAACCCATACATCTTACATCCAATGGGAGATATCCTATTCGATGAAAAAATCGATGGCAGCTTCCACTTCACTCCTGGACAAGCTTACGACGATGCATGGAACGGCAACAACTCGAACATTCACTGGGATTTAGTATGCATTCAACGTCCTGAATACGGCGGCGGCAAAATTTACTTCGACGACGTACTAATCCGTAAAGACGGACGCTTCGTTGTACCTGAACTAGAAGCTTTAAACCCAGAGAACTTAAAATAATAATAAAAACGCTCGGGATTTTCTCCGAGCGTTTTTTTATTAATACTCTAATAACTCTTTCGCCACATCTTCTGGCACTTTAAAACTCATTTTCTTATTTTTCATTTCAACTTCCACATACGGGACATCTTTATATACTGTCATCACACCAATTTCATGTAACTCTTTTTTATCTTTACTCGACTCCGATAATTTTGGTGTATCTTCTTGATACATTGTAAATGTTTTCCCTTGCGGAGTATCCAAAGGAGCCGATTGCATTTCCCACTTATCCATTTTCATGACTTCAAACAGCTTTTCAATTTCTTTCTTATCGGTAATTACTTTTTTCTCACTTGAATCAGTAAGTGATTCAATTTCAACTTTTTGTGCCTTTTCTAAGTTCATATCTGCCTTTTCCTTCTTCGTACTACATCCCATTAAAAGAACGGATGCGGTTAGCAGAAGTAAAAATAACATAAGGACTTTTTTCATTTCTAATCCTCCTAACTACATAGAGCTACTTTTCTCGCTTTTTGTTTGCTGAAAATGAAAATAATATAAAAGCGCCACTGCGATAGTATCAATTAATATTGGAACATATAAAGGCAGATTCCATTTCATATATACTCTAGTGCAACCAACAAGCACAAATAAAATTTCCAAGCAAAACAAAGGTTTTACATATTTCATTTCTTACCTACCATTTCTATTTTTACATTTGGATTCTCTTTCTCGATAAGCGCCAAAAATTCATTCCTATCTTGTGGCATCGCAACCATATGTACTTTGTATGCATTCGTAGTAATTTCAAGGTATTTTCCAACTTGACGAACAACTCTTATATCTTTTAATACAACATCATCATTTAAAATGCCGTACTTTAATACACCATTTTCTACTTTATGCTTTTTAATAAATACTTCCCAAACGAGTGGCACATTTACAATAAGGCATAAACCCATCCCAATTAAAGCTGACATCCACTGGGATTTATTTGTGACAATCATGACAAGTGGATATACAAACATAAAGGCTAACGTGAGACAAACAAAAATTACTACTGACTTACTTCTGTGGATTGGAAAATTCATACACGCACCTACTATCCTAAATTATACCATTAATTCCATTTTAGTTCATAAAAAAAGGCCATTTCTGAATGACCTTCTTAAAGAATATACCTATAACATTTCTTACTTATCTTGAATCTCTATCCACTCTGAAGCTAGTAAACTATATACAGCGATATCGTGAAAATGATCATATAACCATTCTTCATCTCTTAAAATACCATCTAACTTAAACTCTAAACGCTCTGGAATAGCGCGGCTTTTCACATTTTCAACACCGCATCTAATTTCCATTTTATTTAATTTTAAATTCTCAAATGCATAGTGAAGTACAGCCTTCACGCTACGCGTCATAATACCTTTCCCGCCAGCATCTTCTGCAAGGTAATACCCAAGACTCGCTGCTTTCTTCCCCCAACTTACTGGATGAATACCTACCATCCCAACGAGCTTTCCTTTATAACGTATACCACTTTCAAAACCGTCTCCCTCTGCAAACTTCTTTAACCACATCGGACAAATCTCATCATAAGCATCAGCAGATTTCATCCCATCTACCCAAGGAAGCCATCTTCTTAAATGGTTACGGTTTTGATTTATTAATTGATATAGTTCCTCTTTATGATGTTTTTCTAATAGTTGTAGTTCGATTTCTTCGTCTACTCGGAGTGTGAACATGGTTTTTAGCTCCTTTTAGTTTTCTTATTATTCTAACACTTAAAAATATAAATTGTTAAATATTTGAACTTTTCCTGTTTTACATAAGAATAATAACTATATACGATTGATATCTAGATATGAATCATATATAGTGAAAGTATGGAAAAAAATGATAATTTTATAATTCAATTACGTAAAGGTGTTTTTGATCTCGCTATATTGTCTTTAATAAGCAAACAACCTATGTACGGATACGAAATTACAAGTGCATTACAAGATATCCCTGTGTTTCATATCCCAAACGGTTCGATTTATCCTATATTAAATCGAATCACGAAAAACAATTGGGCTGTTTCCTATTGGGAAGAGTCCGGTGATGGACCAAAAAGAAAATACTATCGAATTACAGACGAAGGGAGAGAAATTTTAAATAGCCGCTTACATGATTATGATGCAGTGTATCAAGCTCTAATGTTACTAGCTACAGGAGATGATAAAAAATGAACAAAGAACAATTCTTTGCAAATGAACTCATAGCTTCTTTCTTACATGACCTTCACAAAGGTTTAATGAACTTACCTACCTCAGCACGAGAACAACATATGCTAGAAATCAAATCCGATTTATACGAAAATGCATTAAGTAAAGAAAGTGAAAGGATACCATCAGCAAACATCCCTTCACAAGTGATTGCAGAATTTCTTCCTTCAAAAGAACTAGCAAAGGAAATTGCAGCAGAATATACTGACGTTATTCAAGATGCACAACAATCTACAAATGCATTTATTAAATACTTTACAGGACTATCAGTTGCCCCACTTGTTGCTTTATCAGTACCTATCGCACTTGGTTTTGTAAATATTTCAGCTAATTTACCATTTGTACTAGCCTTTATCGCAAGCAACATTTGGTTCATCTGTAGAGAAAACCATTGGAATACAAATCAATTAAAATTTTTTAAAACAGTGATTTCCTTTGTTACTAGCGCTTCAATTGCTCTTCCATTTGCATTTTTCGCGATTCGAATTATGATAACAAAACAATTCGATATGTTTTCATTCTATTATTTAATTGGATATGTACTTTTTAGTTCTATATATATCATTTTATTAAAACAACTATACAAAAAGAATAAACAATACCAACATATCAACGCTTTTTAAATATATCGAACACAACAAAAAAAGACGCACAGCCACAGCTATGCGTCTTTTCTATTACTTCTCTGCAACTTGAACTTCTTTTACGTAAGCTGCTTCGAATTTTTGGATGTCTCCTGCGCCCATGAAAATGAGAACGCCGTTTTTATGTTTCTTTAATACATCCGTTGTTGTATCTGTAATTAGTTCTGCACCGTCAATACGCTTCTGCAGATCTTCGATTGTTAATTCACCTTTGTTTTCGCGCGCTGATCCGAAAATATCACATAAGTATACTTGGTCAGCTTTGCTTAGGCTTTCAGCGAACTCATCTAAGAACTTTTCTGTACGTGAGAATGTGTGCGGCTGGAATACAGCGACAACTTCACGCTCTGGATGTTTTTGACGAGCTGCTTCAATCGTTGCATTAATTTCTGTCGGATGGTGTGCGTAGTCATCGATAATAACTTGCTCTCCCATCGGCTTTTCATTAAAGCGACGTTTTACGCCTTCAAAAGTTGTTAGCTGATGCTTAACTGCTTCTACATCAACGTTTTCATAATGGCAAAGCGCGATTACTGCTAATGCATTTAATACGCTGTGGTTGCCGTATCCTGTAATTTTGAACGTGTCATAGTACGTATTACGAACGAATACATCGAAAATAGTACCATCTGTTCTCTTTTGAATGTTACGTGCTTGGAAATCATTATCTTCTCCAAATCCATAGAAAATAACAGGTACTTTCGCTTGAATTTTTTGAAGTTCTTCATCATCTCCACATGCAATAATGCCTTTTTTCACTTGCAATGCCATCTCTTGGAATGCACTGAATACATCATTGATATCTGTAAAGTAATCCGGATGATCAAAATCAATATTTGTCATAATCGCATAGTCTGGATTGTAAGACAAGAAATGACGACGATACTCACAAGCTTCAAATACAAAATACTTACTATTTTCTACCCCATGCCCTGTTCCATCTCCAATAAGGTAAGATGTAGGGTGTGCACCTTGCATTACATGGGCTAACAAACCAGTTGTTGATGTTTTTCCATGTGCACCAGTTACAGCAACACTTGTGTATTGGTTCATAAGATCACCTAAGAAGTGATGGTAACGATGTACTGGGATGTTTAATTCTTTTGCTGCTACGATTTCTTCATGCGTATCAGGAAATGCATTTCCTGCAATAATCACTTGTCCTTCTTTTACATTACTTTTATCAAAAGGAAGGATTGAGATACTACGCTTTTCCAACGCTGTTTGTGTAAAGAAACGCTTTTCATAATCAGACCCTTGAACAGTATGCTTCATGTCATGAAGAATTTGCGCTAATGAACTCATTCCTGTTCCTTTAATTCCTACAAAATGGTAAACTGTCATCTTAAAGAACCTCCAACATTTCGAACTAATACAACGGCCTATCTATAAGACAGTATATGAATCTTTTCTTATTTTGGTAATCATCATACATTTTTGATGTAGTGAAGTTATTCTTCCCTTCACTTATCAGGATAAACTCGTACGTACTTCTTTTTTATGTCCATAACAAATCCATTATAGCAAAAAAGAAGCCGCTATACTATGATAACAGAAAAACTGATAGGGTCAATCACCTATCAGTTTTTCTCTCTTTTACATATCTTCTCTTTTTTCTAATTGAACACGCTCTAGACGTGGATTCGGACGATATTTACGGCCAGCTTTCGCCTCTGGTTTTCCATTTAATTCTACGTTATCACCAGTAAAGCCAATATTCATTTTTAATAAGCTACTTCCTACCCCGTATATATCAACCGGCACGTTTTGAGCTTCAAATTCACGAATACGCTTCTCATCAAATCCACCAGTTACAACGATGTCTACATGCTGGAATCCTTCATCATCAAGTGCTTTACGAAGTGCAAATACAAGCGATGGGTTTACACCACGTGGATCGAATGTTCCAAGTACTTCTGGGTGGCGAATGAAGTATTGATCTATCATTGTGCGAGATGTATCTACACGTACACCTTTTAATGTTGATCCAAATTCACGCGCTACGCGAAGTGCATCTGTAATGACATCATTATTATAATCAATTAATACAACTAATTCATCTTCTGGGAATTTCTTATGATATGCTTTTGCCGCTTCAACAACATCACCATTAAACATTTGAATTAATGCGTGAGGCATTGTCCCCATACCACTTCTGCCCCACCATTCATTCATCGCATGCGTCGCTTGTGCGCTCATACCTCCGATGTATGCTGCATAACCGTCACCAGCTTGTTGTGTATAATGATCGTCACGGTCTCCCATGAAAATAACTGGTTTTTCTTTATCTACACTACGTGCAGCTTGGACAACGTTATATACGTTTGTCGCAACCGATGTACGACGAGCTAAAATCCCATCAATGACACCTTCTAAAAATCCGAAATTTTCATAAGGACCATGAATTGTTAACACTGTTTCAAATGGACTAATATTATCGCCATCTTTTAAAGAGTTAATTTCAAGTTCCTCAGGATTTTTAGCGAATGTTTGTAGCAATGCAATTACTTCATCTGTTCCGCAAAGAACTGCATTTTCCTTTTGGAAAAATTGCATCGTTACAACACTTTTCGGGCGAAATTCTTCAATGATTTCTCTAGTCTTTAAAAAGTAAACGGCAGAGAACCAACCTTCTCCAACACGTTCGTCAAATTTAAATGTTCTATTTGTTAGTCTATTTATTTCACCTTTTAATTTTAATTCAATTTCTTTCATGTCGCTTTACTCCCTACTTTACTATCCAACATTTTCTATTAGTATACAGCAAAACCATTTCCTATACATTTGTTTCCTGCATAGCAGCGAATTCATCCTCAGAAATAAGGACATCTCTCGGTTTCGTTCCTCTTCCTTCAGAAATAATCCCTTGCGATTCCATCTCTTCAATGAGACGTGCCGCGCGATTATAACCGATGCGGAATTTTCGCTGTACAGAAGATGTGGACGCTCCCCCTTGTTCTACAACAAATTGACATGCATCAAAGAACAATTCGTCTTCCGACTCAGCTTGTTCTGTTTTCGCTAATAAATCCTCTTGCTTAAATAAGTAGTTCGGCTTCATTTGCTTTCTCACATGATCAACTGTTTTCTCAATCTCATCATCCGATACATATACACCTTGTACACGAACTGGTTTAGACGTACCGTTTCCTAAGAATAACATATCACCACGGCCAAGTAATTTTTCCGCGCCCCCAATATCGATAATCGTACGCGAATCAACTTGAGATGATACTGTAAACGCAATACGCGTTGGAATGTTTGACTTAATTAAACCTGTAATAACATCTACAGATGGACGCTGCGTCGCAACTAATAAATGAATACCACACGCACGTGCTTTTTGCGCAATACGACAAATCGCTTCCTCAACATCACCAGGTGCTACCATCATTAAGTCGGCTAACTCGTCAATGACAATAACGATATAAGGTAATGTCTCTCCTGGAATTTCTCGCCCACTTACAATCGTATTGTAACGAGTTAAATCACGAGCACCAGCGTGCGCAAACAATTCATAACGACGCTCCATTTCTTCAACTGCCCACTTTAAAGCCGCTGTCGCTGCTTTTACATCCGTAATAACAGGTGCTACAAGATGTGGGACAGAATTGTATGGTGCAAGCTCAACCATTTTTGGATCGATTAACATTAACTTCACTTCATGCGGTTTCGCTTTATATAAAATGCTCGTTAAAATTGCGTTAATACACACACTTTTACCAGAACCTGTTGCACCCGCAATAAGTCCGTGTGGCATTTTTCGAATATCCGTTACAATCGGATCGCCTGAAATATCAAGTCCAAGCGCAACTGTAAGCGGTGATTCACTCTTTGTAAACACAGGACTTCTTAAAATTTCACGAAGAAATACTGGCTTACTCTCTTTATTTGGAACTTCGATTCCAATCGCACTCTTCCCTGGAATCGGCGCTTCAATACGAATATCTTTCGCAGCTAAACTTAACTTAATATCATCACTTAAGTTTGTAATTTTATTTACTTTCACACCTGGATCTGGCTGTACTTCAAAACGAGTTACTGCCGGACCTTGCGACACATTAATAACATGTGCGCCAACATGGAAATTATTAAACGTCGTATCTAATAATTCTTTCTGTTCATCCAACCATTCCGTATTATCTAACGCTGCTTGCTGTGGAATTGACAACAACGTTAATGGCGGAACAGCATATGTCGGTGGTGTTTGCAATACATTTCGCATATCGTTCTCTCTTTGATTTACAACATATGCTTTCTCTTGTACTTCCGTACTCGAAATTGGCTTTTGTACTTGCTCTACCACTACTTGTTGTACTGGACGTTCTTCCACTTGTGATTCTACTACCACTTGCTGCACTGGCTTTTCTTCCACTTGTGGGGCCACCACTACTTGCTGCATTGGTTGTTCTTCCACTCGTGATTCTACCACTACTTGCTGCATTGGTTGTTCTTCTACTTGTGGTTCCACTACCATTTGCTGCATCGGTTGTTCTTCCACTTGTGGTTCCACCACTACTTGCTGCACTGGGCGTTCTTCTACTTGTGGTTCTACTACCCCTTGTTGCATTGGGCGTTCTTCCACTTGTGAGTCTACCACTACTTGTTGCATTGGTTTCTCTTCCACTTGTGAGCCTACCACTACTTGTTGCATTGGTTTCTCTTCCACTTGTGAGCCTACCACTACTTGTTGCATTGGTTTCTCTTCCACTTGTGAGTCTACCACTACTTGTTGCATTGGTTTCTCTTCCACTTGTAGGTCCACTGCCACTTGTTGCACTGGTTTCTCTTCCACTTGTGGGTCTACTGCCACTTGTTGTACGGGCTTCTTCTCTACTCGTTCACTCATAGAAGCTTGCATTGCATTCGTTCTAGCCGCATGTCTTTCCATTAATCTCGTTCTGTCTTGTTTCAACATAACAACATTAAATGGTACATGACGCTTTTTCTCACGTTTTGGTTCTTCTTTTTGTACAACTGGTTGTTTTTCCGCAATCGGTGCTTCTTCTACAACTGATTGT
>NZ_BTRL01000017.1:254702-296822 GCF_054771475.1 Bacillus sp. MN7755
AACTCGTTGTTCTTCCGCAATCGGTGCTTCTTCTACAACTCGTTGTTCTTCCACAATCGGCGCTTCTTCTACAACTGATTGTTCTTCCGTAATCGGTGCTTCTTCTACAACTCGTTGTTCTTCCACAATCGGCGCTTCTTCTACAACTCGTTGTTCTTCTGCAATCGACGCTTCTTCTACAACTGATTGTTCTTCTGCAATCGGTGCTTCTTCTACAACTCGTTGTTCTTCCGCAATTAAAGTATTCGCAAAGCTTTGAACATCTTTCTTCGTTTGTTCATCAGCTTCAGCAACAGGTATGAACTCATTCTTTTGTTCAATTTCTTCATTTAACAACATTTCTTGCTGGGTTGCCTCAAGTGCTGTAGGTTCTGAACCTTTTGTTTCCGTAATTACTTCCACTTCTTCTGGCGCTTCTGCTTCCACAATTACTTCCGCTTCTTCTGGCGCTTCTGTTTCTGCAATTACTTCCACTTCTTCAAGCTGTTCTGTTTCTGCAATTACTTCCACTTCTTCTGGCGCTTCTGCTTCTGCAATTACTTCTACTTCTTCTGGCGCTTCTGTTTCTGCAATTACTTCCACTTCTTCTGGCGCTTCTGTTTCCATAACTACTTTTTCAAGCTGTTCTGTTTCTACAATTACTTCCGGTATTTCCACAATGATTGTTTCTTCAAGTTTTTCTTCTGCTTTGACAATCACTGATTCTTCTGGAGCTTGCTTTTCTACTTCAATAGTAGGTTGTTCTATTTCTGTATTACGTTTAATTTCTTCTGATAATATTGTATCCTCGTGCTCTACTTTAGAAGCTACTAATTCTTCTTGTAGATTGTTTTCGTTTAACACCACTACATCTTTTTCTAGCTTAGCACTTTCCATCTGCTCAGCTACTGTTTTATGAAGTAATTCATCCGCTGAAACTTCCTGCGGTGTACTCATTTCTTGAACCACTTCATTTTCTTCTACTATAGGCTCTTGGCGTTCAATTTCATAACCGTTTTTCTCTAGCCATTGATCAACAACTGATTTTTCTTCCTTTTTATCCTGTTGACCAACTGGTTCATGACTAGGCGAAGAAGACGTTGCTTGTCCTTCTGAGAAATCTGATAATGTATACCCTTTTTTCTCTAACCATGCATCAACAACTGCTTTGCCCTCTACAGATATTTCAAGATCTTCTCTTTCCTTTACTTCCTCCTGCTTTTCTTCCTTTTTCTCTACAGAAGGACGATTATATCCGTAAATTGGTGAAATCATTTCTGTTGGACGAAATGGTCTACGGTTACTTTCTTGCGACGATACAGGTGCCTTTTTAACGACAGACTCTCGCTCCGGTTCATATTGCACTTCCGGTTCTTCATATGTAGAAACTACCTTTTCCACATACTGTCGTCTACTTCTTTCCACTTTGATTCCTCTTTGAATAGGCTGATTTTCATATGTTACAGCTTGAACAGGTTGTTCTTCAAAATGCCCTGTTTCTATAACATCCTCTTCATCGAACCCATTATCCGGTACTAATGGAAAACGGCATTTACCTGCATTCCTACTTGCCATTTGTGCTTCTCTTGCTTCAGTGTAGTGGTTTACACGAGGAATTTTCGGCTGACTTTCAATTCGTTCTGGTACTTCTTTATTCATCGCTGTTTGTTCTTCCTCTTTGTTAAACAGCTTTTTCATCCAATCTAACATGCTTACCACTCTTTCTACTAAATAGTAACATCCTTTATTGTATCAGCATTCGGCAAAAAGTGCAGGTAAAATTAAGCATGTCATATTTATCCATAATATTCTAATTTACGAGTGTTTTCATATGGAAAAACGCACCCTTACATGTAAGACTGCGTTTAAGCTTTACTCTTCCGATATTCATCTACACTATCCGTTACACTTTGCAATAAAGAATTTATATACTGCGGGTCAGATAATTTCTTATCTTCTTCAGAATTTGACATAAACCCAAGTTCTAATAGTACACCAGGTACTTTAGACCAATTTAATCCAGAAAGATCGTCCCTGAATTTAATTCCATTTACTTTCACTTGATGATTTTCTCTCATTTTATTTACTATCGTTTGAGAGATTTGAAGACTTTCCTTATAAATCTCTTTCGTATACGGACTTCCTTCTGACGGTGTTAATACAGCAAACCCACTTTGATTCGGATTTTCAGAACCATCTGCATGAAGACGTAAAAATAAATTCGCTTTATGATCATTCGCAAATGTTGCCCGTTCTTTATTACTCATATCAACATCTTGTGACGTTCTCGTCATTAATACTTGTATTCCCTTTGTTTCTAACTTTTCCTTTAATACGAAAGCCATTTCTAATACAAGGACAGCCTCTCTTTTTTTCGTCACAACACCAGTTGTACCATCTGTCACTTTATATTTTTGTGTTGTTGCTCCTGGCCCAATCGGCTCTAAATTTAAATTTGCTTTTTGTTGATGCCCTGGATCAATAACAACGAGAAACTTTCCTTGCTTTTCATTACTCTCTATTTTTTGTTCATTATTTTGTACTGGTTGCTCAGTTGGCTGCACTGGCGTAGCTTCCTCTTTCTTTTCCTCGGTCGGCACTTCCTCCTGCTTTTGCTCCACTTGCTCATTCGTTTGAACTGCTTGCGGTTCTTCTTTCTTTTCTTGTTCTTCTTGCTGTTTTTCTACCGGTGCGTCTTTCTTTTTATCTTCGCTTGTTTCTTTTATAGAAGATGTTGTCTCTTTTTTCGGTTGTTCTTGTGAGCAACCTCCCATATATATGCCAATGAATGCAATCATGCTCATTATTTTTATATACTTCATGTTTTTCTCCCATCACTTTGCACCGGTCTCAAAGTTTTTCTTATAATTGTTTTATAATCTCATCCATATTTCCAATATGAACGGGTTGCCACGTTTCTGTACCACGCTCTGCAGTATAAACTAGATAAGCATCATCAGCCACATTTACAAAAACTGGATCTCCCATATCTGTTTCATATCCGATAACAATCCATTTCTCTTTCCATTTTCCGTGTTCTTCACTTATTAATGAGTTTTTATGTTTATCATATCGATAACCGATTTGTCCTTTTTCTAATTCATTTTCACTAAACAAATAGATTTCATAAGAACCTAACTCGATATCTTGCTGTTTTGAAGTTTCAATTCGTTTCAGAAGTTCTGCGATTTTTAGTTGTTGTTTCATACGTCTATCCCCTTCTATTTTTCTAAATTTTAACTAGATTGTTTATAAAATACAATATAGATTTTGTGAAAAAAGGTGACATCCTCATAATATTAACGATTTTTCAAATTTATCTATCGTAACTCTAAATATATTAACGATTCGACATAGAATATCGATTTACAAAAAATAAAAAACAAAAAGAGAGGCCACCCAAAAGGACAGCCTCTCTTTTCTTAACATCAATTAAAATTTAAACTCTTGTCCAACTTCAAAGCTATCTTCTAATACAAGAATACCTTTTTCTTGTGGAGCATCTGGAAGCTCTAATTCACGTGCAGAGCAGATCATTCCAGAAGAAGGAACACCGCGAAGCTCAGCTGGCTTGATTAACATACCGTTTGGCATTACAGCGCCGATCTTTGCAACGACAACTTTTTGTCCTGCATCAACGTTCGGTGCGCCACATACGATTTGTAATGTTTCTGTACCGATTTCTACTTTACAAATGTTTAGCTTATCAGCATTTGGATGTTTTTCTTTTTCCGCTACATAACCTACAACAAATTTTGGAGAAAGATCTGCTTCTACTGTTTCTTCAAAGCCGTTCTTCGCTAAAATTTCGTTGATTTTTTCTACAAGTTCTTTCGTTAATGTAAGGTTACCTGTTTCTGTTACTTCTAAGTAAGAAGATGCATTAAAGATGTTGAATCCTGCTGTTTCGTTGCTTTCACGATCGTATACGCGAGCAACATCTCCTTTGCGATCAAAAGTACGGTTCTCTAAAGTAATATCTTGTAAGGCAACAATTAAAGTGTCACCAATTCCTTCAAGGTTGTAAAAAACGTTCACTTCGTTCATCCTTTCTCTTTTCCATCTGTCTTCTTCCGATTCTTCGCTAAAATAAAGATTGGTTCAAAGTCCCCATCTTCATATACGAATGAAAGTGATGTAATCGGAACATGCCCTTCGGCAAAAAATTTCATTGTCATTTGTGCAATAATATCATAACCGATTTCGTTGACGATATCAGCAATAATTAATACATCTTGGTGAGGAACAGCAACAACCATGTCACCAGAAATCTTTTCACGCATCGATTGTAGTAACGATTCGTTTAAAATACGAGTCGCATCATACCCATCATTTGTGTTTAAAAAGTAGAATGTATTACCTGCTACTGTGTCCTGCTTAAATTCATAACCTAATGAGCGAGCATTGAATAATGCCATTTCACGTACTTGTTGTTCTGTAAGCTCTAACTTTTGTAATAAACGCTCATCAATTAGTCGATACGTTTTATTAGAATCTAGCGCGTAGTAAATACGTGTTTCCGCCGTATGATCCGTCATAATAAACGGATTTCCTTCTTCTGCTTGTTTCGGGAAAGAAGTAGAGCGAATAACAGGTAAAATTTTTGCTGCGCTATTTTCTTCTTTATGCATCGCAATTAACGCTTCTTGTACGTAATAGGCAACCTCTTCAATTGCTTTTTCTTTATTCACTTCCCATTTTGCCACAACGCCTGGAAGCGATACGTTAATACCTTTTTTTGAGTCTTTCTGTTCTATACGTAGAACCTCTTTCTCGCTATCATACTGAAAGTCCCATTCCGGACGAGATAATTTCTTCATTAACTCGTCTTTCATCTTTTTACTTGTCATCTTCATCTCTTTTTCCTCCCTTCCAAAAAAATAACCTCCCCCGCGAAGGTAGAGGTTGTTTTACAATTCAATTGGCAAATTGCCTTATTTTAAACCTTCAATGAACTCTTCGATTTGTTCTTGTGTTTTACGATCTTTGTTTACATAGCGACCTGTTTCTTCACCTTTATTGTACGCTACAAAGCTCGGAATGCCAAATACATCTAATTTGACGCATAGATCAATAAACTCATCACGATCTACATAGTAAAATGAGAAATCACTATATTTCTCTTCTACTTCTGGCATAAATGGGTCTACAAAACGGCAGTCTGGGCACCATTCTGCTGAGAACATAAAGACTACATTCTCTTCATTTTTTAATTGTTGGAATTGCTCCATGCTTTCTAATGATTTCATCTATATTTCCTCCTCTAACGAGTGCATTTTTTCATGTTATAATCTTTCTTTTATACTACCATACATCGCGCACGGTGCAAGGTTTATGCTTGCTTTTCGTCATACTTATATTGCCCAACAAGTAACTTAACAACGTGTACAAATAATTCCGTGCGATCAACATAATCATCTGTAAAAATACCGATTGCACCTTCGTGACTACGAATATCTTTTCTCTGTACAAACTCTTCCATCACTTCACTTAACTCCTTGCCCTCTTCAAGAGGTGCTAAAAAATCATCCGGTAACGTAATACGTGCCCCGCCGGCAACAAATATTTTACCATCACTTGTTGCTAGCGCGCCCCAATTACACATAAATAAACCGTACTCCGTTTTCATCACGCCGCCTTCTAGCCCAATACCAATTTGAGCTTCTCCTTCTTGAAGCGCTTGCTTCGCTCTATTAACAGCTCCTTGCATCGTCTCTTCATCTGAAAACGGCTGGTTTGCTACCCCTGAAGGAACAGAAAGAGACGTAATTTCGGCATCACTCCAAACCTTCTCCACAGCTCCAACTTTCGTTTTATTCTTCGATCCAACTACTACCTTCATTTCGTTCACCTCTATAAAAATTTATCATTTTGTTCTAACATCCGCTTCGGGTACGAATTAGGCACCAACCACTATCACACACCACCGGGGAATCCCTTCTACCTATAAAAGAAGGTGAATTTCCACAATATTACTGGTTCTAAACACAAAAACAGACTTCTTCTTTCTTCCTACCCGCGGTCTTAACACATCATTCGAGCACACGTTAGGCACTGACCACCACCACACGCCGATGGGTTATCTCTTCAATCCAAAAAAAGAAAGGCTCTTCAGCCCTTCTTCCTTACGCGTTATTCTTAATTGTCTCTAACGTCGTTTTATCCGTTGCTCTTACAAGCTTCGTAATTAGTTCTTTTGCTGCTGCATAATCATCAACATGTAAAATAGAAGCATGTGTATGAATGTAACGTGCGCAAACACCAATTACTGCTGATGGGATACCTGAGTTACTTGTATGTACACGTCCCGCATCTGTACCGCCTTGTGAAATAAAGTATTGGTACGGAATGTTGTGTGTTTCTGCTGTATCTAAAATGAATTCACGCATTCCTCTATGTGTTACCATCGTACGATCGTAAATACGAAGAAGAGCACCTTTTCCTAATTGACCGAACTGCGTTTTATCACCAGATGCATCGTTTGCTGGACTTGCATCAAGCGCATAGAAAATATCTGGTTGAATCATATTTGCAGCAGTTTGTGCACCGCGAAGACCAACTTCTTCTTGTACAGTCGCTCCAGAGTATAATGTGTTTGGTAATGTTTCGTCTTTTAATTCTTTTAGTAATTCGATTGCAAGGCCACATCCGTAACGGTTGTCCCAAGCTTTCGCCATAATTTTCTTTTCGTTTGCCATCGGCGTAAACGGGCAGATTGGCACGATTTGTTGTCCTGGTTTTACACCAATTTCAATCGCATCTTCATAGCTATCTGCACCTATATCAATTAACATGTTTTTTATATCCATCGGTTTTGCACGTTGCGCGTCACTTAATAAATGAGGAGGGATAGACCCAACAACCCCAATAACAGGACCATTCTTCGTCATCACTTGTACGCGCTGCGCTAATAGAACTTGGCTCCACCAGCCGCCTAATGGTTGAAAACGAAGCATTCCGTTTTTCGTAATTTGCGTAATCATGAAACCTACTTCATCCATATGACCTGCTACAAGAACACGTGGGCCAGTTTCGTCCCCTTTTTTCAGACCAAATACGCTACCTAAACCGTCTTGTACAATTTCATCAGCATATTTGCTTAATTCTTGCTTCATAAAACGGCGTACATCATGTTCAAAACCTGACGCACCTTGTAATTCTGTTAACGTACGAAATAATTGTAATGTCTCTTTATTCACGAAGTCCCCTTCTTTCAAACCTTAGTAGAATACCTCTTTTATTGTAACGAAATTTTCGAAATGTTTCTAGTTTCTTCTTTTTTAACTGTATTTGCTTTATAATTATTATCGGTACACTATTTTTATTTTATAGAATTGAGGTGAATATATGAGCTGGAAAGGTTTAGTAGCAGGTCTTGGCGTTGGGTTCGCAGCTGGTTATTTCGTTGCAAACAAAGTACAAGAACAATCCCATATTTCTTCAGAAAAAGCATTGAAAATGGTGAAACAAGCATTAAGTCATAAAGGTGAAATTACTGGCTCTTGGGTACATATGGTTCCAGAGACATTTGAAAAATATGATGTCGCATACGAAGTTTATCGCGGCGGTCTTACAACAATGTTAGATGATATACAAGAACGATTTGAATTTTTAGTTGATGCTAAAACAGGTACTGTTTTAGAGGTTATAGCAGCATAAAAAGGAGGGTTCCCATTAGGTGAACCTCTTATTTTTTAATTGTAGATAGTGATTGAAATTTATCGGTGATTTTTCAAATATATTAGCGCAACTCATTTTATATCGGCGATTTTCTAATTTTATCGGCGTAACTCGATTTATATCAGCGATTACCCCATTTTATCGAATTACCGGCAAAAGCCGACATTAAAAAAGAGGCTGCTCCAACAAATATTCTGGAACAACCTCCTATTTTTATGCTTCTATACTCGTTTTTCTCTCTATCTTTTCTACAATATGCCCTTCCTCATTCCACTTTACTGCACGGTAATATGCGTCATGGTAAAACGTAAACCATGCATCTTTTTCAGCGCCGTACTTCATCCACTTTTGCTTATTCTCAATGGATGTCATCGGATAATCATCATAAGCCATTACCCATAATACATTTTGATGTGCGTGCGTCGGCAATAGGTCTGCTAAATGCAGCATCGTTTCCCCTTTGCTTTCTAAAGCAATAACTGCATGTCCATCACTGTGACCGCCTGTATGCGCCATTTTTATTTCATTCGTAATTTCTATTTCTTGCTGAAACGTAACAACTTGATCTACAATCGGCTCCCAATTTTCCTTCCAATACGTATTACGGGATCTAATATTTGGGTGCCTCATTTCATTCCACTCTATTTCACTTACATAAACTTTCGCATTCGGAAACGTTGGTACAAGTTGATCACCTTCCCATTTCGTTAAACCAGATGCATGATCAAAATGAAGATGCGTCATTAAAACGTAGCGAATATCTTCAGGCTTTAATCCTAGTTTTTCTAATGATTCATAAACCGTTGATTCTTCCGTTACACCTTGATTTCGTTTCATCTTCTCATTCAATTTACCGTTTCCTATTCCAGAATCAATGAGCATATTACCGTCTTTCGTTTGCAAAAGTAACGGATCTGTTCGTAAATAAATATGATTTGTATCATTATGTTTATATTTACGTGACCAAAGTACTTTCGGTACAACGCCAAACATTGCTCCTCCATCTAAATGTGTGTTCCCGCCCTTTAGCCACGTCACTTTTATATCTCCAATTTGTAACTGTTCCATTTTTCATCCCCCTTTTCTTTCAATACTAACATAAAATTCTGATTATTTTAGATACAAAAAAACCTACGCATTACTGCATAGGCTCTGTGCGATATTTTGCTTCTACTCGGTAAATACGATGACCTTTACTAGAGAATTTCTCTTCGTATTCAGTCATGATGTTACCTTCAAAGTCGCTGTTATGAAGATCTAAGCTTAAGTAAGTTAGTAACATACCGTACTCAGCCATACTCATAATAGAATATTCAAATAAACCTTGGTTATCTGTTTTGAAATGAATTTCTCCGCCTTCTACTAACACTTCTTCATAATTGCGTAAAAACGTTTTATACGTTAAACGACGCTTCGTATGACGTTTCTTTGGCCATGGATCTGAGAAGTTTAAATAAACGCGATCAATTTCACCTTTTGCAAAGAAAACTGTTAAATCTTCAGCATCTTTATTAATTAACTTTAAGTTCGGTACTTCTTCTTCAATTAATTTATCAAGTGCATCTACAACAACACTTGTGAATTTTTCAATTCCAATATAATTAATATGTGGATTCGCTTTTGCCATATCATACATAAAGCGGCCACGACCTGTACCTACTTCAATATGAATTGGTTGTTCATTTCCAAATACTTCTTTCCAGTTACCAGCGCGCTCCTCTGGGTTTCCAATTACGATGTGAGAATACTCATTAATTCGATCCATTGCATACGGTTTATGTCTTAAACGCATAGATGTCTCCCTCTCTTTACAAAACTATTTTAAAGGAATAATTCCTTCTTTCTGTTTTAATCAATCTATCAAACAAAAAACCAAGTACGTACGAGCACTCGGTCCGTTTCTTTCAAGTATAAGATGTACCATTTTGATAAAAACTACATACAGCATTAAACATTCCATGACGAAGCAGCTTTTTCTCTTACATTCCGAGAAGAGAAAAACAATCGAAAGGATGATCCGTTCATGCCAATTAATCAACAACATCAATTAGAAGTGCTGAAAGATATTTTAGTCAATCACCAAAGTGATTGTTGCGGGACAGTTTCTGAATGCGAGCAATTAGAGCGTCTCATTCAATCGTTACTCGCAAACGATAATATAAGTAGTGACGCTAAAACAATGCTAAACGATGTATATTCTTATAGTCAATCGGGTAAATCTTCCTCTAATTTGGACAACCACATTTCCAATAATCAAGAACAACTTACTCAGTGGATTGCTGGAATGGACAATTTTTCTTAAGTATTACTCTGAAGCAAGTAGTTGCTGTAAATATTGATGCCAATATTCAGCTTCTGCTTGCTGCTTTTTTGTTGTATGCCATTGAATAGACAAAATCGTTTGTGCTATCACATACCATCTCATACGCCTAAGCAGCGATTCATCCATTTCAATATCATAATAACCGAGCCACTCACTCCATTCATGGCGCGGAATGTACCAATATAATAACATACCAAGGTCTAAAGCTGGGTCAGCAATTACAGCTCCATCCCAATCAATTAAAAACAACTCATCTTCATTCGACAATAGCCAGTTGTTATGGTTTACATCACAATGGCATACAACGAATTCATTGTATTCAATATCTTTTAATGAACCCATTAAATATTGAAGCCCTTGCTGAATTGTTTCATCATCCCTTATATCTCCTCTTAAAACGAGTTGCAGTTGTTGTAATAACTCTTGTGCGTGAAGCGGCTGCTTCCCAAGTCTTTGAATCATCTGTACAAGTGCTTTAGAGGAGTGTATTTTCTTCAAAAGTTTTGCAACACGTTCTAGTTTCATATCCTCTGGCTCTAGCTTCTGTCCCGGAAGCCATTTTTGAGCAGAAATTACATCACCGTTTGTTACCCTTCTTGTCCAAAGTAATTTTGGAACAATTCCTTCTGCTGACAATACCGCTAAAAAGGGCGATGTATTCCGCTTTAAAAATAACTTCTGTTGTCCGTTTTGCGCAATATATGCATCGCCCGTTACTCCACCAGCCGGTACAAGACTCCACTCTTTTCCTAATAATTGTTCCAACCATTCCATATTCATTACCCGTTAACAAATCCTTATCTTTTATAGTTATGAAAAGAAAAACCGCAACATTTCTACACATGTTGTGGATTCATATATATTTTACTGTAAATGAAAAGAAAATTTGGCATAAGCCAAAAACTCTCTATTATTTTACAAAACCAGTCCTAGAATGACAACTTATCAAAATCGTCACCTTTGTCAATTCTACATTTATTACATTCTCATCGTCAAGTAGCGATTTGTCACATTATCGTCAATATATACGTGCTAATTGGAGCCAGCCTAAGTTCCTTTCCTCTAAATGAAGAAATTGGCTCTATTTTCGCTTGCTTTTCGTTTACTAACACATGCCATGTTTCTTCTTTCGGAAGTTGCACCGTTTTAGCTTCTAAACCGCTATTAAATAAAACTACAATCTCTTTCCACGGTCCAAACGTTTCTGCATGCTCTAGATGGTATGCCAGTACTTCTGGAGATGTTTGCAAAAAAGTCATGTACTTTTTTATAAGGTCTGCGTTTTGTAATCGGAATGCTCCATGCTCTTTACGAATCGCAATTAAACCTTTTATATAGTTAACGGTCTCTATCTCTTTCTCTTTTCGATCCCAATCTAATTGATTAATTTCATCATTTGCATTATAACTATTTTCATTTCCTTGCTTCGTACGATAAAACTCTTGCCCAGCATGTAAGAAAGGGATACCTTGCGACAGAATCACCATTGCAGTTGCTAGCAGGTGACGTTTTTTCAAAATCTCTTCTGACTCTTCATTACTGCGCATTAATTTATCCCACATCGTCATATTGTCATGACATTCTACATAGTTAATGCTTTGCACAGGCTCTAGAAACAAACCTGTTTCTTTCATACTCAAAAGGCTTCCTGATGCTATATACTGCAAATGATTACAGTCTACATGCCCACCAAATGCAAAACCACGTTTATTTATATGAAAGGTACTCCCTTTTATCCCATCACGAAATTGATCATTAAATTGCGCAATATACGGCATTTTCTTTGCATTATTTAACGTTGCTTTTTCTTCGCCAGGAAGTGGTGTTTGTAAATCCCACCCTTCTCCTAATAACAATGCATCTTTCTTTATGTTTCGCACTTCTTTTTCTATTATATTTATTGTATCAACATCTAAAATCCCCATTAAATCGAACCGGAATCCATCAACATTGTATTCCGTAAGCCAATATAAAATAGACTCTACAATGAATTTCCTCATCATTTTCCGTTCAGATGCTACATCATTTCCGACTCCCGTCCCATTAGAAGGCATACCATTTTCACCATGACGAAAATAATATCCTGGGACAAGCTTTTCAAATGATGATAACTCTCTTTCATACACATGATTATATACAACATCTATAATCACCCTAATGCCGTGCTCATGAAATGTTTCAATCAACTGTTTACACTCTATGATCCTGTTATACGGGTCGGAAGGGTTTGTAGCATAAAATCCCGTAGGCGCATTGTAATATAATGGATTGTAACCCCAATTATATGCAGAGGAAGGATTCGCCTCATCTACACCACCGAAACAAAATAAAGGCAATAGTTCAACATGTGTAACACCCAAATCTTTTATATGAGACAAACCTGTTAACGTCCCATTTCGCCCTATTGTTCCTTCTTCCATTAGCCCTTTATATGTTCCTTTTTTACTCACTCCACTGCCCTGATGAATAGTAGCATCACGAATATGCAGTTCATACAATATGACATCTGTCATTGCTTGTAATGGTGGTAATTGCTCTCTTTTTGTTACATTTGTCTTTTCCAAATCGATAACAACGCCGTACTTCCCATTTACAGTCACTGATTTTGTGTAAGGGTCCACTGCTTCATTCCATATTAAATTAATACAAACAAGAAATGTATACTTTGCTTCGGCTAAATCGCCTTGTAACGTATGAGCCCATACCCCATTTTCCCCTCTGTACATTTCATAATCGTTATATTCTTTATCACTTTTATAAATCCTTACTTTCGCAAGCCTCGCAGTTGGGGCCCATACTTTAAATGTAGTTGCTTCTTTTTGATACACGGACCCTAAATCTGTACCTTCGTAATAATACTTTTCATCAAAAATCGCTGTTCTTATGACAGCACCTATTTGTAAATCTGTCTCTTCATTCCGTTCATCTCGTACTGTATAATACTTCCCCACATCTAGCGGCTCTTCTATAAAGCACTCATACTTTGTTGCATCCGGAAGCGCAATCGTATGAGCAATCGGTAAATCTTTCACGTTACTTCCTTCTTGTAAACGAAATGTCCGACTTGTTCCATACGCATGTGGGAGCAAAATTGTAATTTTATTCATTTCATCTAAATAGGCCTCAAATGGACGTTTTACTTTCAACATAAAAAAATCACCATCATTCTTAAAGTTAAAATGAAACGAGCTGCAAATGATAAGGCTTTTCTTACCAGCGAAGCCCTATACAGTAACACATTATTCTCTATAGTATATTCACCTGTATAAAAAACGTTTTCATACATTCTATTTTTGTAATTTTATTTCAGCAATCGCTTTATACTTCGGTGTCTCCTTCACGTGAGATTCGTATAAAGTAATCGTATCCGCTTGAAATGATATTTCAGGCATTTCCTTTATATGTTCTAAATCATACTTTTCTTCTCCTACCCATTTACGAGCAACAGTAATATGTGGATGATACGGGCGCGTTTCTAAAGAAAATCCATTCCCTTCACAAATAGCGTGCACTTGCTTTTGTAATAGAAACAAATTTTGATTCTCGCTTACCTTTGCCCAAAAAATACGCGGCCTATCTTCCATACCGAACGTTGAAAATCCTTGTAACGTGAACGATAGTTCCTCTGTTTCTGCAAGTGTTTGTAATCCATTCTTTATTCCTTCTAATTGTTCCTCTGTCGCACTACCTAAAAATGAAAGGGTAATATGATAGTCTTCTTTATGTACCCACGAACGAAATGGTAATTCCTCCTGCATTTCCTCTCTATAGTTAGACAGCGCTTCTTTTATATGATTTGGTAACGTAATCGCGACAAAATAATGTGGCTCCATGTACATCTTCTCCTTCTTTCTATTGTTGCTTTTCTTTCTTATCTCATTCAGGTAAAAAGAAGCCGCCCTCCAAAATAGAGAGCGGTCATTATTTATATATCCATTATTTCGCTAATTCATGAATTGCTTGCGCGTAAATTGCTGTTGCTTTTAATAAGTCTTCAATTTCAATATACTCATCTTTTTGGTGAGCAAGTTCTTCTTTTCCAGGGAATAGCGGGCCAAATGCAACACCAGCTTTTAATGAACGAGCGTAAGTACCACCGCCGATTGCTAATAGTTCCGCTTTCTCGCCTGTTTGTTCTTCGTATACACGTTGCAGCGTACGAATTAACACGTGATCTTTATCGACGTGATGCGGGCGAGAGTTTGAATAATCCGCCACTTCAAATCCATGAGTACCAACATATTCTTTTAAATTCGTAATCATTTCTTCAAAGTTAGTTGTAACCGGGTAACGTACATTTAATCCTAAATTACCACCGTTCTCTTCCGTATAAGAAAGGCGACCGACATTCACTGTTAACGGACCGCTAATATCATCTTTATAAGAAATACCAGCTTTCTCTCCTAAAATATCTCCTGTAAATGTTTCTGTTACAAACGATGCAAACGAAGCACCTTTTCCATCAAGAGCAACTTTCGTTAAGAAGTTTGCCAGTAATAAACCTGCATTCTCACCCTTCTCCGGAGTAGATCCGTGAGCAGAAATCCCTTTAATTTGCAATGTTACTGTATTACCTTCTACAATTGCTTCACCTATTTTTTTAGCAGTTTGTAAATACTCTTCATATGCTATTGTAAGTGCATTTACATCTTCTCCTGTAATAATCGCTTCTGCAAAATCAGGAACCATATTTAAACGGCGACCTGATTCAAATGAAACAAGTTCATATGTACCTTTCTTCTCTTCACTATCATTTTGCACAACTTGTATATCAGAAATTCCTTTTTCTGCATTAATAATTGGAAAGTCCGCGTCTGGCGCAAAACCGATTGTTGGCATTTCTTCGTTTTTAAAGTAATGATCTACACATTTCCAATTGCTTTCCTCATCTGTTCCTAAAATCATACGAACACGTTTTGAAAGAGGTAAACCTAATTCTTTCACAATTTTCATCGCATAATAGGCTGCCATTGTTGGGCCTTTATCGTCAATTGCACCACGTGCAAAAATCTTTCCGTCGCGAATATCTGCACTATATGCAGGAGTTGTCCAGCCATCTCCTTCTGGTACAACGTCAACGTGACAAAGAATACCTACTAACTCTTCTCCTTGTCCCATTTCAAGATGACCTGCATACCCTTCTAAATTTTTAGAAGCAAAACCTTCAGCTTCTCCTTTATGTAACATGAAAG
The DNA here is from genome assembly GCF_054771475.1 of Bacillus sp. MN7755. Lineage (NCBI taxonomy): Bacteria > Bacillati > Bacillota > Bacilli > Caryophanales > Bacillaceae > Bacillus > Bacillus sp. MN7755. Next base: position 269,877 of record NZ_BTRL01000017.1, read on the forward strand.
ATAACGCTTTTTCTACACCTTCACCGAATGGTGCGCCCTCTTTCGCCGATTCTTCTTCCCATACACTTTTAATTTGTAAAAATTGTTGTGTATCACTAATTAAATCATCTTTTCGTTTTGCAACTTCTTCTGTCCAATTAATTGCTGACATCACGCATCCATCCTTCACTATATCGTTTCTTTCATCATAACAAACCGAAATCTCTTATGCCATACACGAAAATCAAATACCGAACAATTGTAATATTTCAGATATTTCTCATTAGTTTTTCTTTTATTTTTTCAAAAAAATTTGCAGGAATTTGGCGTTTTGCGTAGAATTTTATGTGTTAGTTGACTGACCATATATACAATGTCAACTACCAATATTTTTCTATATGAATATTTGTTAAACTTTTGTAAAATTTAAGTAGATTAAAGCATGAATTTTATCATGTAGAGTACAATGGTAGTAACGACCTTCTTTCCTGAATGGGGTCAAAAAAACTAGTAGAGGAGTGGTTTTCTCTTGAAACCTACAACTACTCGTATGCTAACACGCATTAAATCAATTTATATGTACATCAATGAAAACGGAACGGTAACGACGAAAGACCTTGTAGATGAGTTCGGGATCACACCGCGAACGATACAACGTGATCTAAATGTGTTGCAGTTTAATGAACTCGTGTATAGCCCTTGCCGCGGTAAGTGGACAACAACAGGAAAGAAAGTGAGAATGACCTCATAACGAAAAATAATTGTATGTAAATAAATACATACCCCTTTCTAACTCATTAGAAAGGGGTCTTTTCTGCGCCTAAAAACAGCACTATTTCTCAGTATCTACTTGATATGTTTTTAACATCTCTACTTCTTCATCTGATAGCTCTCGGTATTCTCCAAGTTCTAGCTCTTCATCTAACACTAACGGTCCCATCTCTGTTCTCTTTAGATAGACTACTTTTTTCCCTACAGCTTCAAACATACGCTTCACTTGATGGAACTTTCCTTCTGTAATAACAAGCTCGATTTCAGAAACATCATCGCTTTTTAATATAGTAAGTGCACCAGGCTTTGTTTCATAGCCATCATCTAAAATAACACCTTTAGCAAACTCTTTTACATCCTCTTCAGTTACTACCCCTGCAACATGTGCATAATATTTTTTCGGCACATGCTTTTTCGGAGATAACAATTGATGCGATAACTTCCCGTCATTTGTTATCAATAAGAAACCTTCCGTATCAATATCAAGTCGTCCAACTGGGAACGGATCAAAGATTGCATCTTCTAACTCTAATAAATCTATTACCGTTTCATGATTATCATCTTCTGTCGCTGAAATAACGCCCTGTGGTTTATGCATCATTAAGTAAACAAACTCTTTATATTCCACAACTTCACCGTGAATCATAACCTCTTGTTCTTCTACATTTACATGAACCTTTGCATCTTTCACTGGCGTTCCATCAATTTTCACAACGCCGTCTTTCAATAATTTCTTTACTTCTTTTCTACTTCCATATCCCATATTCGCTAATAATTTATCTAATCTCACGTTTTTCACCTTCTTTATTTATCATAGAAAAGGGGACGTAATTACGCCCCTTTTGATTTCAACTTTATTTTGAATCTATTGCCAAGTTTACGTTGGATTTTCTCTAACGCTTCTCCGCCAAATACTCTTTCAAGTACTCCTGTGCGAATTGCTAACACTCCGTAAACAAGACCACCAATACCGGCACAAATCGCAACTGTTATAAGAGCACCCATACGGCCATCAGGCGAAATCATGAAGGATAGAATCCATTGTGATAGTTTTACCGCCACGACCATTACAAGTGTTAATATTGCAATTTGGAATGTTCTTTTATATACAACACCGAATGAATAGTGTGCATGCTTTTTAATTTGTCGATTTGTGTACCAAACAGAAGCTAAGAAACCAACTGCGGTCGCTAAAATCGCTCCTACTGTACCGAAATAACGAATAAAGATTACGTTACATACAAATTTCAAAATAACACCCATAACAAGCGCGACAATCGCATGTTTTTGCTGATTAATCCCTTGTAGAATTGCCGCTGTTACTGTAAATAAAGCGAATAACAACGCAACCGGTGCATACCACATTAATACTTGTCCACCTAATGGATCTGAGTCGTAAAACGCAGTATAAATCGGATATGCAAGTGTTGAAATACCGACAACTGCTGGCAATGTTAAGAACATATTTGCCTGGAATGTTTGTGTAATTTGTAACTTTAAATAACGATATTGTTTTTCAGTAAATGATTTTGTAATTGCTGGTACAAGCGTTAAACTAAACGCAGTCGCAAGTGATACAGGAATCATAATTAATTTATGCGTCCACATTGTGAAAATACCAAGTGCTCGCTCTGCGATATCACCTTGACCAATCGCTTGCATAATTGAGTTAAATGTCAATGTATCAATTTGTTGATATAAAGGAATTGTTAACCCAATTACAACGTAAGGAATCGCATATGCAAATAATTCTTTAAACAATTGAACGGTACTCACTGTCGACTCTGGTACAGTTTGTTCAATTAAATATTGATCCAAATGTTTTTTACGTTTTAACCAGTACCAAATTAATACGCCGAGTGCTCCAACCGCTGAAACGAACGCAGCAAATGTCGCTACTCCAACTGCTGTTGCAACTGTACCGCCAAGTACTTTAATAACGATAAAACTACCGGCTAATAAAAAGACGATACGAATAATTTGTTCAATAATTTGCGAAACAGTAGTCGGTCCCATCGATTGGTGACCTTGGAAATAACCACGAATTAAACTCGCTGCCGGTACAACAATAAGCGCAAAACTTACAAGGCGAATAATCGTCGTAACTTCTCCTATATTACTGTGTACACTTTGTTTACCAAGCATTGCTTCTGCAAACAACGGCGCCGTCATGTACAGTACTAGGAATGAAAGAACTCCTGTTACTATCATCATAACCATTCCCGAGCGGAACATTCTCCGGCTCGTTTTATAATCGCCAAGCGCATTATATTTGGAAACGAATTTTGAAACAGCAAGCGGCACCCCTGCCGTTGCAATACTTAAAAAGATCGTATATGGAATGTATCCATATGTATAGAGCGTTCCGCCTTCTGTCCCTACTAATGCATGAAACGGAAAGACGTAAATCATGCCTAAGAACTTCACTAAAAATGTCCCTAGCGTAACGATGAGCGTTCCGCGCAGAAATTTCGAATCGGACATACAAAAATCCTCCTACATCTACATAAAGTGAAACTATAATTAATTGAACTATTCGAGCATTCGAGAACTATTAGACTTCCCCTAACTCTTAAGGTTTTAGTCTTACAGCCCACAAATCGCAGGATAGTGCTGAACTCTAACTTTTGTATTGTACCACAATTCTCTCCTTAAGCAGTACTTCACTCTATTTTTCTTTTAAGGGAAAACATGCTATTCTTTTAGGCAGGAAATGTAGAAAATGAGGTCGATATATTATGCATTATGATGTTATTGTCATCGGCGGCGGGCCTTCTGGGCTAATGGCTGCAATCGGTGCTGCAGAAGAAGGCGCAAGCGTCTTACTTCTTGATAAAGGAAATAAACTAGGGCGTAAACTTGCGATTTCTGGTGGTGGCCGTTGTAACGTAACGAACCGTCTACCACTTGATGAGATCGTTAAACATATACCAGGAAACGGTCGCTTCTTATACAGCGCTTTTTCTATTTTTAATAATGAAGATATTATTACATTCTTCGAAAAGCTCGGTGTAAAACTGAAAGAAGAGGATCATGGCCGCATGTTCCCTGTTTCAAATAAAGCGCAATCGGTAGTAGACGCACTTTTAACACGATTAAACGACTTAGGTGTAAAAATCCGTACGAATACACCTGTTGAAACAATTGAATATGAGAACGGTCAAACGAAAGCAGTTGTACTAAAGACTGGCGAAGTGTTAGAAACAAATCACGTCGTTATCGCTGTTGGCGGAAAATCAGTTCCTCAAACTGGTTCTACTGGAGACGGATATGCTTGGGCTGAAAAAGGTGGTCATACGATTACAGAATTATTCCCAACAGAAGTACCAATCCTTTCAAACGAACCATTTATTCGAGACCGTTCATTGCAAGGACTCGCTTTACGAGACGTAAACTTAAGTGTATTAAACCCGAAAGGAAAAGCTATCATTTCTCACAAAATGGACATGCTCTTCACTCATTTCGGCTTATCTGGTCCTGCTGCCCTTCGCTGTAGTCAATTCGTTGTGAAAGCACTGAAAAAGTTCAAAACGAATACAGTGCAAATGAGCATCGATGCATTGCCAGAAGAAAATAGCGAACAACTATTCCAGCGCATGCTGAAACAAATGAAGGAAGATCCGAAAAAGGGAATTAAAAACGTGTTAAAAGGTTATGTTCCTGAGCGTTACTTCCTATTCTTATTAGAAAAAAATGAAATTGACGGTAGCGAACAAGCTGGACAAGTTTCCCACGAAAAGATTCGTGCACTTGTGAAAGACTTTAAAGAATTTACTGTGAATGTAAATGGTACGCAGTCAATTGAAAAAGCATTCGTTACTGGCGGCGGTGTGTCCGTTAAAGAAATTAACCCGAAAGAAATGTCTTCTAAATTTACGAATGGCCTATACTTCTGCGGGGAAGTTCTTGATATTCACGGTTATACTGGTGGCTATAATATTACATCTGCTCTCGTTACTGGTAGAATTGCCGGAACAACAGCTGGAGAAAACGCGAAAATGCAGTATTAAAAAAAGAAACAGGGATTCCTGTTTCTTTTTTTATAGGTATATCAGCGATTCCACAACAACATATATCGACTTACCGACAAATGCTCATTCTCCTTAAATTCCTAGTGCTTTTTTATTGCTTTATATACCTTAGTACCTTTATATTTTATATTGTTGAATATTTGAAAAAGGGTAAGGGGAAAACATATGAGAAAAAAAGTCATGATGTCTTTAATGCTAATGACGTTTCTTTCTGCGGTAGAAGGAACGATTGTTAGTACAGCAATCCCTCGTATAACGAGTGATTTGTCAGGCGTCGAACTTGTTAGTTGGGTATATGCAATTTATATGCTTGCAACAGCTGTTTCGACTCCAATATACGGAAAGCTCGCTGATTTATTCGGTCGTAAAAAAGTTTTACTAATCGGGGCTACAATCTTTTTAGTCGGTTCTGCACTTTGCGGAGTCGTTACATCGATGGAACAATTAATTTTCTTCCGCGCTCTTCAAGGTATAGGTGCTGGTGCTGTTATGCCGATCACAATGACAATTATTGGAGACTTATATAGCGAAGCGAAAGACCGCGCGAAAGCACAAGGCTGGATGAGTGCCGTTTGGGGTGTATCTGGTGTTATCGGACCGTTAGTAGGCGGATTTTTAGTGGATTCTCTTTCTTGGCGTTATATTTTCTTCTTAAACGTTCCATTCGGAATTATCGCTTGCTTAATGATTGCCATTTACTACAAAGAATCTATTAAGCCCGCTAAACACCATATCGATTATCTTGGTGCAACAGTCTTCTCACTGAGTACAATCGCTCTACTATATGCATTATTAACAGGTAGCAGCAAGCAAAACTGGGGAGACATAACAATTATCGGCCTATTAATCTTTGCCGTCGTTTCATTCATTATTTTCTTATTCATCGAGAAAAAATCTCCGGAACCATTAATTCCGTTATCACTTTTCTCTAACCGTACATTATCTACGATAAACATATTAACGCTTATTGCTGGTGCAATGATTATTAGTATTACAATGTACCTTCCAATTTGGAGCCAAGGTGTATTAGGAAAAAATGCGACAGAAGCCGGACTTATTTTAATGCCAATCCCGGTTATGTGGACATTTGGCGCTATTTTCTCTGGTAACTTAGTAGGCAAATTAAAAACAAAACAAATTATTTTACTTGGAGCTAGCATTTTATCAGTCGCTACGTTCTTATTATTTATACTATCAACAAATTCACCATCGTTCCTTATTTATGTAGCAGTCGGATTATTCGGCTTAGGAATGGGGCTTGTGACACCGATTTACATGGTAACAATTCAAGCAGCCGTACCAGCTCATACACGCGGAACAGCCGTTGGTTTAAACACATTTATTAATACATTTAGTCAAACGTTAGGTGCTGCAATATTCGGTACAATTTTCAATACCATGATTCACGCACGTGGTATTAAAAATCTTGATCTTGTATCTGGCGGACACGGCGGAACTACGGCAAACGTAGTAACCGAATCGCAATCCGCATTAGCATCAAGTGTACACGTCATTTATATGAGCACTTTCGTATTAGCAGTATTTACATTAATTATCGCTTGGCTTTTATTAAAGCCAGCTACACAAACAAGTGAGCAATAATAAAGAGGATGACCATTTTGGTCATCCTCTTTTATTCTTCATTCTCCACAATATGTTTCAGCATGGACAATTTATTATCCCAAAAACGTTCATAATATGAGAGCCACTGTTGTAATTCCTCTAATGGTTCTGGATGCAAACGATATATCTTCTCTCTTCCGCTTTTTCTTCCGCTTACTAAATTCGCTTCTGAAAGAATATGAAGGTGCTTTACAACTGCAGTACGACTCATCGGAAAATGATCCGTTATTTTGGAAATCGGTAACTCTTTGTCACTTAATAACCGTATTACTTCTCGGCGGGTTGGATCAGCAATCGCTTGAAATACATCATATTTCGCTGCTGATGATGACATTTAGCCTTCGACAACCTTTTTCAGTTTTTCATTTACAATCGTTACCCAGCCGCCGCTCATTCTATCGCGAATAATAGAGCTCTTCGCATTCGCTTTCGGAAGAATTTCATTAGGATGTTTCCAGCCGCCGTGAATTAACGTAAATTCTGTTTTGTTATCTCCTAAGTCTTTCAGATTAAATGAAACGACCCAGCCATCTGTATCCCATGAGAAAGATAGGTGGTTTGGCTCATCAATTTCTAATACTTTACATGGTGATGGTCCGAACGGTGATTGCACATGAAATTCATGTCCTACCTCTAATTTAAAATCATTTGGCATAAACCATGATGAAATCCCTTCTGCAGTTGATACTACATTCCATACTTTTTGAATAGACGCGTTAAAAACGATCGTTTGTTTAATATCATTTAATGTATGTTGTTGTTCCATTTTCATTCTCCTTTATTCGGCACTCAAATATAACACCTTTTGGTTGTATTTAGATGATATAACACCTTTTGGTTTCATGTCAATGTTGATTCTTTTTTACTGTTGAGAAATTCTCAACATTTTTTCAACAGGACAAACACCCTCTGAGCATTTCTTCATAATATACTCACAAAGGCAACAAAAAATAAAAAATTCTCTCAACATGAAACTCCATCATTCATCTTGAAAGAAGTGCCTTACGTATATCATGCGTATTTCGTCTCTCCTCCTTCCCTCAGGGACAATACGCGAGATATGAAAAATCAGAAGGAATATGCCCACCGTTTGAGTAGGTAGTTATTTCTCTTCTCCTCAACATTTCCTTAGGAGCGAAATGACTACCGACGCACTTTTTTCAAACAAAAATAAAAAGGGGATGAAAGCTATGTTCTATTGCATTAACTGCTCTGACATTCACCATGAAAAACATCCGAATGATAAAGTATTCAAAAACGGTTTTTATATTGATCCGTTTTTAGGTGATCGTTATCACCTTGGTATGTGTAAAGATGCCCAAAATCATGAAACAGGGGAGCCGCTTTTAACGACAAAGAAATTAGGCACAACCCAATCTATTATGAGCGTATTACCGACACATGTTGTCCCAACATAAAACATAAAAAAGAGCTGGCTCACCCAGCTCTTTTTTATGCTTTATAAACGATCATTGCTGAAAAACAATAAATTTGGTTTTCGTCATCGTTAATGGAAACACCGACTTGGTACTTAATATCTACAAAGTTACTATCATCAATCTTTTTCAAAAAAACATTTACAGCGTCTTCTAAGTCTTTTTCGTGACTTTCATCAAACACTTTTACACGAATCATGTTAACACCATCCTAGATCGCAGCCCTCCGCCGCTTGATTATTGCCACGGTGCGTATCTATGATGCGATAAAATTTTCCGTTTTCATATATATATCCGTCTTCTAACACATATTGTTTACCTTCAGTATAGACATAAAACTTACCTATCATAAATTTACTCGTATATAATTCCAAATAATCTGGTCTAAATTTAGCTACCACTTTATTTGTAATATCAATTTTTATTGTGTGCCCCACCTTCTCTCCCTCCTTTGCAAAGAACGGATTTAGGTATATTGTATTAGCGATTTTACATTTTATGCTTAAAAATAAGTGGATATGCCTTCTTTCTTCACCTGCACTATTTTTCTAAAAAATCATCAATAAGTCAGGACAAAAAATATAAATAAAAAAGACCTTTTACTTATTGACTATAACATTAACATTATGGTATTATATAAAATTTGACATTTTTATTCACTTGTGCTATCATTAAAGATGGTTACCACATATGGAGGTGGATGATTTGTTTCAAATTGGTGATAAAATCGTTTATCCAATGAACGGCGCAGGAGTCATCGAAGCCATTGAAGAGAAAGAAATATTAGGGACTACCCGTCAATATTGTGTGATACGTATCATTAGTAAAGATATGCAAGTAATGCTTCCTATGGATCAATTACAAAAATCAGGTATTCGTTTTATCGTAGATAAATGTACGTTAGATGATATACTTCTTGAATTTCAAAACGGGGAATCAGATACATCACTTTCCTGGAAACAAAGATATACAATGAATATGGAAAAAATGAAAAACGGCAATCTGCAAGATAGTGCAGAAGTTGTTCGAGATTTACTTCGCCGCAATAAAGAAAGAGCTTTAAATGCGAGCGAAAAACAAATGCTAGATAATGCACGTAAAATGATGATTAGCGAAGTTGCGCTCGTACAAAACGTTTCTGAACATCAAGCGACAGAATTTCTTCAAGAAACAATTAATCATTAAATTTAAAATAGCTAATCGCTATTTTTTTTTGCAAAAAAAAGGACAAAGAGATCAAATTCTTTGTCCTTTTCATATTATCCACGCCCAGCTTGGAACGATGGGTATAAAGTCATTCCACCATCTGCAAATAACGTAATTCCAGTCACGTAACTCGCCTCTGATGAAGCGAGCCAAGTTGCTACTGCCGCGATTTCTTCTGGCTTTCCAATGTAGCCCATCGGTATCATACTTTCTACGTCAGCACGTTTTTTAGGATCAGCAAACTTTTCGGCATTAATTGGTGTATTTATTGCACCTGGACCAATATTATTTACTCGAATACCTTTCGGTGCATATTCTAACGCTAACGTTTCTGTCATCAGTTTAATACCGCCCTTACTCGCTGCATAGTGCACAAATAATGGCCATGGAATTTTCTCATGAACACTAGACATATTAATGACAGATCCTTTAATATCGTGTTCCACAAAATATTTAATCGCTTCACGACTTCCTAAAAAAGCGCCTGTTAAATTCGTATTGATTACTTTATTCCAATCTTCAAGCGGCATTTCATGCGATGGTACCGCGTTTTCTATCCCTGCATTATTAATCATAACGTCGAGCGTACCAAACTCTTTTACTGCAGATTGAATGAGATTCGCAACATCCGATTCACTCGTGACATCACCTTTTACAGCAATCGCTTCTCCGCCTACTTTTTTAATTTCTTCTAGTACATCATGCGCTTCTGACTCTCGTGAGCGATAGTTAATCACTACTTTCGCCTTCTCCTCAGCAAACCTTACTCCCATCGCTCTCCCAAGACCAGTTGCTGATCCTGTAATAACGACAACCTTCCCTGCTAAATCACTATACATTCCAATACCTCCTTTAACTTTTTGCAATACCTAACATAATTCCGGCTGCAATAATAAAAACGATACCGACAACAATCCCCGTTAATTGACGTTTCGTTTTTCTTTCACCTAATATAAGAATCCCGCCAAGCGTTGAAATAATAATTCCCATTTGTGATAGAGAAAAACTTGTTGCCACTCCGACACGCGGCTGAGAAATGAATAAAAACATATTTCCAGCTGCCCAAATTAATCCCGGAATAATATTTCGTAGCGCATATTTATTAAATGGATGATGTTTAAAAGTAAGCAAAATCCCTCCTAACACCATACCAACTGCTTGTGGCAATAAAGCTGACCAACCATCTACATGAAATAGTCTAATCACTACTACATAAACTAAGTAACCGACTGTTGAAATCAATAAAATGATAATGCCCTTTTTAAAATTCCCCGCTTGCTCTGCACTTTTTTCTTCTTCACTTTGAAGGGATGTTAAAATAACACCGATAATAATACAAATAAGAGCCAAAACACCAAGGACAACTGATATTGTCGTAGACCACTCATGAAATACGATAACTCCAAATAAAGTCGTCGCAACTAATTGAAGTCCTGTTGAAATGGGCATGGTCCTCGAAACGCCCATTAAATCAATACTTTTTAATTGATTCGCCTGACCAAGTGCCCAAAATAAACCTGACACAATCCCAACTCCAATAACAGTAGGAGTTAATACTGGCTTCATAAAAATATAAACAACAATCGAGAAAATAAGTGCGCCAAGTGTTGTACCAAGCGTTTGACTATACGGTCCCCCGCCCAGTTTCACGTTAAATAGCACAATACTTCCCCAAAATATAGCTGGTAAAATCGCTAAAAGTATGTCCATCGCTCATTACCTTTCTTTACGAAATGTCTTCAGTTACCGTTCTACACCATTAGAATGTGCTTTCATTTTTGCCTTCGCCCGTGCACAAACCTTTTCTGCGATCGCACTAGACACATTTTTTTGTCGCTCAACTTCCTTTATCTTTATGTGATCTAAATTGTCTTCCAAGGTAAGTGTAACTTTGTCATTAGGCGGGTTATGTGCACCTTGAAATGTGAGAAATTGTAAGGTCACTTCAAATCTAGGAACGAACTCATCTTTCTTACCGAGACGCTTTATATTTATAACGGAATCACATTCATATTGATCTTCTGTCGCTTGCCTTATCACAGAGTAATATCGATTTAATAGCGCACTTTCTAAAAGTTGTTCATCCGATTCTTTTGCCAAAGAATAGCTTGGCAAAAAGGAAAAGATAGAACATATCATTGTTAGCATTACACATAGTTTTTTCATAACGCCCTCCTTGTTCTATACATTAGTGTTCTCAAAACTGCCATAAAAAAACGACTTTCCCCATTCAGGAAAGTCGTTTTAATGAATCCAATATTAACCACCGCTCACTGGTGGGATTAGTGCAACAACATCACCAGATTGGATCTTATCATCTTCATTTGCATATTCTTCATTAATCGCAACCATAATTGGCGCTGTTACTGGTACATTATATTCTTTCGCAACAATATCTTTTAACTCTGCAACCGTAATATTTTCTTTCTCTATTTGTAATTCACTTCTTCCTGCTTCCTCTTGCAAGTTCGCAAATAACAATACTCGAATCATACTTATAGCTCCTTCCCAGGCTCTCCCGCCGGATATGGCGTTTTTTCTAATTGATCACCAATCCAAGAGTCACCATCTTCCCAAAATTCCTTTTTCCAAATTGGAACAATTTGTTTTATACGTTCCATAATATATTCATTCGCTTCATAGGCCGCTTTACGATGCGGTGTTGAAACAGCAACAACAACCGCGATATCAGAAATTTGCAGTGTACCGATGCGATGTGTAATTGCAACGTATGTACCTGGCCATTTTTCTTTCACTTCTGAACCAATTTTCTCTAGCATCTTTTCTGCCATCGTTTTATAAGCGACATATTCTAAGTATAATGTACGACGCCCTTTCGTAAACTCTCTAACCGTTCCAATAAATGTTGTAACAGCACCACATTCGCGGCGAATAACCTTATTCGCTACCTCTTCAATTGAAATTTCTGTATCAATTACTTCATAATACGTATGTGTCATTTCGCACTCCTTACCGTTTGTAAAAACCAGTCTATATACAACTCTTCTTCTGTTATATGAAATACTTTATATTCTTCTCGTAAGTTTGCCGGAGCATCATGCCACGTAATAACCGCTACTATATTTTCTACTTTATGTAAAAGTTCAACGTCTTCTTCAGAACGAAGTAACACCACTTTCGAATAGCTCTCTTTTTTATAGCCCTCAATTAAAATTGTATCCACTTCAAAAAACTCGTATAAGCGAATAATTTCTTGCAAGGACCATTCCTCTCTTAATGACGATAGTGAAAGTAATCCAGCGCCTTCTACACTACTTACGACAGCACCGGCCTTTCGATGCCTTTCACTATCTTTTTGCGCTACTTCTGGAAACCCTCCATGCCCGTGATGTTTAATTGTAGCAACTTTCATTTTCCGTTCAGCTAATGCATGCACAATTTTCTCTACAAGTGTTGTTTTCCCGCTATTTTGATACCCTACTATTTGTAAGATTGAAGGGGCTTTGCCCATGGCCAATCACTTCCCTCAGCGTGCTCTAGCAATAATACAGACACTTTCATCCCTGCCTCAAATCCTCTCGTTCCTCCAGGCAACACAATAAAAGCATTTGCATCCGCAAGTGAAGATACAGCACTCGATTTATCTAAACCGACCGGCATCGCTTGTAATGCCCCGTCCACGATTGTCACCTTTGCTCTCACAAAACGAGTAAACGGATTTGGCTTTGGAAAATCTTTTTGTAAAATAGCATCAGCTCTATATACGTGAGGCTCATTCTCATACAAATATGTTTTTATAACCGGATGCACAAATAGCTCAAAGCCTACGTAGCAAGCTGATGGATTTCCTGATAAACCGAAAAGTAACTTTCCATCAACTTCAGCTACTGTCGTAACACTTCCTGGTCTCATTGCTATTTTATTAAAAAGTACATTCGCCTGTAATCTTTCATAAATAGCTGGCAAGTAGTCATAGTCTCCTACCGACACCCCGCCTGTCGTAATTAAAATATCAACCTCATTCATCGCCGATTGAACAGCTGTAAAACAAGCCTCTAACTCGTCGGCAAGTTGGCCATAATAACGAACTTTCCCTCCAGCTTTCCTAATTTGAGCTGCAATCATATAAGAGTTACTATTCCTAATTTTCCCCGGCTGTAACGACTCATGTACTTCTAGTAATTCACTTCCTGTCGTGACAATCCCAACAACAGGCTGTTTTACCACCTTCACAGTACTATATCCAAACGTCGCTAATAAGGCGGCAACACCTGGATTGATTACAGCACCTTTCTTAATAAGAACTTGATTTTGTTTTATATCTTCTCCTTTAAATGACACATTGTCACCACTATTAAAAGGACGCTTTAACTTCATATATGTTTTTCCGTTCTGCTCAAAACCTTCCGTCAGTTCTAGCATTACGACTGCATTACAATCCGCTGGAATAGCTGCCCCAGTCATAATACGAACCGCTTTAAAAGGCCCTACTTCATCTAAAAAAACAGATCCCGCTCCGATTTCTCCTATTACTTCAAATTCAACTGGATTTTCTTGCTTTGCTTCTTTCGTATCTTCTGCTCGAATTGCAAAACCATCGTAAGGAGAACGATTAAAATGAGGGACATCATGATCAGAGACAACATCCTCCCCAAGAATCCTCCCGTAACTTTCCGTAATAGAAACCTCTTCTACTTCACCATTCTTCGCATATTCCATTACCCTCTCTACTGCCTCAGCAACTTGAATTGGAATTCGTTTTTCTACCATCGTTTCTCACCTCATATTTGCAATTTTTTTTATCTCGATTAAACTTTATATATTAAATAGAAATTACTTCAAGGAGGAATTCCATGTCTTCATTTACACACTTTAATGACCAAGGACGCGCGAAGATGGTTGATATAAGCGACAAAAAAACAACCGTTCGAACAGCAATCGCATGCTCTAGCATTATCGTTACAAAAGAAATTTACGATAAAATCTCTCACAATGAAATTGGGAAAGGTGATGTATTAGCAGTTGCACAAATCGCAGGTATTATGGCTGCGAAACGCACTTCTGATATTATTCCAATGTGCCATCCTTTATTATTAAAAGGTGTTGACGTTTCTTTCGATTGGAAACAATCTGAAGAACAATATCGATTACTTATTGAAGTAAAAGTTAAAACAGAAGGTAGCACCGGTGTTGAAATGGAAGCTTTAACAGCTGCTTCCGCTACCGCTCTTACCGTGTACGATATGTGTAAAGCTGTTGATAAAGGTATGATTATTGGCGAAACGTACTTACTTGAAAAAACCGGTGGAAAAAGTGGAGATTATACGAGAAAGCCTTAATCTTCTCTCTGTTGAACCTAAAGGGTTTCCCTTTAGGTTCAACCTATATATCTTGCATATAAACGTTTTGCTACATTTATATCATTCGTCCCATGAATAAACGCCCTGCCATCTGTAAATAAAACAAAACGAAATTCCTCTACCGGAAATGATAATAAATACGGAGTAGCTTTTACATCCACACTTCTTTGTAAGCGCTTTTTAATTTCTTCTAAATTAACTTCATTCCGTACACCTGGACGGATTTGTACTGTATTCCGGCCACATAACACTTCTGTTTTCGTTTGTGCTTCAAATGTTAAACTCGGATATGTACGTAATCTTCCGCAAGATAAACACGTATCTTTTTTCTGTCTATTCACTTTAAATGCCATCTGTTGATTATTCCAAAGATCAAACGATAGCATCGTTTCGCGAAGCGCCCCAAAGTCTTCTACTAATATTTTCAGCGCCTCCGTTATTTGGTGCGCAACTACTAATTGCACTGCCGGCTGTATAATACCAGCCGTATCACATGTTGCCCCGCTCGCCGGATGCTCCATTAAACAGCGAAAACACGGTGTTTTTCCTGGTAAAATTGTATACGTTACTCCGTAACTTCCGACACAACCACCATATATCCACGGAATATTATACTTTTGTGAAATATCATTAATAAGAAGACGCGTTTCAAAATTATCTGTCGCATCTAATATTAAATCTACATCATTCACTAACTCTTCCATTTCTTGCACCGTTACATCCGTTACAACCGGATTTATTTCCACCTCAGAATTAATTGCTTTTAAATGTTCTGCCGCTGCTACCGCCTTCGGTTTATACTGCTTTGCGTCTTCTTCTGTATATAATTGTTGTCTTTGTAAATTGCTCCATTCTACATAATCACGATCCGCAATTGTTATTTTTCCAACCCCTGCTCTAACAATCGCTTCTGCATTCGCTGCACCGAGAGCACCAGCACCAATAATAAGCACATGCTTCTCTCTAATTTTTCTCTGTCCTTCTTCTCCAACACCAGAAAATAATATTTGTCTTGAATATCGCTCCTGCATACGATATCCCCCTTTCTTATCCTCCTATATAAGACATTTCAATTTTCGGACGATTCTTCGCACTTTCTTCTGTCCGTTCATCCGAATACCTATCTTTTCTATTCATCCATACATCTTGTATAACGCTTATTAACTCATCATCCGAAAGATTCCCTCTAAGAAGTTCCCTTATATCGAGTCCTTCTGTCGCAAATAAGCAAGTATAAAACTTTCCATCTGCCGAAATTCTCGCTCTCGTACAAGAGGAACAAAATGACTCAGAAACAGAAGTAATAAAACCGACTTCGACGTTTGTTCCAACGTAACGATATCGCTTCGCAACTTCACCGAAATAATGTGCTTCAGCTGGCTCAAGCGGATACACGCTATGAATCATCTCAATTAACTCTCGCTTCGTAACGACTTGATCAAAATTCCATCCATTTGTACTACCAACATCCATGAACTCAATAAACCTAAGCGTGATTCCTTGCTCTTTAAAATATGCAGCCATTGGAAGCACTTGATGATCGTTCATCCCTTTTTTCACAACCATGTTTACCTTTACATCAAGACCGGCCTCTTTTGCAGCCATTATTCCCTTTATAACAGGTTTCGTATTGATATTCCGGCCATTAATATCCTTAAATATATCGTCATCTATTGCATCCAAACTAACATTTACTCTATGTAATCCAGCTTCTTTTAATGCTTTTGCTTGTTTCGTTAAATGAATCGCATTTGTCGTTAACCCTATATCTACTAATCCATCAATTTTCACGAGACGCGCAATAAGCTTTGTTAAATCTTTACGAAGTAGTGGCTCGCCACCAGTAAGTCTAATTTTTCGTACACCGATACTAACAAATAGTTTTGCTAAACGCTCAATTTCATCAAACGTCAGTAAAAACTCATCTTTCAAAAAAGCATAATCTGGCCCAAAAACTTCCGCTGGCATACAATATGTACATCTAAAATTGCAACGATCAATGACAGATATGCGCAAATCTTGAAGTGGGCGTCCAAAAAAATCTGTAACCATCTCCTGCATCGCCACCCTCCCTTTCTGCCAAATTTCTCTCTTTTCATTCTATTATAATATATTTTCGAACTGCGATGTTTTTGCTCAAGTGAATAAAGTGAAACTTTCCTAACCAATTAAACTACCTACAAATAACGAGATAAAGTGAAACTTTAATCAGTGGGGGTTTTGTTCATCCCCCACTGATTATTAGTTGAACCAATCGGGCTTTTACGGGCAGTTGATCCCCCACCTAACTTCTTTGCTTCCGCTGAATTTTGAGGTGGGGGGCTTACTGCCCATTAATGCGGGATAAAAAACCTTGAAGCATAAAAGCCCAAGGTTTTCTTCTTATTAACTTAATCTAATAATCGTTAGAGTAGCTCCTGGCGTTGCCGTAGATAATGTAGCTATTGCAATTAATCCAAATAATTGCAGACTAATGGCAGCTCCAGCAGGCAAGCTAGTAATTATTGTTGCACTAAATGAACCAGTAGCCAAAGTCGGAGCGTTTATCGTTCCAGCAAGCGGACTACCATTTACAGTTATACGTGAACTTACGAGTAAAGAGGCTGTTAAATTTATTGTATAAGCTATATAGTAATTTCCTGCATTCGCAACTGTGAATACAGTATTCGTACCATTCACAGTGATTCCTGGACCAATATTTTGATTGTTCGGCAACGGTACATTCGTACCACCTAACAGAACAGAAATAGCACTTCCTGAAGTATTATTCGCAAATGCATACGTTGCAGTTGTACTAACTCCGGTCACACCAGTTGCTCCCGTAGACCCAGTTGCTCCAGCTCCGGTTGGACCGGTTGGACCTTGGATTCCTTGTGAACCGGTTGGACCCGTGTCCCCTGTTGGGCCTTGTGCACCCGTTGCTCCCGTGGCTCCGGTTGAACCTTGTGCACCCTGTATGCCCTGCGGACCTTGAATTCCTTCGGGACCTGTCGCTCCAGTCGCTCCCGTTGAACCTTGGATTCCTTGCACTCCTTGGGGACCTTGTGCTCCGGTTGCTCCTGTATCCCCTGTTGGACCTTGGGGACCTTGTAACCCTTGCACTCCTTGGGGACCAGTTGGACCTATTTCGCCTTGCACTCCTTGAATTCCTGTTGGGCCTTGTGGACCGGTCGGACCCTGTATACCTTGTATCCCTTGAATCCCCTGTGGACCTTGTGCTCCGGTTGCTCCCGTTTCTCCTGTCGCTCCTGTCACTCCAGTTGAGCCCATAACTCCGGTTGCTCCCGTTTCTCCTGTCGCTCCTGTCACTCCAGTTGAGCCCGTCGCTCCGGTATCTCCTGTTACTCCTGTCGAACCGGTTGCTCCTGTCGGGCCAGGTGGTCCGCCTGATGGACCTGTCACTCCCGTCGGACCTGATGGACCTGTTGGACCAGTCGGTCCGGCGGGTCCTCCAGAAGGACCAGTTACCCCTATTGGACCGGTATCCCCAGTTACTCCTGTTGGACCTTGGACTCCTTGAATTCCCTGCGGACCCTGTACTCCTTGCGCACCCGTCGGTCCTTGTATCCCTTGAATACCTTGAACTCCCTGTGTTCCCATTGGACCTGTTGGACCTATGTCACCTTGCACTCCTTGAACCCCTTGCGGACCCTCTGGACCTGTTGCTCCTATATTCCCTTGAACACCTTGAATTCCAGTTGCTCCTTGTGCCCCGGTTGCTCCTGTTACACCTTGAATCCCTTGTATTCCCTGTATTCCTTGCTGGCCTTCTGGTCCTGTCGCTCCTACCGGCCCTTGTACTCCCTGTATTCCTTGCTGGCCCTCTGGACCTGTTGCTCCAGCTGGTCCTGGCACTCCTTGTATTCCTTGCGGACCCTGAAGTCCTTCTGGCCCTTCTGGACCTGTTGGTCCTATCTCACCCATCGGACCTTGGATTCCTTGAACTCCTTGTGGTCCCGTTTCTCCTGATGGACCCGGTACTCCTTGGATTCCTTGAGGTCCCTCAGGTCCAGTAGCTCCAATTGGCCCCTGTAATCCCTGTATCCCCTGTATACCTTGTGCCCCAGTCGCTCCGGTTGGACCAATCGGACCTTGTAACCCTTGCACCCCTTGAGGGCCTGTCGCTCCTGTTGCTCCTTCTGGTCCCCTCAATCCTTGTGGCCCCTGCTGTCCTTCTGGACCAGTTGCACCCATTTGTCCAACTGGTCCTTGAATCCCTTGGACACCTTGAGGACCTGTCGGACCCATCTCCCCCATCGTACCTTGCAATCCTCTTGGTCCTTGTGGGCCAGTCGGACCTTGTGGACCGGTTGGACCAGTAATCCCAATGCCAGTAAATCCCGTTGGAACAGGAGGAAAAGTAGGTCCAATAAGATTTGGTGAAATTCTGAAATTAGAGTTTAATGAATTTTGTTTATCGCGCTCTTTCACACTTCCACCACCTACACACCATCTTTTTTACATAAAACAAACCTCTTCTTAATATGTATTTATAAAAACAATTTCAAAGACTATTTTTATTTCATATAAATAAAAACCCCCTTAATTTCTTAAGGGAGTCCTGCAGTTGAATCCATATTATCTGTATTCGGAACAGCTTGCGCTATACCCGATGTATTTACACTTTGCCCCATATTTGTTCCTGGTACAGTACCAGCAGGAGTACCCCTTGTATATGTTGTCGTCACAGAATCTCCCGGCTGTAAACAAAGCTTCGTCTCCGTCCCTATTACTGTAACAACGTCGATCCAAGTGCACCCCATCGAACCACTATACGATTTCGTAGCAGTAAATGAAGTATCACTCAAATTATCACCGGTAAATATATTTCCAGTGTTATTCACAATAACAAACTCTTTTATATGAGCAGGCATAATCACACTCTACCTTTCCTCTATGAACCTAATGTACGTGTACTCGTTGCTAATGGCGGAAGAAACACTGATGTTCTAATCACTGCTTCTGACTGTCTTTTCCCATTTAAAAAAATAGCCGCACTCGACCCTCCAGCACCTGCATATACCTTTGCTACAGCTAAAGGTGAGATATCATAACAGTCACCAACATTAACAGCCCCTGTATTATTTATAATTTTTACTTTCCGCAAGTTAATCCCCATTTACCTATCCCCCTTTTGTACACTGTATGCAAAAGAAAAAAACTTGAAACAGACTCGTTTCAAGTTTTTAACTATTAACTATTTCGTTTCACCTTCATATTGAAGCATACCGCCAACCATGTTCACTGTTTTAAAGCCTTGCTCATTTAAATAATGACATACATTTTCACTACGCATTCCCGAACGGCAAATAAAGATATATTCATTCTCTTTATCAAAGAAATCTACTCTATTTGGGATATCGCCCATTTTAATATGTACAGCTTCTGGAATCTTTCCTGCCGCCACTTCTTCATCTTCCCTCACGTCTACTAAAAATAACGTTTCTCCATTTTCTAAACGCTCTTGCACTTCTTCTGTAGTAATTGTTTTAACTTCTGTCATATGTCGTTCCTCCTTATATACAATAAAACCTTTAGTTTCTTCTTTAAATAATCATTCCTCATCAATTTTAGCATGCGAAAGAAAGAACGCAAAGAACTGAGAATTTATTTCTCAATTTTCTCGCAAAACTTATTCTTTACAAACATAACTCTTGCATTGTATCCTCAATATACTTGTTTTATGAAAGGAGCCAATGAAAATGACACTTTTTCTTTTCATTATGGGCATCATTTTCTTAATCATTGCAATTATTGCTCTTAGTATGAAAAATAATAAAAAGATAAAATCACCACAAGAAATGTCATTCTTATTTCTATTACTCAGTATCGCATTCTTCGGTATAGCAATTGCCACATATATTTTCCGCCTACAAATCATGTAAAAAAGGTGCCTACTACATACATTGCACCTTTTTCACATCATTTATTTTCTACGCAAAACTAGATACTTTCCGATTTAAAAACTCATGCAATTTCTTTTCAAATAAATGAATATCAAATGCTCCCGCCATATGCCCATTTATACTTTCTATCTCATACACTTCCGCATATTTCCCCTGTTTTTGCAAAATGTCTACCATTTTATAATTATAACGTGACGGCTGAAGCAAATCTTGTTTACACGGAATCATAAGTACATTTGCTTCTATATTAGAAAGAGCCTCTTCTAATGAAGAAAATCCATGCGCAATATCATGTAATAAAACTGCCTTCGCAGTGTACATCCACGAATTTGCATCTACTAACTCTATACTTCTATATGTCAGTTTGTTTATCTCTTTCTCAAATGTTGTTAATGCAGAAAACTCTTGATAGTGCGCCATTTCTATACTATTACGCGAGAATGCCGTTTCATAAAAATTCTCATCAAATGCGTTCATGAACATCATTCTATTCGCTAAATGAAGCCCCTTCATTGGCTGCTCTTCTCCATATTTTCCGCCCTTCCAACTTGGATCCAGTTGAATAGCCTCAATTGCATTTTGTGCTACATTTACTGACGTAATAATTGGATTTTGCGGATTCGTAATAACACCAATCATCCGCTCTACCATATGAGGATAGTGAATAGCCCATTGCTGCGCAATCATCCCGCCAGCTGACGGTCCCGTTACAGCATATAACCTTGGGATTCCCATATCTTTTATTAACTCGTACTGCATACGAGCTACATCAAGAAATGTAAAAACCGGAAAATCCATCGCATATTCATCTCCAGTTTTCGGATTAATCGATTTCGGTCCTGTCGTAATCACATATGGGTTCTTCACCTGTACATTACAAAGATTATCAGTGCATATAACATAGTATTTATTTGTATCAATTGCTTTTCCAGGTCCAATTAAACCATCCCACCAGCCAGATTCCTCATCATGCGCTGTATATTTACCTGCCGCATGACTAGTTGCACTAAAATAATGACAAACCAAAATCGCATTTGACCTTTCTCTATTTAAAGTACCATACGTCTCATACCCCATTTGAACAGGAATTGTCCTACCATTTTCAAATGTAAACTCCTTTAAAACAAACTTCTCTTTTTTTACAAATTGCACAGACTCGCCCTCTTCCCGTCATAGTATGTACTGCTTACTAAAGGATTTTTTCTATGCAAACTAATCTCCTCCTTCTTTTCATAAATAAATGAATAATATACAAAATTAGCCACAAAATAGCACTATATTACACAATCAAAGAGGGCATACATATGATTTGGAATTGGCTACGTAAGAAGAAAAAATCAAATACAACAGAGAAAAACGAAACAGGTAACTCGGAGCAACAACCTAGTAATCAAGAGGATGATAACAAAGAACAGACTAGAAGTATGAAACATAATAAAGATAGCAATGACGAGCAACAAAAAGAGGAAAGCAAGGAATCTTCCCAGGATAAACAAGGTGACTCGACTCAAAATAAACAGCAACACTCTAAACAAAACAACTCGGCTCAGGATCAGCAACAACACTCTAAACAAGACGAATCTTCTCAAGGGCAACAGCAACACTCTAAGCAAGACGAACCGGCTCAAGATCAACAGCAACACTCTAAACATGAAAACTTGGCTCACGATAAACAACAACACTCTAAACAAAATAACTCGGATCAAGGGCAACAGCAAAACTCTGGAAGTAATAGTATTTATGATTTTTCGAAGCCAGAGAAAGACCGTATTCATTCTCTACAAGATTTATTAGAGAAGCTGAAAAAGTCTAGTGATTTTGTTAATTATCACACATCTGATGATGATACGATGCCTTATTGGATTTCTTACTACCGTCCTTCACTTGATGGAGAAAAGCTTCAAAATTATTTAATGCCTACACTTTTAGAACACTCTTGTTCTTCTCTTGAGGAGCTAAAAGAACATATTCCAATGAGCGGTATTACAATTACGAATGACTTACAAAAAATTGAGGATATGGTTTTAAAGGGACATGCGATTATTCAATTGAACCAACAAGAGCAAAAGTGTATGCTTGCAAACATTGCAATTGATACTTACCGGGCACCAAGCCCTCCTTTAAATGAATCAACAGTTATCGGTCCGCAAGAAGGTTTTGTAGAGGCTATTGATACGAATATTAATTTAGTACGAAAACGCCTTCCTGTTTTAGATTTACAAACAAAAGAAATGATTATCGGTGAGTTTTCAAAAACAAAGGTTGTCATAATGTATTTAGATAATCTTGCCGAAAAAGAGAATGTAGATTTTCTAGAAGAATCATTGCGAGCTCTTGAATATGATCAAATTAATGATAGTGCTTATTTACAGGAATTAATGGGTGAAAAATCAATTTTCCCACTCTATATCAACACAGAACGCACTGATAGAGTCACAAAAGCCCTTATTGATGGCAAAATTGCAATTTTTGTTGATGGTTCACCAAACGTTCTATTAACTCCTGTATCCTATTTCGATTTCTTTATTTCACCAGAAGATTATAATGTCTCTTGGCTTTATGCTACATTTTCAAGAGTTTTACGACTTATCGCTGTCCTTTTCTCAATTTGTGCAGCCCCATTATATGTTGCCGTTTTAAATTATCATTATGAACTCATTCCAAGCGATTTGCTCGAAACATTGATTTTATCGAGAGCACAAGTCCCATTCCCACCTTTAATTGAAGCACTATTTTTGGAATTAGTTATCGATTTATTAAGAGAAGCTGGTGCAAGGTTACCGATGAAAGTCGGTCAAACACTCGGTATTGTAGGTGGTATCGTAATCGGGCAAGCATCAGTACAAGCTGGATTAACGAGTAATATTTTATTAATTATCGTTGCCTTATCAGCACTTGCTTCCTTTATTACACCTATTTATAAGATGGGTAATGCCGTTCGCTTACTACGTTTCCCATTTCTCTTCTTTGCAGAAATAGGAGGACTCTTCGGTATCTCTCTTGGATTTATCTTTTTATTTACTCATCTATTTAGACTAACGTCTTTACGCAAGCCATATGCTCTTTTTTATCCAACTAGGCAACAGTCCGTAAAAGATTCATGGATTCGTTTTCCATTAACAATGATTGATACAAGAGATGTACAAGCAAGACCACAACATGTAAAAAAATCAACAAAAGGGATTTCAACAAAACATAGATCGGATTTTGATGATTAAGGAATGAGGTGCATTGATGAGTAAAGTTCAAGAAAGATATCAAATATCCCCTATCTTTGTTTTCTTCTTAATTCACAGTGCACAGTTTGGTGCTGGCGTTCTCGGATTCGCTCGAATTATAGCAAAAGTTGCTGGATATGATGGCTGGATCGGGGTTCTAATCACAGGAATCTGTATCCATATTCTTATATGGATGATGTATTATTCACTAAAAAATACAGAAGGGAATTTAATTGATTTACACAAACAGCTTTTTGGAAAGTGGATTGGAAATGGTATTAGTCTCATTTTTATGGCTTATTTTTTTATTGTAAGCATTTCTGTTGTTAGAACATATGTCGAAATTATTCAAGTATGGATGTTTCCTAGTGCATCCACCTGGATGCTCACATTCTTTTTATGTTTAATAAGTTATTACATTATTTCATCAGGATTCCGCGTCATTACAGGAATTTGTGTTATTTCCGTTGGTGGAACATTAGGTTATCTTTTTCTAAGTCTTTTCATTTTGAAATTCTCACATTGGGATAATTTACTTCCAATGTTTTCACATTCTTTTACAGATATTTTGAAAGCAGCTCAACTATCCATTTATAGTATGACAGGATTTGAAATTTTCCTTATGGTTTATCCTTTTGTTAAAGAACCAGAAAAATCCCATAAATTTGCACAATATGGTGCATTATTCTCTAACTTCTTATATTTATTTAGTACGATTCTCGCTTTTACATTCTTTAGCGAAAAACAACTACTCAAAACAATTTGGTCTCAACTGTCCATGACACAAGTTATTAAGCTTCCTTTTATCGAGCGACTTGAGTATATTGCTATTTCCGGTTATGCTCTCGTTATTATTACAAGCTTTATTCTACCTTTATGGGCCGCTACTCGAGGAACGCATGAAATCTTTCGTGTAAAACAACGAGGTATTTTAATTGCATTTATGCTTATCACCTTAGTTGTTTCACAACTTTTAACAAATAGGCATGATATTAATGATTTTATTAGTAATACATCTAAAGTTAGTTTTTGGCTTATATATATATATATCCCAATTCTATTTATTATTGTGTGGGTGAAAAAAAAATGGACAAAACCAAAAGAAAATTAATACTTCTTATTTGCATCAGTGTCTTCAGTCTAACTGGTTGTTTACAAAAAAATATTATTGATGATGTTCAGCTCATTCAAGGAGCTGCCTTCGATACAGCAAAAGATAATAAAGTAAAAGTTACATTTGTTTGTCCCATACAAAAAAAGGGAAATAAAGTTCAAGTTTACGAAGGAACAGGAAACGCAGTAAAACAAGTAAAGGCAGATACATCTTTGGAATCTTCGCAACCGTTCGCAAGCGGGCAAATGCGTGTTGCCTTATTCACAACAAAGATTGCTAAAAAAGGATTATCAACTTCCTTTGACACATTAATTCGTGATGTGAATATTGGTAACTCACTGTATGTTGGACTATTAGAAGGCAGTGGTACTGAACTATTTAAAGGAAAATATAGTACCTCTTACAATGTTGCGATTTATATAAAAAAAATGTTAGAACATAATATGGACACTGGGCCATTGCCAACTGACAATTTATATTTAGGTGCCTTCAGGTACTACCGTGAAGGACAAGATTCTTATATGCCTATCCTAAAAAAACATGGAGATAAAATAAAAATTACTGGTATCGGTCTTTTGAAAAAGGATAAGTTGGTCGGAACAATTAAGTATCACGATATGTTTGTTTTCAAAGGACTGCTAGAAAAACACCGCTTGGACTCACATGAATTTAAAACCAATCCTGGCTATGCAATGATTAATAACATCCATTCCGTTCCTACCTACGAAGTAACTATAAAAAATGGAAAACCTTCTTTCTATATTCATGTAAAAATGCAAGCTCGTATTCAAGAATTATCTCGAAAATTCAACTTAGAAAATAAAAAGAACACGCAAAAAATAGCGAAAGCGGTTGAGAAACAGTTAGATGCGAAAGCTACAAAACTAATTAAACAGTTTAAATCCTTAAATGTTGATCCTCTTGGACTCGGAGCAAAATATAGACAACATTATCGCCCATTTAAATTAGAAGAATGGCGAAAGATGTATAAAGATGTACCAATTAAAGTGAAATACACTGTAAACATTACAAATTCTGGTGTAATTGAATGAGAAATGATTGAACTCCTCTCTCCAGCATGATACAACGGAAAGAGGAGTTTTTATTTTAGATAGAGAGAGAAGATATTTATGGGGGAGCTTATGTCTAAAAAATTAGTAAAGCCTATTTTAAATGGTATTTTATTTCTCGGCGTCTTTTTATTTGCTCATACATACTTAAAAAATGTTTCCTTTACACGTTATATACTTGTCGTTATACCAATGTTGCTCGTTGGTATGTTTGGCATCGATCTTCTTTTATCGATTTTTATAAAAGAAGAAAAATAACGAGCAGGGCCGTCCCAAAAGTATTCCGGGATGGCTTTCTTTTATTAATGGGTTATGTTTTATCGTTTAGTCGATATAATATTTCCCTACCTTAACTAAAAGATGGAACTTTTGAACAGTCCCTTTTCATTTCATAATCACCTTATGTTACAATGAGATTCGGCACAAAGCGAGAAAGGATGAAACAACATGACAAACGAAAAAGGTTTAGATAAAGGATACGAACTTGTTGCAAAAATGCATGAAGAGTTCGGACATCCTGTGACAAATACTCCAACAAAATTAACAGAAGAACGTGCAAAAATCCGTGCAAGTTTTATGCAAGAAGAGCTAGAAGAATTTCTAGAAGCAACGACTGTTGAAGATCAATATGATGCACTAATTGACCTTATTTACTTTGCATTCGGAACATTTGCCGAAATGGGCGTTCGTCCTGATAAAGGATTCGAAATTGTAAATAACGCAAACATGGCAAAATTATTCCCGGACGGGAAACCTCGATTCCGCGAAGGCGACGGAAAAATTCTAAAACCTGAAGGCTGGCAAGCACCAGAACCACAACTTCGTGCTGAAATCGAACGTCAGCGTCAAGAAGCTGAAAAAAACTGCTAGGATTTCCTAGCAGTTTTTTATTATGTCTTTTTTCTGCCATTCATTAATGACCCACGTGTCCCGCATGCCCTGCTGCTCCGGCAATACTAGCTGCTCCTGCTGCTACCCCTGCTGCTCCTGCTCCAATTCCACCGGCCCAAGGAGAAGATTGTTGTTGTTGATATTGTTGGTGGTGACCTTGATGACCTTGGTAACCGTGCTGACCTTGGTGACCTTGGTGGTGATGACCATGATGACCTTGGTGACCTTGGTGACCTTGATGAGTTTGATAAAGAACAGCCTGTGGATGTATATGATGGTGTCCGTGGTGATGTACTTGTTGTTGATGTCCTTGGTGGTGATGGTGACCTTGGTGACCTTGGTGGTGATGATGACCTTGGTGACCTTGGTGGTGATGATGA
>NZ_BTRL01000017.1:296977-425394 GCF_054771475.1 Bacillus sp. MN7755
TGACCTTGGTGACCTTGGTGATGGTGGTCATGAATTGCTTGCGGATATCCACCTATTCCTCCAGCCACAACACCTACTCCTGGTACAGGAAATCCTGTCTGCACTCCTCCAACGAAAGATGGAAATCCTGTTTGTACACCCGCTACTGACGTTGAAAGCCCTCCAGGCGCTCCGCCTATCCAGCTCGGAATTCCGCCATATCCTTGTTGACCTGCCCCTCCCATTAACATCATTTGTTCATAACTATCCGATCCACCTCCGAAAAATCCGTGTGGTGCATTATTGTCCATCCCTTTCATTCCTTTCACCTCTTCTACTCAATTTAGCCTACCTTTTTTATCATATTTCCTATAGAAAAATAGGTGTTTGTCTGTATTGGAATTCCGCTCCTTTTTCTTCATTCATGGTAAAATTAATTAACTGAATATTTTTTCTAGGGGGTATTTCTATTGAAGAACGTAACAAAAGCTTCTATCAATGATTTAGATTCAATCGTACATATAGATATTGATGTAATCGGAAATGATAGCAGACGAAATTATATTAAGCACACTATTGATGAGGAACGATGCGTCATCTTAAAAGAAGATAATTCTATTTCCGGTTTTCTAACATACGATACAAGTTTCTTTGATTGTACTTTCCTCTCATTAATCATTGTTTCGCCAGCAAAAAGAAGACGAGGCTATGCAAGCTCGTTACTCTCATATATGTTAAGTCATTCTCCTACTCAAAAAATATTTTCTTCAACGAACGAATCAAATGAAAGTATGCAAAAAGTTTTTAGTGCGAACGGTTTTATACGTAGTGGCATAATTGAAAATTTAGATGAAGGTGATCCAGAGATTATTTTCTACACAAAAAAGCTCAGAGTATAAATACTCTGAGCTTTTATTTAGAATGAATTAGTTTGCAACAACGTTAACAAGTTTGCCAGGAACAACAATTACTTTACGAACTGTTTTCCCTTCAATTTGGTCTTGAATTGCTTCAAGTGCAAGTTTTTCCATTTCGTCTTTTGATGCATCTTTACTCATTGTTAGTTTTGCGCGAACTTTGCCCATAATTTGAACAACGATTTCAACTTCATCTTCTACAAGTTTAGACTCATCAAATGTTGGCCAGCTTGCATATGTGATTGTTTCATTGTAACCAAGCTTGCTCCATAGCTCTTCCCCGATGTGAGGTGCAACTGGTGCAATCATTTTTACGAAACCTTCTACATATTCTTTCGGAAGTGTTTCAGCTTTGTATGCATCGTTGATGAATACCATCATTTGAGAAATCGCTGTGTTGAAGCGAAGCTCTGCATAGTCTTCTGTTACTTTCTTCACTGTTTGGTGGTAAGCTTTTTCAAGGTCTTTATTTGGTGCATCAGTAATTTTCTCGCTTAATTCACCGTTATCTTGAACAAATAGGCGCCATACGCGGTCTAGGAAACGACGAGCTCCGTCAAGACCATTTTCAGACCAAGCGATTGAAGCATCTAATGGTCCCATGAACATTTCGTATAGACGAAGTGTATCTGCACCGTGGCTTGCTACGATATCATCTGGGTTTACAACGTTACCTTTTGATTTACTCATTTTCTCGTTGTTTTCACCTAGAATCATACCTTGGTTAAATAATTGTTGGAATGGCTCTTTCGTTGGAACTACACCGATATCGTATAATACTTTGTGCCAGAAACGAGCATATAGTAAGTGAAGTACAGCATGCTCTGCACCGCCAATATAAATATCAACTGGAAGCCATTGTTTTACTTTTTCAGGATCTACAAGTGCTTCGCTATTGTTTGGATCGATGTAACGTAGGTAATACCAGCAGCTACCAGCCCATTGTGGCATTGTGTTCGTTTCACGACGACCTTTTTTACCAGTCTCAGGATCTACAACATTTACCCACTCGTCAATGTTAGCAAGTGGTGATTCACCAGTACCTGAAGGACGGATGTTTTCTGTTTTCGGAAGAACTAATGGTAATTCTTCTTCTTTCACAGCTGTCATTGTGCCATCTTCCCAGTGGATTACTGGAATTGGCTCACCCCAGTAACGTTGACGGCTGAATAACCAGTCACGTAGACGGTACGTTACTTTTTGATTTCCTGCGCTCGTTACTTCAAGCCATTCAATCATTTTTGCGATTGCTTCTTCTTTATTTAATCCATCAAGGAATGCTGAGTTTACGTGAGCACCATCACCTGTGTATGCTTCTTTCGTAATGTCTCCGCCTTTTACAACTTCCTTCATTGGAAGGTTGAACGTTGATGCGAATTCATAGTCACGCTCATCGTGAGCTGGAACCGCCATTACAGCACCTGTTCCGTAAGTTGCAAGAACGTAATCAGCAATCCAGATTGGCAATTTCTCACCATTTACTGGGTTAACTGCGTAAGCACCAGTGAATACACCAGTTTTTTCTTTCGCAAGTTCTGTACGCTCTAAATCACTCTTCATTTTTACAGAATTAATGTAAGCTTCTACAGCTTCTTTTTGCTCAACAGTTGTAATGTCAGCAACAAGTGCATGTTCTGGAGCAAGTACACAGTAGCTTGCGCCAAATAGTGTATCAGGACGCGTTGTGAAAACTGTGAATTTCTCATCTGTACCATCGATGTTGAAGTGTACTTCTGCACCTTCAGAACGACCGATCCAGTTACGTTGCATATCTTTTAAGCTTTCTGGCCAATCAAGCTCATCTAGATCTTCTAATAGACGATCTCCGTAAGCTGTAATTTTTAACATCCACTGTCTCATCGGACGACGCTCAACTGGATGTCCACCGCGCTCACTCTTACCATCAATGATTTCTTCGTTTGCAAGTACTGTACCAAGTGCTGGACACCAGTTTACAGGTACTTCATCAACGTAAGCTAAGCCTTTTTCAAATAGTTTTAGGAAGATCCATTGTGTCCACTTGTAGTAGTTTGGATCTGTTGTATTTACTTCACGGTCCCAATCGTAAGAGAAACCTAATGATTTAATTTGGTTACGGAACGTATTAATATTATGCTCTGTAAATTCTGCTGGGCTGTTTCCAGTATCAAGTGCATATTGCTCTGCTGGAAGACCGAATGCATCCCATCCCATTGGATGAAGAACGTTATATCCTTGCATACGCTTCATACGAGATAAAATATCTGTCGCTGTATAACCTTCTGGATGTCCTACGTGTAGACCTGCACCTGATGGATATGGAAACATATCTAGTGCATAAAATTTTGGTTTTTCTGTTTCATCTGGCGTACGGAATGTTTTATTCTCTTCCCAGTACCCTTGCCACTTCTTCTCAACTTCTTGATGATTAAAGCTCATGAGATACCCTCCTTGAAATTTCATTTATTTTCACCGCCCAAAATACAAAAAACCTCTCATCCCTAGAAAGGGACGAGAGGTTATAGATTCCCGCGGTACCACCCTAAATTAATGTACAAAAAATATACATTCGCTTAGATCCGTAACGTGGATTAACGGCAATTGCTACTACTAGTTTCACAACCGCAACTCAAAGGCGAGTTCATAACGAAACGTGGATTGACTTGCACCGACCGTCAACTCTCTAAACCAGCTTCTATTACTACTACTCCTTCTCACTGTTATTACAAATATGAGTGAATGTGAACTACCCTCAACTTCGTATCTCATAAGAGCTTACTTAAAGCGGGGCTTCTCGGTTAATCGTTACTCTTAATAACGAACGAATTCGTCTTAAGACAGCCGAGCTATCTCCCTTGTCCCAAAGGTTGTTTTATTTAAATATATTCTAAAACATGTTAACATGTTCCGTCAAACTAAACTGCAATTTTTTCTTCAACTGTTTCTTCTACTTTTACTCGTTTATCATAAATGCTCGTTGCTATAAGCGCTACTACAAGCATTACCATGATTGCTATAAACAATACTTCCATATTGTATAAATCAACAATTGCTCCGCCAACGACTGGCCCGAACATTTTCCCTACAGTCGCCGCACTATTTACAACGCCTTGATAAAAACCAAGTTTATCTTTTGGCGCAAGTATATTTGCAATTGTCGGCACTGCTGGCCATACGAATAATTCACCAATTGTTAATGTAACCATTGCCACAAGGAACATCGTAAATTGCTGCGCTTGACTTAATACAACGAATGACGCCGCAAAAATGAAGATCCCAATCATAATTTGTTGTTTTAATGAACGCTTCATCCAGCGAATTAACATACTAACTAGCGGCTGCGCACAAACAATCATCGCTCCGTTTATCGTCCATAATAAACTGTAGTGACGAAGGCTAATGTTTAATTCTTGCATATGTGTTGCAATTGCCCCTTGCCACTGTACGTATGTAACCCAGCATAAAGCATATGCTACACATACGATAAGAAGTGCTTTGAATCCTGGCGTAAGTGACCAGCCTTTTTCCGTTTCGCCTTCTTTTTGCGCTCCTGGCTCTTTCTTGTCTTCCATACCACGGAATCCAATAAAAGCAATTAAGAAGAAAACAAAGTATAAAATAAAGTTTGCTAAGAAAATATAATCAAAACGATACGATGCAACTAATCCACCACACGCTGTTCCGATCGCAATACCAACGTTTTGTCCAACATACATCGCATTAAATGCTCGTCTTCCGCCCTCTGGCCAAACCGTACCAACCATCGCATACATCGATGGGAAGACCATTCCAGAACCAAAACCGATTAACGCTAGCCATACAACGTATAAAGGCCAACCGTGGAAGAACACAAGACCTAAAATCGATACAAGTGTAATCACAATCCCTACTAAAGTTGATTTATAACCGCCCCATTTATCAAATAAAACACCGCCGAGCAAGTTTCCGATTACACCAGTAAGCGAGTTGATCATTAATACCATTCCGGCTACAGATAAAGATTTCCCTAGGTGATCATGCAAATAAATTGTATTAAAAGGCCATAAAAAAGAAGCACCCGTGACATTAATAATCATCCCAGCTACTAATAGCCATACTTTCCTTGGCATAGTCTCCCCTCCTATTCTATTTTTTTCGTTCATCTATAACAGTAAAATTGTAGTCGTTTTTAAATAGGAAGGCAACTGATTAATAGTTGATGAAATTCAGATAATGGTTTGTTAGTAAATGAAATGATATTGATTGCCGTTTGAAAATATATCAGCGATTTTGGAAATATATCGACTTACCGACAAAAAACGCCAACAGTAACAATATATAAAAAAGAAGAGACTGCATGAAGTTCATGCAGTCTCTTCTTTTTTATATTATCCAACTTCTTTTTCTCGCTTCGCACGTTCTTTAGCGCTCCATTTAAATATCTTATCTAATAGAGAGTATATCCTCCCAGATTCTTTCGTTAACAAAGGTCCTAACGATGCCAATATTAAAACATATAAAGCCGAGAACGGTTTGATTGTTGCCAGTAAGCCGCCTGCAATTCCAATATTCGCAACAATTATGGAGAACTCTCCGCGTGATACGAGTGTTAAACCGATATTCGTAGAAGCCTTATGGGATAACCCGGCTTTACGTCCCGCAATCATTCCAGCAGTAAAATTACCGATTAGAGTAATGAAAACTGCTCCTAATGCCAACCACACTGCTCCTCCAAGCGAAAATGGATCTATACTTAAACCGAAGCTGAAAAAGAATATGGCTCCAAAGAAATCACGGAATGGGACGACGAGCTTCTCAATTCGATCACTATGCTCCGTTTCAGAAAAGACGAGTCCTAATAATAACGCTCCAATCGCCTCAGCAACGTGAATCGTTTCTGAAAATCCTGCTACGAAGAATAAAATAGCAAATATTACGATAATGAAAATTTCGTTAGACGAAATATCTAATACTTTATTTAAAAACGGCGTAGCTTTTCTAGCGATTACAAAGAATAGTAGCATATACCCTACTGCGATTAGCACCGATGTAAGAGCACCTACAAATGATGTTGCCCCACCAAGTACTAAACCTGAAACGACTGATAAATATACAGCTAAAAAAATATCATCAAACATAATGATTCCTAATATTAATTCAGTCTCTTTATTACCAGATCTTCTTAAATCAACAATGACTTTTGCAACAATTGCACTTGATGAAATCGTAATGATTCCAGCAATAATTAACGTTTCTAGTAAGGGGAAGCCCATCACATATCCATAAAGCAAACCTAATATGAAATTAAGTGATATGTGGACAGTCCCCCCGAAAGCAATTGATTTTCCTGATTTAATTAATTTTTTTATTGAGAATTCTAAGCCTAAATAGAATAGGAGGAATATGACGCCAACACGTCCGAGGAAGGAAATAACTTCTCCGCTTTCAATAAATCTTAAATCGATAAGTCCTAAATCTGGGGCATGAGGCCCCACTAACATACCGAGTATAATGAGAAACGGAATAATCGAGAACTTTAACTTCGCAGCGAGGATAGCTGCAAAAGCGACTAATACTAACGCAGTTCCAACTTCAAAGATTAAAGTATCCATCGATTATGAATCACCTCCTGCTGAAAGCAATTCATTAATAATTCTTTTCACTTCATGTCTTTCACCCGATAACACGAGCATATCGCCAGCTTCAATAATAGAGTCTGGACCTGGATTAAAGAATTTCTTCATATTCTTTTTTAAAATAGCAATAATCGTTACATTATACGTTTTTCGTACATGTAAGCTACCAATTGTTTTTTGTACGACTGGTGCGTTATTTTCCACCTTAAACCATTCAATTGATAATCCTTCAAAAGCCATCTCAATTGTGTCTAATGCTTGTGGTCTATATACCATTCCGCCTAATATAGCCGCAATTTGTCTCGATTCAGAATCACGAAGAGAAATGCTTGAAATACTCTCATCATGATCCGCATCAAAATGATACATTTCTCTTCGGCCATCATCATGAATAACGATAACCATTTTTTCATTACCTTTTGTAATTACTTCAAATTTACATCCAATGCCCGGTAATTCACTCTCTCGAATATTCATATTTTCCGCCTCCTAAAGTTTTTAGTTACGGCTTTTACAAATCTACATCAATCTCTGTTTTAAATTCTTCATCTTTTGAGATTCCCAAATACTTTAATGTCTCTGAAGGTGTCGCGTGATGAAAATGTTTTTGCAATAGCGCAATCGCTATCCCTCTTTTGTACGCATGAAATCCAAATGTTTTTCTCATTGAGTTCGTTCCGATTTTACCAACAACCCCAACTGCTTCAGCAGCATTATGAATTACACGATACGCTTGTTGACGCGTAATTGAATTTGCCGTTTTATTAGATTGAAATACGTAGTTTTCTCTTTTCACATTAATAGATTGTACGTACTCTAAAAGTGCTTCTTTTACTTTTGTATTTAAATAAATATCTTGTTTAAACTTTTCATCCTTCACAGGAAGAGAATAAAACTCTTTAACAGTTCCATCTTCATTTAATACCTCTTCAAATTTCATGCTAAGTAGCTCAGTAATTTTTAATCCTGTGTTAATTCCAATAACAAATAAAAGATAATCTCGCTGCGAGTGCTCTTTTAAATACTTTTTCATAGCCTCAATTTGGCTTATATCTTTTAATGCCTCTACAACTTCCATACATGTATTCTCCTCATCTTATGAACGGTAATTTTCTCATCATGTTGTCCATTTTACCTTATCATGCTAGGGGATTTCCATGTATTATCCATTATTTTTTAATATACTTTTAGGTCCGAAAATTTTTCGTTTGGAAATTTATAATTGTGCAAATACAGTGGGGTAGGAAAAATAGGGGGATACAAGTTCAGCCTCTTTCTACAGATCGGATTCCTCCTTTCATTATCCAGCTGCTTCTACTTTAATATTATGTTACTTATTTACATTATATTATATATTTCAGTAACATTAAAGTGTTTTTTCTGAAAATAATAAAAACCGAGCAGTTTCGCTCGGTTTTTTTATTAATCTTCCTTAGGAAGAACAATTCCTTTATACAATTGAACTGTAATGAAGTAATAAATCGTGTAAATAACTACGAAAATTACAATTGGTACCCAAATACGGAAGTACGGATCGATTAAAATAAATCCGAAAATATTCATACCAACTAATACGTGTGCAATACCTACAATTGCTGGGAATAAGAATACTAAGAATAATTCTTTATAAATGGATTTTGTTAATAATTCACGGCGCACACCGATTTTACGAAGCATTTGATAACGCGTAATATCTTTTGATGCACCAGAAAGAATTTTAAACATTAAACAACTTGCCATCATTGCTAAGAATGCAATTCCAAGGAAGAATCCCATAAACACTGTTCCGCTCGCAACGCCGTAGAACATGTCGTAAGCTTGATATTTACTATTTAATCTTTCAGCTGCTACATTTTTATATTTATCTAGTTGCAACTCGTCAAGTTTTTTCCATTCTTTTATGTGTGCTTCAAAATCATCTGTTTTTCCAGTAAATACGATTCCTTCTTTACCGTTTACAGTATCGTACATTTTTTGATCTACAATTTTAATTGCATGATCTTCATGTACGTAGAATGGCTGGATTGTTCTGAAAGCCTCGTCCCATTCTTCTGGAAGTTCTTTAGCGTTCGCATCTTTTTCATTCATTTCTCGAGAAACTGCACCTACTGGCAGGTCCGCTGAAACTTTCTTTGTATTCATTAAATCCTTCATCGACTTCATATTTGACATATCTTTTACTAAAGGACGATTTTTCTCTAAATCTTCTTTTACATAGTAAACGTATTTATTATCAACTTTGT
Organism: Bacillus sp. MN7755; assembly: GCF_054771475.1. Lineage (NCBI taxonomy): Bacteria > Bacillati > Bacillota > Bacilli > Caryophanales > Bacillaceae > Bacillus > Bacillus sp. MN7755. Next base: position 305,711 of record NZ_BTRL01000017.1, read on the forward strand.
AACGATATTCATTTTTCTCTTTAAATGTAATACCATTTAAAACTTTCTTTTCTTCAGCTGTTGGATTATGAACAACTGAATCGTAAATTACTAAACCATCAACCATTTTTATAACGTTATTTTTAAACGCCATACCACCTGAAATTGCACCAGCTCCAAGAGCAACTAACATCGCTACTGTTGCAAGTACTTTCGTTAAACTATTAATACGGAAATTTAATTGTGCAAATGTAAAAGCGTTAAGCCCTTTTTCACTACGCTTTTTATTACCTTTTAACTTTTTAATAATAACTGGGAGAAGTGATCCAAACAGCATGTAAGTACCAGCTGTTGTTGTAATTAATGCAATAAGGATTCCCATTTCTCTTAGTTTTTCCATGTAAATCATTGATGCATAGCCAATACCTAATAAAATAACCGCAAGGAATGCAACTACACCTGTCATTTTTCCTTTTACTGCAACACGTTCTGTTTGTGCGTCTGCATGTACAAGTTGCAGTACAGAAATACGTGATAATTTAATACTGTTCATAATTGCTGATAATACAAATAGTGCAAAGAAGAAGATGCACGTAACAGTCATTGATGGTAAATAAAATGCTTTATAGCCTTTACCAGCAAATTCTAATTGTTTCATTAATAACTGTCCGATACCTTCTGCAAGTCCTACACCAACTATAATACCAATTGCAAGAGACGCAGCGCCTAATACGATTGTTTCAATAAACATAAGTAATGTAACTTTATGCTTTTTTGCTCCTAACATCATATACATACCAAACTCTTTTTGACGAAGAGATAGTAAGAAAGAGTTCGCATACAAAATATAGAAGAACGTTATAATAGCGAGTAAAAATGAACCTGCTTGGAATACAAATCCAATTTGACCAATAGTAGAATTTTCCTTAAGGAAGGCTTCGTTTAACGCTAATGTTTGAAACATATAAAAAATTGAAATGGACATGACAAGACCAACAAGTAAGACGATATAATCTTTCAGCTTACTTTTTAGTCCTGACATGGAAAGTTTAAATAACATGCCCTAGACCTCCTTTCTTACGCTTTTTGTGTGCCTAAGTCTGCAAGCACATCTAAAATTTCTTTATAAAACTCTTCGCGTGTACCACCGCGGTGAATTTCTTTATATAGCTCACCATCTTGAATGAATAAAATACGCTGACAGTAACTTGCACTATACGGATCATGTGTAACCATCATAATAGATACGCCTTGATCTTTATTTAAGTTCGTCATCGCATCAAGTAAACTCGCTGCATTTTTAGAATCAAGCGCTCCTGTTGGCTCGTCCCCTAAAATAATTGCTGGCTCATGTACTAAAGCGCGCGCTGCTGCTGAACGCTGTTTCTGTCCACCAGACACTTCAGATGGATACTTTTGAAGAATTGCTGAAATACCTAACATATCTGCTACTTTTTCTACTTTCGGTCCAATGTTACGTGATGAAACACCTTGAAGTGAAAGTGGCAATGCAATGTTTTCGTAAATAGATAAGTTCTCTAATAAGTTAAAATCTTGGAAGATGAATCCTAATTTTTGCGAGCGGAAATCAGAAAGCTCACCTTGCTTCATTTTCGTAATATCCGTTCCTGCAATTTCAACAACTCCGCCCGTTGCTTTATCAAGCGTTGAAATTACATTTAGTAATGTTGTTTTACCAGAACCAGATGGTCCCATAATTCCAACAAACTCACCCTCTTGAATTGAGAATGATACACCTTTTAATGCGTGTGATTGATTCTCACCTTTTTTACCGTACACTTTTTGAACGTTTTTCACGTCTACAACTGGTTTCGTCATATATATCCTCCTACACTTGTTTTTCCATTACCTATTCTGCGCTTTTTGGAGCTGAACTGCTATTTGTTAACATTACAATTACCTTACACTTTTGTAAGATAAAAAAGTTGTGCTTGTAAGCTTGGCTTCTACTACTAGTTCGTTTTTTGACACAGCAAATCGGTAAATGAAATTATATCGGCGATTTTTCAAGTATATCGACCGTAACTCCAAATATATCGGCGATTTTCAAAATATATCGACCATAACTCCAAATATATCAGCGATTTTCAAAATATATCGACTTATCGACAAAAGCTGACAATACAAATAGGCTGTTCCACAAAAGGAACAGCCCACTTCTCTCTTTATTTCTTTAAAGGTGTTACCGTCCAGTACGTAATAACACGCCAAATCCATTCTAGTGGACCCATTTTAAAGATTTTCATCCAAATTACACTAAACACAATTTGAATTGCATAAATTGCAATACACACATATAACGTCTGCATGTAAGTTAAATTTCCTGCAAAGTTAAATACACTGCCTGCAATTAAAATCATTGCAGTTTGACCGATATAATTCGTTAACGCCATACGTCCATAATATTTCAGTGGTGCTAACAATGTTTGAACTGGTTTTAATTGTAGTAATAAAATTAATGCTCCAACATAGAAAGCTGAAATAATTGGTCCAACAGTAATACCAATTTTTAAAAACTGGCTTGCAGCATCCATTGTTCCGTCCTCATTCATTAGTATCATATTTACAAATGGATCAGCAGGTACTTGTCCGTATTGATACCATACAGCTATGACACTTAAAACAAACATAATACCTGTAAAAATAGCGACTTTCTTTATATTTTGCGTGAGATTTTCAAATACACGATATTGTCCTGCAGCAAGTCCTAATAAAATTAAGCCAAGTGGTAATAGTTCTTTAACTCCCATTACACTGAAGGCAATTGTCAAAATAAGTCCTAGTACTAGGTTCACTTCTTTTTTCGCTTTATAAAACGGTAAAACGATTAACCCGCAAATTGCGTATAACGCTAGTGCTTCTCCAGGCTGAAACATTTGATGAATTAAACCAAAAATAAATAATGCTACTAAGCGACGTAAAAACAAAACATAGCCATTTTTCCCTTTCGCAATCGCTCTCGAAATAAAGATATAGAATCCCACTCCAAATAAGAATGAGAAGATTGAGAAGAAACGACCTTCTACAAATAAGTATAAAAATCTTTGATAGCTAGCATCCACTGTATTAGGATCTGGAATTTTAATGTTAAGTAATGCGAGAATATTTACTAAAATAATCCCCAGTAGTGCGAAACCACGAATGTAATCTAACTCATCAATTCGTTTGTTTGTAATATTGTTCCCCATAAAGCAACTCCTTGTCCAAAATTTAATCCTCCCTTACTCTACTGAAGAAGTAGGCTTATAACTATCGGTAAACCTTACAGTAATCTTACATTATTGTCATATAGTAAAATAAAACTTTAATTGATATATTAACTGTTCATCTCGCACTACTCATCCATTTGCAGTGCAAAATAAAACCAGGTCATAATGCGACCTGGTTTACTCTGATTGCTTCGATTTTTGAGGTTGTCCTTTTTTACTGTTACGCTGTTTTACTTGAACAATCGGATCAAGTTCATTTGAAAACTCAGCGTTATGTCCATTTTGCGTTTTTTGCTCTGGGTTATTTTGATCTGAACGTTTCGCCATTACATTCACTCCTTATTAGTGCGGTGTAATAATCATTTGATGTTGCAGTTGGCGAATTGCCATACGTGCTCTATTTAACTGCTCACGTTGCTCATCATTTGCATGTTGTTGCATCGTTTGTAAATCGTTATACGCTTGTTCTAATTGTAACTGCGCATCTGAATACTCCATTGTATTATAATGCTCTTGTCTCATACCTTGGTCTAATTGTTCTTTCGCATATTCCACCGCTTGTTCCGCTTGTGTAATATAAGATTCAAGTGATTGACGCTCTGCCATAATTGTCCCTCCTTGCTTCAATTCCCCTTTAGTGTGTCCCTTCCATATGAACCTTATGAGTATGTTATAATGGATTTTGTTTCATTTTGACTCGTCTTAGGAGGGAAAGTAATGAAGGTTCAAAACCCTTTTCCATATACGAACGACAATAAACGTTATCATACATGGAATTACCATTTACGAAATGAATTTGGAGAAAAAATCTTTAAAGTGTCATTAGATGCTGGATTCGATTGCCCGAACCGTGACGGTACAGTTGCTTATGGTGGTTGTACATTTTGCAGTGCTGCTGGATCTGGTGACTTCGCTGGCGATCGCCGCGATGATGTTATCACGCAATATCATGAAATGAAAGAAAAAATGCGTTCAAAGTGGAAAGATGGAAAATGTATCGCTTATTTTCAGGCTTATACAAATACACATGCACCACTTGAAGTGTTAAAAGAAAAATTCGAACCGCTTCTAGCAGAAAAAGACGTTGTCGGTCTTTCTATTGCGACTCGTCCAGATTGTTTACCAGACGATGTCGTTGAATATTTAGCGGACTTAAATAAACGCACGTACCTTTGGATTGAGCTCGGACTACAAACTGTTCATGAACGAACTGCAAATCTTATTAATCGTGCTCACGATTATCCTTCTTACGTTGAAGGCGTAAATAAATTACGTAAACATGGCATTAGAGTTTGCTCTCATATTATTAACGGTCTTCCTCTTGAAGATTACAACATGATGATGGAAACAGCTCGTGAAGTAGCGAAGCTTGACGTACAAGGAATTAAAATTCATTTACTTCATTTATTAAAAGGAACGCCAATGGTGAAGCAATATGAAAAAGGACAATTAGAATTCCTTTCTCTTGAAGATTACGTAAGTCTCGTTGTTGACCAACTTGAAATGATTCCAGAAGACGTAATTGTGCACCGCATCACAGGTGACGGTCCACCTGATTTAATGATCGGCCCAATGTGGAGCTTAAATAAATGGGAAGTATTAAATTCCATCGATGCAGAATTTGTACGCCGCGGAAGCTGGCAAGGAAAATATGCAAATGAGGAGAAACAAAAATGAAATTAGAACGTGTATTACCGTTTGCTCGCTCGCTTCTGCAAACGGCAGTAAAAGAAGGCGATTACGCTGTAGATGCAACACTTGGAAATGGTCATGACACTTGCTTCCTAGCTGAAATCGTTGGAGATAACGGAAAAGTATTTGGATTTGATATTCAAAAAGAGGCAATTGAAAGCTCGACGACTCGTCTAAAAGAAAAAGACCTATTCGAACGTACTGTTTTAGTTCACGATAGTCACGATACACTTCAATCCGTATTACCAGAAGATGCAAAAGGAAAAGTAACAGGCGCGATCTTCAACTTAGGTTACCTTCCAGGCGGAGACAAGCATATCGTCACAAAACCGAACTCAACAATCTCGGCAATCGAGCAATTACTAGAAGTAATGGCGCCTGAAGGTATCATCGTCCTTGTCATTTACCACGGACATCCAGAAGGACAAGTAGAACGCGACGCTGTACTTAAATTTGCCGAAGAACTAGACCAAAAACAAGCACACGTACTGCGATACGGCTTCATTAACCAGCAAAACAACCCGCCATTTATTGTAGCGATTGAGAAACGATAAAATATCGACGATTTTTCAATTATATCTATCGTAACTTAAAATATATCAACGATTTTTTCGATATATCGACGATTCGACACAACATATCGACTTATCGACAAAAGATAACAAAAAAAGACGTGCACTCACTGCACGTCTTTTTGTTATTCTCCTATATAATGGATATATACAATATTTAAAGAAAGAAGGATAGAACTTTGCTAGTAGAACTAAGGGGAATTCAAAAGAAGTATGGCAAATCACTTATACTAGACAACATTGATTTATCCATTCCAGAAGGAGAAGCACTCGCTATTATTGGCGGGAACGGGACTGGAAAAAGTACGCTACTCAAAATAATTGCAGGCTTTATTTCACCTACGGCAGGGACAATTCAAAGGAAAGAACATATACAAATCGGTTATGTACCTGAACATTTTCCTGAAGGGATTCGTTTTACATTAGAGGATTATTTATATCATCTCGGCTGCATTCACGGCTTATCAACAGCATATGTAAGAAATAAAATTCCGATGCTCCTTGAATCTTTTCATTTACTTCATGTAAGGCATTCTGTTGTACGAAACTTTTCAAAAGGTATGAAACAAAAAACAGGCATTATGCAAGCATTACTTACAGACGTCCATTTATTAATTTTAGATGAACCTCTTTCTGGGCTCGATCCTAACTCTCAGCAAGAATTAGAACATATTTTACTCTCATTAAAACAACAAGGTATATCTATACTCTTCACATGTCACGAAAAACAGCTACTAGAAAACTTCGCCGATAGAATTGTGACGTTAGCAAATCATACAATCGCAGAAGATACCGCTGTGCAAAAAGGAGCAAAACAAGTCTATATTGAAGCAATCGTTCATGAAACATTTTCAGCGATAGAACTACAAAAGCAATCCGGTTTTATACACGTTGCACACAATTCAAATCAAAATCTTATTCAATTACAAATCGAAAAAGAATATACAAATGACATACTTCAGTTTTTATTACATAAAAAAGCATCTATCACACTGCTACAACCTAACTTTTAAATCGAAAGAAGGTTTATTATGTTCGCGCTTATTCGTTACCATTTTCTCGACTATACAAAATCGTATAAGTACATCCCTCCTATTGCGATGTACTTTATGAGCTTGCTTTTTGTATATACATATAAACCGACTCCTATTGTACCGACATATTTAGAAACAGCACTCGCACTTTATTTATTATCTGCCTGGATTACGGTCACAATTTTTCATACCGAAGACCCTGTACAAGAGCAAATCACTATTTCACATACAAATAACATTTCCACATTATACGTTGGTAAATATATTACAGCTCTTCTCATTTGTACTGTGCTATCTTTTATATCCGTAATCTATCCCATTATTTTGCAAATGTTTAATGAAAAAATGAAAGTTTCTTTATTTCTAGTCGGATTTCTCTCTCACATGTCTTTCTCTATAATAGGGATTTCAATCGCAATATTATTTACAAGAAATATAATTCAAAAAGCAAGTACGGCTTGGCTTAGCCTTACATTCATATTACTTATAACAATTGCCTCCATCCGGTTTAAAAAAGAATTACTATGGTTTTTACCACCTGTCGAAAGCTTTCTAATGCTTGGACAATACAAATATCATATACTGATTCACACGCTATGGCTCACTGTTTGGGCTATCGTATATTCATTTTTATTACTTACTTTATTTCTTTTTATCGTTCGCAAAAAACGTTTTTGATTACATATTAAAGGAGACGAAACAATGATCGGAATACTAGCAGGAATGGGGCCAAAATCAACTGGACCGTTCGTCGATACAGTTGTAGCAAGGTGCCAAACAATATACGGAGCAAAACATGATATGGACTTTCCTCATATGATGATTTACTCGTGCCCAACACCGTTTTACATGGATCGCCCTATTGATCACGAAGCGATGAAAAAAGCGATTATTGAAGGAGCACAAAAACTCGAGAGTACTGGTGTAGAATTTATCGCTATGCCGTGCAATACAGCGCATCTTTATTTTGAAGAATTACAGCGATCTCTTTCTATTCCTATTTTGAATATAGTTGATGAGACGTTAAAAACAATTCCTGAAAATACAAAAAGAGTTGCTCTTCTCGCAACAGAAGCAACTGTTCAAGCTGGGATTTACCAAGATGGGATTACAAAACGTAATATAGAATACATTCATCATGAAACATGGCAGGAAATGATTAATCAAATTATTACTTGGATTAAATCTGGAGAGAGTGAAGAAGCTCGCGAATTGTGGAATGCGCTCGTTTTACAGTTGGAAGATGAAGTAGATACTGCAATTATCGCATGTACCGATTTGAATGTGGTGGCGAGTGAGGATTTTGTTGATTCTGCTCAATGTCTTGCTGAAGCGGTTGTTAGGATGTATGTAGAAAATATAAGGGGGTCCCAATGAATATACCTTTTGAAATGGGATACACGTTTGATGAAAACCTTAGAGAAAAACCTTTATCCCTTGCTGAAATGAAGCAAGGGATTGTATTTTTGAAAGAGCATTTACATGAAGGACCGTTATATGGGAAAAACTGCGGATTAATCGGTGTTTATGAACGAATCGCTAGTAACCTTTCTGACAGTAAGTATTACTTACAGAAGGCCATTGAATATTACACACAAACAGACAACATCCAAGGGCTTTTTATTAACAAACTTCGCCTCGCACATACATATCATTGGGAAAGAAGTTTTTCTGCTGCAAATACAATCTTTATCGAACTTCTACAAACACTACCAGACTTACCCGCTTATGAAGATTTTTTCTACTAACATTACGGAAAAAGTAAATTAGATGAGGGTGACTTCCAAACCGCCCTTACTTGTTTTCAAAAAGCGCTTCAAATCAGGCTACAAAAAGGAAATGAAGAGCTAATTCATTCAACTAAGCTTTGCATTACTTATTGTATGTCTCGCCGATAAAAATCCTTAAAAACTTTTAATTTTCTTCACAATTCTTTCAAAGTATCCACACTTAATCTCGCTATATTAAATAAGTAGTTATTCATATAGGGAAGGTTAGGGGAACTAAGAGTATGAAAGTAAATCGTTCGCTTCATTACATTTTTTGGCGTTGGCATTTTTATGCTGGGCTTTTTATTACGCCGCTTCTTATTACGTTGTCACTGAGCGGAATTGGGTATTTATTTCGGGAGGAAGTTGAAGATTTCATCTATAAAGATTTATATTTTGGGAAGAGCGCCCAAACAGAATCTATTTCGATGGCTGATTCTATTTCATTAACAGAGAAAAAATATCCGCATTATAGTGTGGCAAAAATTAGTGAGTTTCATGAAGATTATAATACGAGACTTACCATTGCAAATGAGTATACTGGACAACAAAAATATGTGTATTTAGATAGTAATAATCAAATTGTCGGAGATCAAAACGCAAGTGAAACATTTGCCAATATCATGAGGGAATTACATAGTTCTCTTTTAGTTGGTGGCACTGTCGTTAACTATATTGTAGAACTTGCGGCATGCTGGACAATCTTTTTAATTGTAACCGGATTGTATATGAGTATACGCCAGTTCAAAAACACACCGGCCTCCAGTAAACGAGAAAAAGCAAAACGACGTCATTCTATTATCGGTATTATATTTACAATTCCTCTCGTTTTGTTAGTCGCATCTGGATTGCCATGGTCAGGATTTATGGGTAACCAAATTTATAAAATCGCATCGTCGAATGAATCGCTCGGGTATCCGAAATTATATATGGCACCGCCTGAATCGAAGGTAAAAGAATTACCATGGGCAACAAGAAAAGAAGCTCCTCCTGAATCGAACTCAAATGAACCGAAAGCAATTTCTGTCGATGAATTACAAAAAGGAATTGAAATAAAAAAACCATATGTTATCTCACTACCAACTGATCCGAAAGGTGTATTCACCGTTTCGAAATCGAGCGGTTCTGGTATTACGGGTATGCACGTCGCACCAAATGAAGAAATAACAGCTTACTTTGATCAATATAGCGGCGAACTTATTTCCAAAACGGACTATCGTGATTATGGCTTATTTGCACAATGGTTCACTTACGGTATCCCGCTTCACGAAGGTCATTTATTCGGATGGCCAAATAAAATATTATGCTTACTAACGACATTATCTTTATTACTTCTCATTTATTACGGAATAAAAATGTGGTTAGCAAGAAAGCCGGAAGGAAAATTAGCAGCACCTCCTAAGCAAAGAGATAAGAAAAGCATACTCGTTTTCTTTATCATGATGGTTATACTAGGCGCTGTCATGCCTTTATTCGGACTATCTGTGTTAGTTATTTTCGCGGTTGAGCTTCTTATATATGCATTTGCAAAAATACGTTCATAATAAAAAAGCGTTTGTACTACCGTGTACAAATGCTTTTTTATTTACTATTCGTTTGTTTTTTTCTACTACTTATTAAAAAGACAATATCTACTATAATAATTGCGCCAATTATTACTTGTGGCACATAATCCATCATAGTAGGACCACTTGGCCTATTCATCATCATATACATTCCAGTTACAAATGAAATTGATAATAAGACTAAGAGTGTTACTTCAATGTGATCATATAGCTTTTGAAAGACATACTTCATTTCTGCCACCACCTTTACCATATTATAACAAAAAACCACTCTATATGAGTGGTTTTCTTCATCACTGCGCCGTTTTCTTTCGGTACATCTTCCCGTTCCAATAGAAGAATCGTGAAGTGAGGCCTCCGTATTTTACAATGCGCCGTGCCATTTTGTGCATATTCTTTTGTGCTGATACTTTTTGATCTGATAAATAAATACCAAGTAACCCTCGGCTTATAAGACGATGAAACTTCGCATGAGGCAAATCACCAATGCTTTTCTCTGCTTCTTCTACAAAGTGTTTCATACGATCTAATATAGCTTGCTCGTTTTCATAATAACTACAGAAATTCAAATCCCCGCCGGCGCGGTCTTCTTCTTGATCAATGAAATAATCAAGTAAGATATGAAGTCCTTGCACGTAAGGGAAATATCCTTGTCTAATTTTCGCAATATCTTCATCATGTAATTCATCATGAAATGCATATGCTACAAGACAGAAAATTCCAAGCGTAGAACCGGCACATGCTGAAAATTCAAACCAACTCATCTCAGGTAAGTTTTCTTTATGCGCTTCAAACCACTTTTGTAATCGTGGTTCTCTTTCTTCTAACTTCACGTGTTTATGAATTTGCAAATCACAATAATAACAAGCAAGTTCATGAAGAACAGGAGCAATTTTGTCATAGTGCTTCGTTTTCTTTAAAACATCTTGGCACGTTTCAACAAGTTCATCTAAATAACCACCATCATCTTGATCATCACGATAACGATAATAATTACCGCCACCTTCTACTTCAGGTGATAATGCCATTAACATCGATTCATGCAACGCGGCAAAATCATTTGGATCAAGTGATGTACTGCGATCACATAAATTATCTAAGTAGTCACTAATCGTTTGATATGCGACGATAAAACGAATACATTCCTCACGGTGTTCATTCGCTAATAGCGCTAAAATGCCACCGCCTTCGCAATGAAACGTTTTATGCTCAATACTTGCGATTGCCTGACTATGAAGCTCATCATTCGGAATATGGTAGGCACGCTCTTTCCACATCGCTAGCTCATGGTGTACAACCGGAAACACATCACGGTATACTTTCGCCATGAGCGTTATGGGATTACTCGGTACGTTCACTTCTTCCTTCATCTCCTCTATTCAATGTACAAATAATTTACTTATTTGTTTCTATTATGTTATTGATGCGTATTTCAGTAAATGACTGAATATAATTCAAAATTTCATCACGCTCATACTCATTTAATAACTCATGATAACAATTCGGCCATTCTTTAAAAGCCTTATCACTTATTTTAACATTATCAAACCACATGCGGACACGTGTTTTATCTACAAGTTTATCCTCACATGCTTGCATTAGCAAGAGTGGAACGTCTGGAAAATCACCTATTTTTTTATGAGCAATTTCAATAGACTTAATTAATTCACTATACCAACGTACTGATACTTTGCGCAAGAACAATGAATCATTCTCCATCGCATCTCTCACTTCATGGTTACGTGTTGACATTTCCACTGTAAGATTTGTTGCAAATTGCAATTTTGGAGCAATAATATTTAATATTTTTGAGGCAGCTTGAAGCGGTGCAGAAGGTGCAGCTAATACGCCTAAACATGGCGAACTTAAAATAATGCCGTCTACATCTTCTCTCTTCGTTTCTTGCATCATACGAATGACGATAAGACCACCCATACTATGACCAAATAGAAAAATAGGTAATCTGTACTTTCTTGCCTCTTTCACCCATAGTTTAACTTCCTCTATGTATTCATCAAACGAATCAATATGTCCTCTATTTCTTGAAGTCGTTCCATGTGACGGAAGGTCCCCCATCACGACGTGGTAGCCGATATGATTCCACATTTCCGCAACGGCTTCATAACGTCCGTGATATTCCATTGCGCCGTGTACAATAACGATTACAGCTTTCGCTTCCTCTGCTTCATAATTCCACATACGGCTCTCCTCCATTTCACTCTTTCTCATAATTTGATACACTGAAACTAGTCTCTAGGAAAGGAAGGCTTTACATGATATATCCTTACAAAGAAAAAAATCCGAAAATTGCGAGTAGTGCTTTTATCGCTGACTATGTTACCATTACAGGCGATGTTTCAGTTGGCGAAGAATCAAGTATTTGGTTTAATACAGTCATACGCGGCGATGTATCACCAACAATCATTGGAGATCGTGTAAATGTACAAGACCAATGTACACTTCACCAAAGCCCACAATATCCTCTTATTTTAGAAGACGATGTAACAATTGGGCATCAAGTGATTTTACATAGTTGCCATATTAAGAAAGATGCTTTAATTGGAATGGGATCTATTATATTAGATGGTGCTGAAATTGGCGAAGGAGCCTTTATCGGTGCTGGAAGCCTCGTTTCACAAGGAAAGAAAATCCCGCCAAACACGTTAGCTTTCGGTCGTCCAGCGAAAGTCGTTCGTGAATTAACAGAAGAAGACCGTAAAGACATGGAGCGTATCCGCACACAATATGTTGAAAAAGGTCAGTACTATAAATCATTACAGAAATAAAATTCCGCTGCCATAAGATTGGCAGCTTTTTTATAAAAAAACTAACTTTTTCTTTACAAAACATTATTACTCCCTCAACAAAATCTTATTAAAATAAAAGCTAATATCTCCATATATATGTAAACGAGGGAGGAGAATTTTCATGAAGGCCAGTGGACTGTATAAAATAGAATGTTACATTTTCAAAGGAATTAACCGATATTTTGATCAAAAAACGTTAAATATATTTTTCAGCAATATTACTCATATCGGTGGCGCGACTTTCTCCATCGCACTCACACTGTTCTTTTTAATTTTCGCAGAGGGAACTTTGCACCAAGCTGCAATTGCAACTGCTATTTCGTTAGCAATTAGCCATATCCCTGTGCAAATATTAAAAAGGTGGTATCCGCGAAAACGTCCTTATTTAACAATTCAGGATGCAAAATATCCAGTCCATCCATTAAAAGACCACTCTTTCCCGTCTGGTCATACAACAGCTGTTTTCTCTGTCTTTATTCCATTTATTTGCTATAATCCAAGCTTATTTGTTTTTCTATTACCGTTAGCATTATGCGTTGGTATTTCTCGTATTTATTTAGGGCTTCACTATCCGTCTGATGTATTCGTCGGTATGTGCCTCGGCACTTGCTCTGGCATCATCTCTTTTTATCAATTCATCCCACTTTTCACATAAAGGAGTGATATGATGAGAGTCGCCATATTTACCGATACTTTTACGCCACAAGTGAACGGGGTTGCGAAAACATTAGAACGATTAACACGTTACTTTCAGAAAGAAAAAATCGCCTATTCTGTTTTCGCCCCTCAGCATACGGCTGAAGATAATTTCGTGGCTAATGTGAACAAGATGAGAAGTATCCCGTTAACAATATTATATCCAGAATGTCGTTTTTCTTTTCCTACTCCGCGCATTAAACGAGAACTTCTTTCCTTTAAACCTGACATTATTCACATTGCCACACCTTTCAACATGGGACTTTGTGGATTGTATTATGCAAAAAAGTTAAACATCCCAGTTGTCGGTTCTTATCATACTGATTTCGATGCTTATTTACGCTATTACAAAATCGAATTTCTCTCTAATATGCTTTGGAACTATTTAAAGTGGTTTCATAGTCATATGCAAAAAAATTTTGTACCCTCTCCTGAAACATTACATCAATTAAAAAATAAAGGCTTTCAAGCTCTCTCTATTTGGGGACGGGGTGTAGATTGCACACTCTTTCATCCATCTTACAATACAGACCTATTCCGAAAAAAATATAATATTACAGCGAAGTACGTCCTTTCCTATGTTGGACGGATTGCCCCTGAAAAAGATATTGATACGTTGCAAAATCTTATCGTTAAATCAGCGCATACTCGAAACGATATTCATTGGCTTATAGCAGGAGACGGTCCTCTAGCAACAAATTTGCGTGAAGCTGTCCCAAAAACAAATGTAACCTTTACTGGATATTTACAAGGTGAAGATTTAGCTGAAGCCTATGCTTCTTCCGATCTAATGGTATTTCCATCTGCTACTGAAACATTTGGGAACGTTGTACTTGAATCGCTTGCATGCGGTACACCTGTCATTGGTGCAAATAGTGGCGGGGTTAAAAATATTATTACAGATGGAAAAACAGGAGTTCTTTGTCCACCCAAAAATGAGGACGCATTTCTATCATCCATTTATCTTTTATTGCAAAATGAAGAAAAACTTGAGCAGATGGGAATAGCAGCTTCATCTTATGCGAAATTAAAAAGCTGGGATGAGATCTTTCGTGGCTTACTTAACCAATATGAAGAAGTCCTTCAGCATAACGCATCAGAGTTGCTTGCTTAAATAGAAAAACTCCCTTCAAAAAAACGAAGGGAGTTTATTACACAGTTGTAAACTTTACTTAAATAAATGATACACAAGGTGAAAAATCATATTATTTCTATATTCATCATAACAAAAACAAACATAAACAAACATAAACAAACAGACTTGTAATAAAAACCCATAAAAATTAATATATGGTTATACAGTATTTTAACTGTATGATGATTTTAAGAATTCTCCTTAAAATCAACTTACTCACATACCTTTATACAGTAATTGTTCCCCAATTTCTGTATATCAAAAAAACCTTTCATTCATTTGAAAGGTCTTTTTGAGCCTGCACATATTCTTCTTTCGTATTCACATTCATAAACCAATCTGCATTCGCTTGTACATCTTCTCCAGCAACATATTTCACATTACATTGTGATAAAAGTTGGCCCATACTTCTTTTTTCTTCTTGAAGCAAAGCATAAATCTTTTCTTTCACACGGTTATGATATGCTGCAAGTAACGGTTGTTTCCTTCCATTAATAATAGGTACGACTGCATCATATTCATCACTCGTTTGCTCTAATAAAATGGTAAACCACTCATGCGAAACATTTGGCGCATCGCAAGGCATAATAGCGTACCAATCTGCTTCTATGTATTCCATCCCTGATACAATCCCAGCAAATGGTCCGTTTCCTTTATAGTGCGGAATATCTTCTATAACAGGAACTTGTACGAGTTGCTCTACTCGCTCTTTTATATCAGAATGACTAATGACTACAACCTCTTGGAGCGTCCTTGTCATCACTTTCAAAATACGCTCAATAAACGTACTCCCTTGCCAGCTCGCTAACGCTTTCGGCTCACCGAATCTACTCGACATACCGCCCGCTAATACAATTCCAGCCCATTTACTCATTGACGATGCAGCTCAAATGTAATATGACCTAATTCCGGTAAAATTAATTTATTCATCGCAAGGCGAACTGCTCCGCTAGACCCTGGCATTGAAAAGACAACTTTTCGCCCAATTGTGCCGCCAATCGCTCTACTTAACATTGCACTACTTCCGATATCTTCTAAATAACTAATCATGCGGAATAACTCACCAAATCCGACGATTTCTTTATGTAATAGCGCTGATACGGCTTCAATTGTGACATCACGTTTCGTAATACCAGTACCACCATTTGTTAATACAACATCTACGTCTTCCCTATGATAACCAGCTAACACTGCTTGCTGAATACTCTCTTTATCATCTTTTACAATTTCATAAGAAGTCACTGTATGTCCTGCTTCTTTTAACAATTCATGTAATAATTGTCCACTCTTATCTGTCTCTTCCGTACGTGTATCAGAAATCGTCACGATCTTACATCGCACTTCTTTTGGAGCTTGTTTTTTATGTTCATTGACACTCATTTTTCCTCTTCCTTTCTTAAAGACTTTTCTTCATTTTATCATACATATCTTTACACAATTATGTATGAAGCCGATGATGCATCATGATACAATATAAGTATACTAATCCACAAAAAGGAAAATAAAAAACATTCTTTCTTATCCCCCTAGACTTCACATCATTAGCTAACCTTTAACTTTTCTTATATTTTCTACATAGTAGAATTCAGTTTTTAAAATTGCACTACCAAATAAATCGGAGGTCTACATATTATGGAACTATATAAAAAATTAACAACAACATTCATCCTCTTATTTGTTGCTTCCATCACTGTCGGTTTTTCTCTAAAAGGCGCAATCCCATACTCTACATTAGTAAGCATTATATTCGCAACGCTATTTTTACTGAGCAGTGCATTTTGCGCAGGAAAAGCACGTCAAATGAAAGGTTAATTTCACATGTTTCAAAAAAAGCCAACTGTTTGTAAATCATGCCAAAAAGAAATAAAAACATATGAAAAAGCGTGGATTCATATGCCATTTCCAGCAAGCGGCATAACAAATATGAAAAAGTATATTGAGCTAGACGGAGAAGTGTATTGCAAATCATGCATCCAAATCATAAGTAAAACGAAATAAAAAAAGCTTTGCGCTCACTGCGCAAAGCTTTTTTTCATATATTATAGACCAGCTTGCTCTTTTAAAGCTGCAGCTTTGTCTGTACGTTCCCATGATAGATCTACATCAGTACGTCCGAAGTGGCCGTAAGCTGCTGTTTGTTTGTAAATTGGGCGACGTAAGTCTAGCATTTTAATAATACCAGCTGGGCGAAGATCGAAGTTGTTACGAACTAGTTCTACTAGTACGTCTTCAGATACTTTACCAGTGCCGAATGTATCAACTGAAATTGATACTGGTTGTGCTACACCGATTGCGTATGCAAGTTGTACTTCTGCTTTATCAGCAAGACCAGCTGCTACGATGTTTTTCGCAACATAACGAGCTGCATATGCTGCAGAGCGGTCAACTTTTGTTGCATCTTTACCAGAGAATGCACCACCACCGTGGCGAGCGTATCCACCGTAAGTATCAACGATGATTTTACGTCCTGTTAAACCAGCATCACCTTGTGGTCCACCAATTACGAAGCGACCAGTTGGGTTAATGAAGAATTTCGTTTCTCCATCCATTAATTCTGCTGGAACTACAGTCCTAATTACATGCTCTTTTAAATCGCGATCGATTTCTTCCCATGTAACATCTGGATGATGCTGTGTAGAAATTACAATTGTATCTACACGTACAGGTTTACCATTTTCATCATACTCAACTGTAACTTGCGTTTTTCCATCCGGACGTAAGTATGATAATGTATCATCTTTACGTACTTCAGTTAAACGGCGAGCTAATTTGTGAGCAAGCGAGATTGGAAGTGGCATTAATTCTTGTGTCTCATTACATGCGAAACCAAACATTAAACCTTGGTCTCCTGCACCAATTGCCTCAATCTCAGCGTCAGTCATTTGACCTTCGCGTGCTTCTAGCGCTTGGTCAACACCCATAGCGATGTCAGCAGATTGCTCATCGATAGATGTTAAAACTGCACAAGTTTCTGCATCGAATCCGTATTTTGCGCGTGTGTAACCAATGCCTTGAATTGTTTCACGAACGATTTTTGGAATATCTACGTAAGTAGAAGTCGTAATTTCCCCCGCTACCAATACTAAACCAGTTGTTACAGTTGTTTCACAAGCTACACGTGCATTTGCGTCTTTTGATAAGATCGCATCTAAAATTGAATCAGAAATTTGGTCACAAATTTTATCTGGATGTCCTTCAGTTACAGACTCAGATGTGAACAGATGACGTTTTTTTGTCATGTGGTAAACCTCCCTACAGTAATTGTATATATTGTACGGAACTCATCCTTAATTTGCCACAAACTGCGACATACATTTATTCTCCCACAAGCATACAGAAAAACCTTTCCTACTTTACATAGAGGAAAGGTTTAATTTGCTACTTGCATACTGCTTTTTGCCCTTCGCTCTTATCGTTCGAGACCTGTAGCCTCGCACAGGTTTTAGCACCTATTCACCTGTATTTACCACTACAAGTGAGGTTGCTGGGCTTCATCGGGCCTGTCCCTCCGCCAGCTCGGGATAAGAGAGTATCCGTCCCAACCTATACTAAAGAAATGATATTCATTTGTCAATTAATATTCACATTTTCCTGAAAGTTTTTCTCAATACGCCTAAAATGAAATATTAATAAGGAAATAATGTATTCACACAAACAAAAAGAAATAAATAGTATACATTATTTATATAATTGTGTTATACTCTTGTTGGGGATTACGAGAAATATTTCATTAAATGAAAAGGATGGTATATAAATATGAGTACTGTGAATGTCCAAATTGGTTTACACGAATTATTGAACGGAAGCAATGCACAGATTCAACTAAGTGTTCCGCAATTAGTGGAAAAAGTATTAATGCGAAATGAAGGGAAATTAACTTCGACTGGTGCCGTTTCTGCTTCAACAGGAAAATATACAGGACGTTCTCCTAAAGATAAATTTATTGTGAAAGAAGCATCGGTTGCTGACAAAATTGCTTGGGGAGCTGTGAATCAACCGATTTCTGAAGAACATTTTAATAAATTATATACTAAAGTTTTAGAATACTTAAAAGAAAAAGAAGAGTTATTCGTCTTCAATGGATTTGCAGGCGCTGACCGCAATTACCGCCTACCAATTCAAGTTATTAACGAATATGCATGGCACAATTTATTTGTACATCAATTATTCATTCGTCCAACTGAAGAAGAATTAACAACTCATGAATCAGAGTTCACAATTGTTTCTGCGCCGAATTTCAAAGCTGATCCAGCTGTTGACGGTACAAACTCTGAAGCATTCATTATGGTTTCATTCGAAAAACGTATCGTACTAATTGGTGGTACAGAATACGCTGGAGAAATGAAAAAATCAATCTTCTCTATTATGAACTTCTTACTACCTGAACAAGATATTCTTTCTATGCATTGCTCTGCAAACGTAGGTGAAGAAGGTGACGTAGCACTATTCTTCGGTTTATCTGGAACAGGTAAAACAACATTATCTGCTGATCCAAACCGCAAATTAATCGGTGATGATGAGCATGGTTGGTCTGATAACGGTGTATTCAATATTGAAGGCGGTTGCTACGCAAAATGTGTAAACCTTTCTCACGAGAAAGAACCACAAATTTTCGATGCAATCAAATTTGGATCTGTTTTAGAAAACGTTATCATTAATAACCAAACGCGTATCGCAGACTATAACGATACTACTTTAACAGAAAATACTCGTGCTGCATACCCTATGCATGCGATCGATAATATCGTACTGCCAAGTGTTGCTGGACACCCAAATACAATCATTTTCTTAACTGCTGATGCATCTGGCGTATTGCCTCCAATCAGTAAGTTATCAAAAGAACAAGCTATGTATCATTTCTTAAGTGGTTATACTAGTAAACTAGCAGGAACAGAGCGCGGTGTTACATCTCCGCAAGCAACATTCTCAACTTGCTTCGGTTCACCATTCTTACCACTTGATGCATCTCGCTATGCTGAAATGCTTGGTGAAAAAATTGAGAAACACGATGCGAAAGTATTCTTAGTAAACACTGGCTGGACTGGTGGCGAATACGGCGTTGGAAAACGTATGAACTTAGGTTACACTCGTGCAATGATTCAAGCGGCATTAAGCGGCGAACTTGCGAAAACTGAAACAGCTAAACATAACATCTTCGGTCTTGAAGTTCCACTTCACGTACCAGGTGTACCTGACGAAGTGTTAATGCCTGAACAAACTTGGGCTGATAAAGCTGCTTACAAAGCAAAAGCAATCGAGCTTGCAAATGAATTCAAAGAGAACTTCAAAAAGTTCGACAGCGTATCTGAAGATATTATTAACTTAGGCGGCCCAATCGCTTAAGAATAAACTTTCTGTTGGAATAACCCTTTTACTCATATGAATAAGTGTCGTGTAACCGTAAAGTTCCGCGTACTCACCGACAAAACCCAATGCGGCTTAACGGTTACACACACTTACATAAAAAAGAAGCTTACGTTTTTGCGTAAGCTTCTTTCTATATCTTATATAAAGTGAAACGTTCATCTCTTCATCTGTGGCTTAGCTCGGTTAACTTACAGAAATTTCACTTTATATTTATTTACTTTTAGTTTTTTATGATACAATTTACATATATAGGAAGGGGTGAAACCTATGAAAAATTTTTCTCGTACAGGAAAAATTTTATTCAGTTATGGAGCGATCCAAATGTTTTGGGGACTTGTGATGCTTAACGTTAATTTATTTGAGCATACAAGTGAAACAATAAAATATATTATTCTAATTATCGGGATAGCTTTTTGTATTATATCCAACTTTTTTAAAAAATCTAAGAGTCATACTAATACGTGATTTCATGTTAACTTATTGGAAGCGGAAATCTGTATTTTATGCAAAGTTACGCTTCCTGCTGTACTATCCATCACTGAATCACTTATCCCAGAGTAAACCCATTTCAACAGAGATAAATCACGGCTTCGCACATATAAATTATATCCCTACTCACTACATCTCTCTGGTTTCACATCGCATGGGGCTAAAAAAGGCTCTGACCGTTTCTATCCGTGGCTGGATCATCTATTCCATCTAAAAAGAAGCTTTTTATCTTTTTAGCTCTTCGTTAATTCTTTCTCATCTTTCATGCTATAGTATCCTAAATTAACAACAATTAAGAAATAGCCGCCCATAATCCCTACTGCAAATGCCCACATAACCATGTGGTGCTCAATTTCGTACATAATAATAGCACCTAAAATAGCCGCAGCAAAACGATTAAACATACCGAGCGTCGGTGCTTTCGTTTTCTTTACGATACTATCTCCAAGCTTCTCAATTCGTCTCCCTAAAAGCCAAACGCAATACATACTTACGATAAGTCCAATTCCAGCGCCTAAAAAATGTGCTGAAAACGGTGTTAACATCCATCCTATTAACAAAATACCTAGTATATAATACGATTGAATTTTAAATGACCTTAATGACATACTAATCATGCTGTTCTCCTCTTCGGTAATTTTTATCTATCCAACAAAAAATTTCTTTCAAGTTTATACTGCTTACATCCATTTCAATCAAATTAAAAACAACATAAACGATATGTTTACGTTGTTTAAATGCTTTTAGGAAATAATATTATACAAGATTTCAAACATCATATTCTTATAATTTGTGACGTTTTTCCAAACATTTTTCGTCCATTTATGAAAAAAATGATATCAATCTATGAACATACGGATATGATGTAATAAGCACACAAATAAAGGGGGCGTCTAATGATTTATTTTTTAATGGCTCTCATTCACCTTATTATCCCTGCACTTATTGGACTTTCATTGTATTGGTACACGAAAAATCATAGTATTTTCTATGCTGTCCTCGGTGTTCTTCTTCCAGGTATTATTCTTATCACACTCTTCCGTATTCCATTTTTAAACTTAATTCCACTTATTACTGCTATCTTATTTCTCGTCTTCTTACCAAAAATAAAAAAATAGGAAAGCAGATCATAGGTGATCTGTTTTCCTATTTTGATATAGGTTCCCCACAGTAGAGTGCACTTTTACTTTCTCCGATTTCACAAACCATAAACCGAAGAAAATAATAATCCCACCAATTATTTGTTGAAACGATACATATTCATCTGCCCATACAGCTGCAAATAAAACAGCTACAAGCGGCGTTATATACATATATACCATCGTATGTGACGCCCCAATTTTTTGAATCCCAACATACCACATAACTAAACCGAATACTGTTACAAAGAAAATAGAATATAGTAAAGCAAATAGTGTCATTCCATGTGTAATGTGAAATGGCATTATAAATATGTATGGTCCACTTAAAAGTAAAAGCGGCATCGCGCCAACTAGTGCTGACCATGCGGTGACACGTAGTGCTGAATATTTTTTAATTAATGGACCAGCTAAAACAGGATAAAGCCCCCAGCATATTGATGTAATTAGCCCAATTCCATTTCCATAAAAAGAACTAGCAAGTGAATGCCCTGCTACTAAAACTAATGCTGCACCACTAAAGGCAATGATAGAACCGATGAACTTTCGAGAAGAAAACTTTTCTTGTTTCAAGAAAATAGCAAATACAGTTGTAAAAATAGGTGAAATAGAAATAAGTAAAGAGGCATTTGTAGCGGATGTATATTTGACAGTTTCCATAAATAACGTTTGATACAGTACAATACCTACAACGCTAACGATGATTAATCTAGGTATATCTTTTCTCTCCATATAAACCGACTTTTCAATAAAAAAGGTAAGGAGTAACATAAGCGGTGCCGCCGATATCATACGAAGTGCAGTAAACTCAATTGCTGTAAATTCTAAAAGTCCATATTTCGCAATCGTAAAATTAATCCCCCAAATAATAACAACTGCTAAAATTAATAACTCAATTCCCCATCTTCTCATGCGTATCCCCTCCGCAAATAAGATTATACAGAAAATTCAATCATATGTACATTTCATTATGTGAAAAAAACCTTTGTATTGTATGCAACGTTTTGGTACAGGAAATTATATCGGCGATTTTTTAAATATATCGACTTATACAATAAAAAAGGTGATTCCAAAATACATTTTGGAATCACCTTTCCTTCACTACACTCGAACGTGTAACTTCATATTTGGATTATAAAATTGGCTTGGGCTCTTCAGCTGAAAAGTTCCTCCACCTTCATGCCAATCAACTGTTAACTTATCATCCATAAATACAAGCTTTGTGCGATCTGCGATAAAGCTAAACTGGCTTGATTCAATATCCACATCGCGCTCATCTTTTTCTGCTACAGCTACTAAATCGATAATTCCGCTCATTACACAACCGCAACCTTCGTTATCGTAAAATAACTTTATATATTTCGCCTCATTTGGAATCGTATCCATAATCTTTTTATATGCTGCTTCTGTTACAGTAACGTACATATGTTAATGTTCATCCTCTCTCGTATCATTCATATATTGTACCACCTTTTTTCTCAAAAAATATATACAGAAAATTCTGACCGATATACAATGTATGTAATAAAGGAGGTTGTATCACTTATGCTCAAATTACTGCGATACCCCATCTTCTTAGGTCTACTCGGTAGTTTTTTTATTTCCAGCGGAATGGTATTACAACATATACTTCCCTATTCTCCTTCTATTGGTTGGATTCTAAGCTTTATTTGTTTCCTAACCGCTTCTTATTTTGCTATGAACAACAAAAATAATTAATTGAAGACGAACCAATAGTCGAAACATCCACAGAAGTACTCCAAAAGCATCTAAAAAATCTCTTCCATATATTAATCCTATTTTTACTATAAACGCTATGCATTCTATATTTTTAATAACAAATATATATCCATTTCATTTTCAAAAAATGCCCCAATAATTGGGGCCAACAAATAGAAATAGAAATAGAAATACAAATAAATTAAAACAACTAACAGACAAGCTCATTTTATACTATCATTGTAAAAATATCCATATTTTAGATTTAAAATTATATATACTGTACGAATGATGCAAACACTTTTGAATTTTTATTCATAAAAAGGGAAATCGCTCTCAAGTAAGTGATTTCCCTTTTAAAAATACTTTTTTATTGTATCGGCAACATAACCTTCACCGTCGTCCCAACCCCAACTTCACTTTCAAAACTCATTTTACCGTTGTGGTCTTTAATAATTTTTTCTGTAACTACTAAACCTAAACCTGTTCCCGTTTCTTTCGTTGTGTAAAAGGCTTCATTTAGCTTCGGAATTTTGTCTTTTGGGATGCCGCATCCCTCATCCTTAACTTGAATAATGATTGCATCTTCTACAGTCACTTTAATCGTAATCGTTCCGCCAACTAACATTGCCTCAATCGCATTTTTAATTAAATTAAAAAACACTTGTTTTAATCGTTTTTCATCGCATGTAATCGATGGTATGTCTTTACTATAAATACCTTGTATGTGAACTCCTTGCTTTAAAGCAGGCTTTCCCATAACTCGAATAACATAAGCGATAATTTCTTCTATACTATGAATTTCTGATTCTAGTGATTTAGATTTCTCAAATCCACTAAGTTCTGTAGCGATTGTATGAATTCGTTCCACTTCCTGTTTCATAATATCACTATATATTTTATCCTCTGGATATTTATTTGCTTGCTTATTCACAAATTTCTTCAAATTCGCTAGAGGTCTTTTAATTTTGTAGCCAATAACTGTTGCCATTTTTCCAACAGTTGCTAGCTTTTCTGTTTGTTGTATTTCTTTATCCATCATCTCAAGCGTACGAACGTAAGATTGAAACCGCAAAAACATAATCCAACATATGACAGTAAATACGCTATATAATGCCATCGGGATTAAAACGAGTGTAGAGTGAATAATGATTCCTATAAGAGCGTATTTTCCAACAAGTATGCTCGGAACTAACCAAAAATATCTTTTATTCACAAAGAGTGGGGCAAATAAAATAAAAAATCCTTCTACTATATTCCCACCATCAAACTCAGCATCACTACCGTAGTAAATCATAAAATTATGGATAAAATCTAATAGGTTATATCCAATTAGTATAATATACTTCACTGCAAATGGATTCTTCCATTTCATGAAATATACTCCAATACAAAATAAGATCACCATCAGAAAATACAGCCATAAACCTAAACCATCTTCAAATTGTCCTACTCCTTCTTGCTCTCCTCCTATTAAAGGTACAATAAATTCGTAGGCAAGATCGTATACAAAAAATATAATAAAAAATAAACTTAAAAATATTTTCAGTGCCTTCATTTCTTCATTTTTAAATATATCGTCTTTATTCATATGGTAACTCCTAGCTTTTCTCCCACTTGGATTTCACTATTTCCACGTTGTTTCGGGAGAATGATATCTATTCTAGTTCCAATATCTCTTTCACTTGAAATATGTAATTCACCAAGATGCTGCTCAGTAACAAGCCGATGTGCTACCGTAAGTCCCAGGCCAATTTTATCTTGTTTCGTTGTATAAAAGGCTTCTGTAATACGAGCCAAATTTTCCTTCTTAATACCGTAACCATTATCGATTACACTTAGCATTACATAATCTTGGCCTTTATTTTCTAACCGTAACTCTAACGTGCCACCTTGCTCCATTGCCTCCAGAGCATTTTTTATGACATATAGAAAGACTCCTCTTATTTTCCGCTCATCACATTCAACTTCTAATATCTTCTCTTCGATATTAGAAATAAGCTGAACATTGGATTCATTCATTTTTTCTCGAAGAATTGTTACTGCTTGTAATGCAATTTCACCTATATTATGTTTCTTATAAATAGAGGGTTTACATGTAGCAACCTCCATCAATTCACTTATCATATTATTCATATTTTCTATTTCAAAAATCATCTGTTTGTAAATAGGGTCCTCCCCATGCTTCTCTCGTTGTAATTGCGTAAACCCTTTTAATGAAGCAAGTGGATTTTTAATTTCATGTCCCACTGTCGCTGCCATTTTTCCGATTACTGCTAATTTTTGTGATTCACTAGCAATCTTAATACTTTCCTTTACCGCTGAAAGGTATTGTATAAATCGATTTAAAATGATGTATGCCGCTATTAATACGAGTGTATACATAATGAGGAACATAAACCCTTTTACTTCCTTTAATACAAATAAATAAATCACATATTTCCCTACAATAGTTGAAAGTACAAACACAAAATATTTTTTATTTAAAAATATAGGTACAAAGAAGATGAGAATAATTTCTATTATATTTCCCCCATCAAATGCCGCCTTATTATAAAGCATATACGAAAGTATATTAATGATTTCTATTCCTATGTATGCAAATACACATGCATATTTAACAAGGTTCGCTTTCTCTTTTTTTATTAAGTATACATTCACACCGAGTATTGCTGTTCCGCAAATAACTTGCCATAGTATGCTATGTCCCTTATCCGTTAGCGATTTATTCTCTAATACGATTGCGTAGAAAATTTGGTATGAAACTACAATGCCATATAGCACCCACAAAAGGATTTTTGCATTCTTTTCTTCTTCTTTATATGATAGAAAACTTTCTTTCACTTCAACACCCCTTCAAAGTAATATCTCGAAGAATACCATTTATTATAATAAATGATTTTCATAAACAAACAAAGATAAATCGAACATTTAAGGAAAATCATCCCAATGTCACGATATTTTCAGACTATATGCATTCATAAAAACTATAAACAATAATACGTATATTATGTAGGGGGTAGAAGATAAAAAATAAAGTGAAACTTTAATCAGCCCTTACCAATCAGGCTTTTACGGGCCATTGATAAATGGATAAATCACTGAAATCTTTCACACTTAAAAATGAAAGAAAGCCTGGTGTCTTAATAGAACAAAACTCTATGCTCCTGGCGAATGAATTTATTAAGGCTATGACGAAACAACGTTTTTGGGATAGAGCTTATGAATAGGATAGGGGGATAATTTATGTTTGTTACCGTCGAAAAAGATGTGCATATTTTTGTGCAAGACGTGAATCCCGGCCCCGGTAGTAAAACCGTGTTCTTCGTCCACGGCTGGCCTTTAAATCATCAAATGTACCAATATCAGCTCAATGTGTTGCCACAGCATGGTTTCCGCTGCATCGCTATGGATATACGCGGAAACGGGCAATCTGATAAACCGTGGACTGGTTACACATACGATCGTTTAGCAGACGATATCGCCATTGTTCTAGAAGCACTTCAAGTAGAAAATGCTACATTAGTTGGTTTCTCAGTAGGTGGTGCTCTTTCTATTCGGTACATGTCTCGCTATAATGGTCATCGTATTTCTAAACTTGTATTAGTCGATGCTGTTTCCCCCTCTTTCGTTAAAAATCAAGAATCTCCCTATGGTGTCCCAAAAGAACAAGCAGATACCCTTATTAATCAAATGTATGCCAATATGCCTAAATTTTTAAATGACGTATCTTTATCATTTTTTAATAGAAACTTAGGATCTGCTACGTTAGAATGGTTTTCTTATCTCGGTATGCAGTCTGCTTCCTACGCTCTCATCAAAATATTACAAGCAGCCGCAAATGAAGATGTAACGAAAGATTTAAGTAAAATTAACGTCCCAACAAAAATATTCCACGGTATTCACGATCAACTTATCCCTTACAAAAGCGCTGAACTCACACAAAGGCGGATTAAAAACTCTCAGTTACAGCCTCTTACAAATAGTGGTCACGGTTCTCCAATCGATCAAGCGGATGAATTAAATGAAGAACTTATAAAATTTTTACGTTCATAAAAACCTATGCCAAATCGTGTTGATATGAACGCAGTTTTTGAAAAGGTTAAAATTCACACATTTCTCACAAATCAATCAATAAAACGATTATATTTACATTTATACTAAATGTACAGGTAATATTCCCTAAACCCAGCTTGTCTGGTTACCCCGTTAAATACTATAAAAAAAGAACTTGTATCGTTATACAAGTTCTTTTTATTTTTCTATTTAAAAAGTATATCTTTACTATACTGCTTTCCAGCAAGTAAATCATATTGGAGCATTTTATATTGCTCTAACATTTCTTTTTGTTCTTTTGTTAAATCTGTTATCTCTTCCCCATCTTTATTAACCTTTAACTCATCTCTCAGAACCGGTATTTCTTTATGCATTTCCGATAGAAATTGATAAAATGGTGATTGATTTAATCCTGCATAATCAAAAACAAGACTAGAAAAATAAATTGGACTTACTAAACCTAAATTGTCATTTGGCAAATCGAAATTCGCATACATTAACAATGGTGTTTCTGACATAATTAATCTTTCTCTTACCGTCTCTTCATTTTCTATATATCCTGCTTCTTTATAAATAGATTTATTAGTTCCTAACATAGGTAAATGATCTCCAAAGAAGACTAATAAAGTAGGCCTGTCTAACTCATCAAGCTGCTCGATTAAATATTGTAGCGCTTCATCAGACAGTCTTACCCCTTCTGTATATGCTTCTAATTCCGCTTTCGATTCCTCTTCTGTTAATCCACTAATTTCTATTTTATTTTCACCAAACATATTTGGTGTATATGGAAAATGATTTTGCATCGTCACCGCATGAATAAATGTAGGTTGTTTTCTCTTTTTTAATTCATCTATTATTTCTTTACTCATAGATAAATCACCAATATTATCTCCAACCACTTCTGTATTTTTCATCGTGTCTTCTGCATTAAAATTATCGAATCCTAATGTTTTATATACATCTTCCCGTTTATAAAACGATCGATTAAAGGCATGAATTGCACTTGCATAATACCCTTGCTTTTTCAATTCACTTGCAATAGATGGAACTTCTTTCTGACTTGGAATAGCTTGTTGATAGGGTATAGAACCTGGCATTAAAAGGCTCATCGAGTAACTCGTTAATGCTTCAAATTCTGTATTCGCTGTATTCCCTCCAAATGTAGGAGCTATCGTTTGTCCCCCTGGGAAATTCTCTGTATAACGATGTAAATTCGGCACTGGATCTTCGCTAAATGAAAGATTCGTTAATTTTGTCGGATCCCAAAATGCTTCACTCATAATATATATAATGTTCGGCTTCTCTGCCTTTTTTTGCGCTTTTACTTTACCGCCATATTGCTTTTCTATACCCTTTGCAATTTGCTGCATATTTTCCTTTGAATATCCCTCTGGCTCTTTTATGACTGTCGTATCTAAATTACTTAAAAATCCTATAACAAAACCATTCCCCTTATAATTTGAAGCTTGATTCCATGCGCGGATGTCTACCCCAGCTTTTGTAAATATATTATTCATAAAGGTAGTAGGGTAGTTACTATATGCATACAACATAAACGCAGAGCCACATATTAAAATTATCCTTATAATAATATGTGATTTTATAACTGGAATGTATTTTCTTATATACATAACTATAAATATCAGTAAAACAATACTAACTATCATCAGAAACATATTCCAAAAACTGAAATAATCCATAACCATCGGTATAACGGAATTCATATGGCCAATCTGTGTAAAATCAGACGGGTAGAATGGCTCCCCTCTAAAAATGAGCTTAAAATGGTTCACCATCACAAAAATAATCAAAACTAGGCTAGTTATCATTGTACTTAAGAAAACTTTTCCAATTAAATTATATGCAAAAACGTATACCATATAAATAAATAATAGGCTTAATATATACTGTCCATATTGTAAATACACCCATGTATTTACTACTATAAGATTCATATCCTCCTGTATCAGGATATACATCCAATTCATTGTATGAGCAATTAAAAATAATACGACATAAACTCGAATAGCTGGCCTAAGCTTATGACTGATACCTTTATTTAAATGAATGATGTATAGTAGTACACTCCACAAAACAATAATGAGTATACTTAGCTGGATTTTCCCATTAAAAAATTCTTTAGTTTTCTCGAATTCGAAAGACCTTAACATAACAAAAAACAGCGTTTCTAAACAAATCGCCCACATTCCACTAAGAATGATAGAAATTAGTAGGTTCTTCCTCGGCTCCTGAGGAGAAAAACTAAGATAAAATTCATCTCTTCTTCGTTGTTGTGTTAAAACATTAAAAAGCAATTTATTCCCTCTTTCCTTTACCCCTTCGTCTCGCATCAAAAAACATATTGTCCTATACAAAATAACATATTTGTATACAGTTAGTCTCCCTATGTGTTTGTATTATACACGTATATCCTTAATTTCCCCTTAAAAAATACAACTTCTTTATCTCTTCTATATTCTAGTAGCATAATAAATGAACTATGCTTCACAAAATTTTTATCAAAAAAAAAGAACCTATCAACACTGACAGGTTCTCCTTCCTTTTAACAGAAATAGGCATATTTATTATACAAGAGGATACATCCATACTTTCCATATAATACATACAAGTACGATAACTACAAAATCAAAAAGATCTAATCTCGGACCTTTTTTCATCGTCATATCTAACCACATATGAACCCATTTTATCCCCTTGTATTTATGAATATTTTTCTTTGCAAATTGGTAAGTAAGAAATTGCATAATGAAAAATCCAACTACAAATATGAACAATAGAATGAGAAAATCAATCACGAAATTCCTCCCTATTTTTGCAGCGATTTTTCTACTATATGATTTCTCAAAACCCACTCTTCAAATTGAGCACTTCCAAATTCCCAGCTAAGATCACGAGCATGTACAGAAAAAACGTAATGACCAGCATATTCATCCATAAATCTACCCGTCTCAATCTCATCTTTCTGAAGGCCATATGCTCCAAAATTAAAATACACATCCCACACGTCTTCATTCTTCCGCTTATAAGCAATCGATTCCATATCACATTCTGTTCCGAAATAATCAAGATGTAAATGTACGCTATCATCATATTCGTACTCCATTTTATCACCCCTTATATTTGTACTTCTTTATCACCAAAAAAATTCCTGCTATCTACACTCACATATGGGCACTTACCTACATATCATGCTTGTAGAGTGACTTCTAGGAGGTGTTATATAGTGAAAAAATTAATAGCTGTTTTTTGCATCATGTTACTAGCTGTTTTCACATTCGCTGCTTGCAGTAGTAAAAAAGAAGGTACGAAAGAACAAACCCAAAACATTCGCGTCGGCGAAGTTACCCATTCTCTCTTCTACGCCCCGTTATATGTCGGGATTGAAAAAGGATTTTTTAAAGATGAAGGATTAAATATTGACCTCCAAACAACAGCTGGCGGAGATAAAACGATGACCGCCCTGTTATCTGGCGGCATTGATATTGCTCTCGTTGGTTCAGAAACGTCTATTTACGTTCATCAACAAGGCGCAAAAGACCCTGTCATTAACTTCGCACAGCTTACACAAACAGATGGAACATTTTTAGTTTCACGTAAAAAATTAGACTCTTTTAATTGGAATGATGTAAAAGGTGTTACATTTTTAGGACAGCGTAAAGGCGGCATGCCGCAAATGGTTGGAGAATACGTTTTAAAGAAAAATGGCATTGATCCTCACAAAGATACAAACTTAATTCAAAACATCGAGTTTGCTAATATTGCAAATGCCTATGCATCTGGTACGGGAGAATTTGTACAGCTCTTTGAACCGACTGCAAGTATATTCGAAAAAGAAGGTAAAGGTTATATCGTCGCTTCGTTCGGAAATGAATCTGGTACTGTTCCTTATACATCGTTCATGGCAAAAGAAAGTTTCTTAAAAAAGGATAAAGCTGCTGCTGAAAAATTCACACGTGCTCTCTACAAAGCGCAACAATGGGTTGATACTCATAGTCCAGAAGAGATTGCTGATGCAATTTCTCCGTTATTTAAAGACACTTCAAAAGACATTACAGTAAAAGTAATTGAGCGGTATAAAAAGCAACATTCTTATGCGACAAATCCGCTATTAGATGCGGAAGAATGGAAACAGCTCCAAACGATTATGAAGGAAGCTGGCGAATTACAAAAAGAAGTTCCACATGAAGCGCTCGTCAATACAAAAATTGCCGAAAGCGTTATTAAGAAATAGAGGCGAAGTGTATGAGTTTTTTACAAATACGTAACGTTTCTCACTGCTTTTTCGCAAAAGAGAATGCCAAACTGATTCTCGAAGATATGAGTTTACAAGTGGAAGAAGGCGAATTCATTTCTATACTCGGTCCAAGTGGTTGCGGCAAAACGACACTCCTCTCCATTATTGCCGGGCTGCTTGATCCAATTGAAGGTATCGTCTTTTTAGATGGTGAGCCAATTACAACGAAAACTCCATCTATGGGGTATATGTTGCAGCAAGACTACTTGTTTCCTTGGAAGACAATTGAAGACAATATTATGCTTGGACTTCATATCCGAAAAATTTACGATCAACAGACGAAAGAACATACTTTACAACTTTTAAAACAAGTCGGCCTACATGACGTAGAAGAGCAATACCCTCGTGAACTATCCGGTGGTATGCGTCAACGTGCCGCTCTCGTTCGAACGTTAGCGACCGATCCGAAAATTTTATTGCTAGATGAACCCTTCTCAGCGCTCGATTATCAAACGAAATTGAAACTAGAAGATCTCGTTTTTAGCTTACTACGCAAATATAAAAAAACTTCACTACTCGTGACACATGATATTGAAGAAGCAATTGCGATGAGTGATCGTATTTATTTACTACAAGCAAATCCCGGGAAAATTGCAAAAACATTTATCGTCCCAGAAAGCATCCGTTCCTTATCACCGTTAGAATCACGCCATCACCATGACTTCCCATCCCTCTTCCAAGATATATGGAAGGAGCTGGAACGACTTGGATAATATAAAGCAACTACATGAACAGTTTCGGAAGAAAGAACGCAGACGCGCATGGCTAGCCAGGTCTTTACAACTTTTACTACTCATTCTTTTCTTTGCACTATGGGAAATAGCTAGCAAAAAAGAGTGGATTGACCCTTTACTCTTTAGCTCTCCTTCAAGCATTTGGGATCTCTTCCTTAGTAAATGGCTTGACGGTTCGCTTTGGGTCCACATATGGACGACATTACTTGAAACGGGAGTAGGCTTCATTCTTGGAACAGTGCTCGGAGCCATTATCGCTACTTTCCTTTGGTGGATACCACTTCTCGCCCGCGTACTTGATCCATATCTCGTCGTCCTAAACGCCATGCCAAAAGTGGCACTTGGTCCTATTATCATTGTAATCTTCGGTCCAAATATTTCTTCGTCGATTGCAATGGGAGTAATCATTTCCATTATCATTACCATCATCGTTATTTACAGCGCATTTCAAGAAGTCGATTCTAACTATATAAAAGTGATGGACACATTCGGCGCAAATAAATGGCAATGTTATAAGCAAGTAGTTCTCCCTGCATCCTTCCCAGCCATTATTTCAACGTTAAAAGTAAACGTTGGTTTATCATGGGTCGGCGTTATATTCGGCGAACTACTCGTCTCCAAACAAGGTCTTGGCTACTTAATTAGCTACGGATTCCAAGTATTTAATTTCACGCTCGTCTTACTGAGCGTACTACTCACCTGCGTCCTCGCCACACTTATGTATGTGTTTGTTGAGGCGTTTGAAAAACTTCTAATTGGGAAACGAAAAAAAAGCTGACTTAGGACGATAAACTATAGTCAGCTTCTTTCTTTTACTTTTTATCACACATCTTTGTTTCATTTTTAACGTTTCCATCCGCAACCGTAACTGTATGGAAACAATCTTTCACACGTACTGTAACGACATTATCTTTTCGATCTATCACATGATAATCATTAAACTTTTTATCCAATGCACTACGAATTTGCTCCCCTTCAAAAATCGGAAAACCGTGAGACATTACCCAAATGAGACCAGCAACAGCAAGAATCGTTTTCATACGTTTCATTACCTCCTCGAGAGTAAACTTATAGCCCCTACAACACGCGCATTATAATTGTGTCTAAATTGTGACATTTTTATACTAATTCTATTTTATAGTGATAGTTCCTTCTTCTTTTTAATAAAAAAGACAGAATTTTCAATTTTATAAACATAAAAAACGCAAAGAACTAAAATTCTTTACGTTTTCTTGGCTAAAATATACAACTCTCATTAATGTCCACTTTATTGCTCTATCGTTTTCGAAACATCATATAATCCCGATAACACTTCCGCTCTCATTCTTACAAGCTCAGGGAACTGATAAAAGAACGCAATTTTTTTATACTTTAACTCCGATCCTTCTTTCACCTTTTTGGAATCTTGCAAAATAAACGCTGTAAACGTATCAGCAATATCTTCTGCTACATTTGTCGTTCCATACTGTGAGACAAACTCATCTTGCTTTTCTTTAAAAAATTCAATTTGAGTTTCTTCACTTTCTTCTACTTTCTTTTCTGTCCACTCCTGCTCAATAGGCTTCCAGAAAGCGTTATAAAATTGATTAATATAAGATTTTTCCTTCGCACATCCCTCTTGTAAGAAAAGATTTCCACATTTATTTCGGTACGTTGAAATATCTTTATCTTCTTCAAAAGCCTTTACATAGTTTTCATCTACTGGTATTTGCTTATGCCCGAGCGTCAACACGTGAGCCGTCTCATGAATTAATGTTTTCATCACTTCATCGATATTTACCGCAGAATCAAGCGTATCTAGGCTAAGAGTCCAGTCTTTCGGATTCTCCATACTCGGCATAACATGGGCAACAACACCGTCATAACCATCCGTTATTAAATCAAATTCTGTTATATTACCGCGATATTTAGCTGGAATGAGTGTACGATACATATCCCATAAGTCTTCATGATAACCTCTATCTTGACGTTGTTGCAGCACCTCTTCTTTCGCTTCTTTATCTTCA
The DNA here is from genome assembly GCF_054771475.1 of Bacillus sp. MN7755. Lineage (NCBI taxonomy): Bacteria > Bacillati > Bacillota > Bacilli > Caryophanales > Bacillaceae > Bacillus > Bacillus sp. MN7755. The sequence continues at coordinate 340,015 of NZ_BTRL01000017.1, forward strand.
GCGAATACTTTATTTAAACGTTTCCGTTCTATCTTTTCAAAATAAGGATCTACAATTTCATCACCATCGATATAATAAGAAGCTAAAAAGAAATAACTTTCATCATTATCATCGTCTTTTTTCTGCTCTGCCTCTTTCATATCTGCACTTTCATGCTCTTCTATATCATAATCTTCTACTGCCTCAAGCTCAGATAATCCATCTATTTTTTCATATACTTTTTGAAGTGTATTATCTCCTATTTCCACGCATTCTTCTTCTGTTTTACACACTTCTTTTTCTTTCACACTCTTCATAGAACTATCGCATCCTGCTAGTAAGCCGATTGCAACGATACCCCCTACTAACTTGCCATACAGTCTCTTCATACAATCCTCCATTATTCCATTCTACAAAAATATAATAATCTCTTTTTAACGAATATGCGATAATTAATTATATAAACTGTGAGGAGGTTTCCCATGATTCGAGCAGTCTTCTTCTAAAAAATTATATCAGCGATTTTTCGAATATATCGAACACAACTTGAAATATATCAGCGATTTTTGAAATATATCGACCGTAACTCAAATTATATCGGCGATTTTCACAATATATCGACTTACCGACAAAAACTGACAAACAAAAAAGAGGCCGTCGTTTAAAAACGCCTCCTCTTCCTTACTTACTCATATACTGTAAACTGCGGTTTACTCGGATGATCCTTAACTAACGCATCATCTGGAAACTTTGAAACTTTTTGATATAAGGCAATATCACCGATACAACTCGCTGTTAGTAAAATTCCTAAAAATGAGAGTGGCTCCAGATTCATAACTAATCCCAATACAATTGGCAAAATTCCAGTCGGTAAAAACGGTAACATTAACACTTTCTTCATTTGCTTTACTGTAATTTCTTTTTTAGAATGAGCGTATGCTACACCTAATTTCCAATTGACGCCCCATGTTAGTTCACTCCACGGAACACCTCCGATATAACGAAATCCAATTAAATGTATTGCCTCATGAATACAAACGAGAACAATCATTCCAATAATCAAAAGAGACATAACGGGCAATGTAATTTCAACTTGAAACCCGCCTGAAAAAAGCGCATGTAAAAAACTAATTCCAATCGCTAGAGCGAATATTATAAAAAATGAATAGATATTTAATTTAACCATCGAAACAGTAACAGTTGTTTCTTTTCTGTTATCCATCTTCCCCTCCTAAAATGTAAATATATCTTCACAAAATTGTATAATATACCCAAAATCACGTAAAGATATATTTACATTTTTCTTACGCACAAAAAAAGAAATCGGCCACTTTACTTCGTAAAACAGCCGATTTCTTCTATATGTTTCATCGTACGCGCCAATACATCGTCGCGCATTATAAAGCTAAATTTTCTATCCGTTTTAATGTTGTCAGGAATGTCTGTTAATAAAACAGATCCTTTCGTTTCTTCGTAATGCGTATGTTGTTCTACCGCACTAATTGTTGCAAAATAAATGTTTTTAATGATTATTTTGTCTTTTCCAGATACTTTATATTGTCCTAAGTAAGTTAAATCAGAAACTATGCCGCCAGTTTCTTCATGAACTTCTCGAACTGCCGCTTCTTCCGGTGTTTCCCCTAGTTCTACTTTACCACCTGGAAATTCAAGACCGCGACGTAAATGATGTGTTAATAACCATTGATCCCCGTACCGGCATACAACCCAAACATGCTTTGGCTCAGGAGAAAATGGATAACGTTCAAACGATAATTGTACAGTGTTGTGGTAATAATCTTTAAATTTGTACATGCCATTACTCCCCTATTGATGGTTACAAGTTTTTCCTACCACAAATTGTAGCATATTCTCGCTTTTCTGCATAATATTATCCAATTATAATCCATTGATTATTCCCATTTGCGCGACTAATTCTTTCGTCTCATGATTTCCTAAATCGTAAATCATTTTATATGCTTTTTGTAGTTGTTCATCATATCGGTCATTATTAGAATCGTGATGATACTCAACAAATGGAACGTGGGAGCGTACAAATGAACCTAAATCCTCTACATACGCTTGATCGAAATACTCTCTTAACTCCGTAATTTCCTCATCACTTGCGGAAATCTCAAAATTATACGTATCCGCCGTCTTCACTTGTGAAATTTGACCGTTTCCTATTGATATATAATATGTTTTTTTCTGTTCCATGTAACGCCCTTCTTTCATCCTTTTTATTTCTATTGTTTTCATCAATTACAAAATTATGTAAAATAAAGAAAAGGAGGGATTCCATGTTCAAAATATTAATTATCGGTATTATCATCGTCCTAGTCATATTAGTACTCTCCGTCGTGACGATTAATAAGGGGTATGCTTATAAACATTCTATTGATAAACCAGAAGATAACCCGTATACAAAAAACAGCAAGAAGAATTCATAATACGCTTCGTATACTACTTATTTTAATCGTACTCAATGCCATCCTCATATCTAGTATTACTTTAACGACAGTTCAAAATACCTTTCTACCACTTGCACAATTTCTATTAGGAGCTTCACTATTCCTCATTGCCCTTGAACAAATAAAGAAAAAAGATTCAAGAATCGGATTTATTTAGATTTTCCTCATCATTAGCTATATAAAATAACAGGGGGGATATATATGCTAAAAGGATTACAGATTACTTTTGCACTCATTGCATTATGTATAGTAATATACGGATTTTTTACTGGCAATAGAGAAATGATGCCTTATATGTTCTTTTTCTTAGGATTAATGGCTTTCACTGTAGCGCTAGGAGAAATAAAACAACACAGAAAATCTAGTGGTATACTCGCTTTCATGGCTGGTGCTGGTGCTTTATTTCTTAGCTTCTCAGAACTATTCCGATAAATAGTCTATTTAAAGGAGGATTATATGTTTAAAAACATTCGAATTATACTAGCAACGATTGCCCTCATCCTCGCTATATTTAGCCTCTTTGCAAATATCTCTATACTTTTGTCATTCGTATTCATCCTTTTGAGTATTATGTTTATCCTGTTTGGAATTGATGAAATAAAGAAACAGGAAAAAGCAAAAGCATTTGTTTATTTTCTCGGTTCTGTCTTTGTTTTATATGTTGGGGTGTCTAGTATACTTTCCTAAAAAAGAGGCCGTCCAATACATATTTTAGACGGCCTCTTCTTTTTATTCGCTTCATACCCTTGTCAATTTTTGTCGGTAAATCGATATCCAGTGTCGAAACGTCGATATATTAAAAAAATCGTTGATATATTTCAAGTTGCGTTCGATATATTTGAAAAATCGTCGATATCATTTCATTTATTATGGTGCTACAAAAAAACTGCCCTTTCACAGGCAGTTTTCCTTTTTATCCAAACACTTTCTCAAGTTCATCTTTATCTTGGCTTAACCAGAAGTTCATTAAGCGTTGTGCTCCTTCTAAATCGTGAAGCTTCGCTTGGCCACATTGTGTTTCATTTGCAGCTGGAATTTCTGTAATTTGAACCGCATCTTTTAATGTTAGTTCTAATAAATCAATGATTTCTCGAACTGTCGGTGTTCCGCTTACTACAAGATAGTATCCTGTTTGGCAGCCCATCGGTGAAATATCGATAATATCAAAATGCGGATAACGATCAATATATTTACGTAAATTAAATGCTAATAAATGCTCTAACGTATGAATAACATCTGGTTTCATTGCTTGTTTATTCGGTTGGCAAAAACGTATATCAAATTTATTTACAATACCGTCACTACCTACATTGTGAACTCCGCAATGTCTTACATAAGGCGCCTTTACAATCGTATGATCTAATTCAAAGCTTTCTACTGATGGCATACAACATCTCTCCCGCTTTTAATTTAATTCCGTTATATCCAATATGATATAACGGAAATGCACATTAGTAAAGTATTATGTACAGTCGTGCTATAATACTTTAAGAATATGCTGAAAAGGAGACCGTTATGAAACAGATTTTTATTGGGATTATACACTTTTATCAAAAGTTCATTTCTCCAATGACACCACCAACGTGCCGCTTTTACCCAACTTGCTCTCATTATGGATTAGAAGCGTTTCAAAAACATGGTGCCCTTAAAGGGTTTTTGCTTACATGTAAGCGTATATTAAAATGTCACCCTTTCCATCCGGGAGGATTTGATCCTGTCCCAGATAAAAAGGATGACAATATAAAGTCTTAATTATCGTAACCATTCACAACTAAATCTAATTTTCCTGTATCAGGATCTATAACAAGACCGTGAACAGGTACTTCTTCTGGAAGTAATGGATGGTTGCGAAGTATTGATACGCTATGTTCTACACTTTCTTCTACACTAGAGAACCCTTGTAGGAATCTTTCTAAATCGATTCCAGAATAACGAAGTGTATCTAATTTCTCATCTGTTACACCGCGCTCTTTCATCTTCTCAATCGTACTGCTTGCTTGAATTTTTGCCATACCGCAATCGTGGTGACCAACTACACATACTTCATCAGCACCAAGTTCATATACAGCCACTAAAATACTACGCATAATACTGCCAAACGGATGTGAAATAACAGCGCCTGCTACTTTAATAATTTTCACATCACCGTTACGCATATTCATCGCTTTTGGTAATAATTCAACAAGACGTGTATCCATACAAGAGATAATTACCATTTTTTTATTCGGGAATTTTCCCGTTTCATATTCTTCGTATTTTTTTTCTTCAACGAATTTTTCATTGTATTGTAAAATCTCTTCTAATGACTTCATAGTAAAGAACCCTCTTTTCTCTCATTTACATTACTTATATAGTGTACCAAAATTTAAAAAACTCAAAAAGGATATTGATTTATAGTAAAAATAGGATATTTTCAGATAACCGACATAATTCTTTCAAAATATACACACAGCTTTGTAACAAGTCCCCCCTATTTAAAACGTATTTTCACTATAAACTGATTGTAGATAATGTAAAAAAGGAGTGAATATTTATTATGTCCGACGTTCTGTTACTGAGTCGTTTTCAATTTGCAATTACTATTTTTTATCACTTTTTATTTGTACCTTTGACAATCGGACTTGTTATTTTAGTAGCATGTATGGAAACTCAATACGCCCGCACATTGAATCCAACATACCGCAAAATGGCAAATTTCTGGGGTAAATTATTTACAATTAATTTCGTAATGGGGATTATAACCGGGATTACGATGGAATTCCAATTTGGAACAAACTGGTCTGAGTACTCCAAATATATGGGAGATATTTTCGGATCACCTCTCGCAATCGAAGCACTCGTTGCCTTCTTCTTAGAATCTACTTTCATGGGAATATGGTTATTCGGTAAAGACAAAATTTCACCAAAGTTCCGTGCCTTCTGTATGTGGATGGTTGCACTTGGAACAAATATTTCCGCCCTTTGGATTATTACAGCAAACGGCTTTATGCAAAACCCTGTTGGCTACGTCGTACGTAACGGCCGCGCTGAATTAAATGACTTCTGGGCACTTGTTACAAATCCATACGCTTGGAATATGTTCTTCCATACTGTAATTGGTTGCTATATTGTTGGTGCTTTCTTCGTTATGGCAATTAGTGCCTATCACTTATTACGTAAGAATGAAGTTGAATTCTTCAAAAAATCATTTAAGTTTGGCTTACTGTTAGGCTTATTCGCCGCAACAATTACACCGTTTATGGGACATCAATCTGGTGTATCAGCAGCTAAATATCAACCAGCTAAAGGTGCTGCGATGGAAGCTGTTTGGGAAACTGGAAAAGGACAAGGCTTCTCGATTGTTCAAATTCCTGATGTAAAAAACGAAAAGAACTTTGAATTCCTAACGATTCCAAAGTTAGGAAGCTTCTTCTATACAAACTCATTTGATGGCGAAATTGTTGGTTTAAAAGATATTCCGAAAGAAGATCGTCCAAATGTTAACCTCGTGTACTATAGCTTCCGCTTAATGGTTGCACTTGGTATGTTCTTTATGGCATTAACTTGGTATGGCTTCTATTTAAACCGAAAAGGAAAACTAGAAAACTCAAAACGTTACTTAAAAATTACAATATGGTCTGTTTTACTACCATATATCGCAATTAACGCTGGTTGGATTGTTGCCGAAGTAGGTCGTCAACCATGGACAGTTTATAAACTAATGCGTACAGCAGAATCTGTATCACCTATATCTGTTCCACAAATTTGGTTCTCATTAATTAGTTTAATCTTGTTCTACACTTTACTTTTAATCGCAGACGTATATTTAATGCTGAAGTTCGCGAAAAAAGGACCAGCAGCATTAGAAGAACCTGCTACTGAAGGAGGTGCAGCTCATGTCTCATGATATGCTTGCAATCATCTGGTTTGGTTTATGGGGCGTGATTTGGACAGTTTACTTTATTCTTGATGGGTATGCGCTTGGTAACGGAATGATTTTCCCTTTCGTTGCGAAAGACCGACAGGAACGAAATCAATTACAAGAAGCAATCGGCCCGTTCTGGGGTGGTAATGAAGTGTGGTTAATTACAGCTGGTGGCGCAACATTTGCTGCCTTCCCAGTCACATATGCAAATATGTTTAGCTACCTATATACACCACTATTTTTAGTATTACTTGCACTGTTTGCTCGTGCTGCTGGACTGGAATTCATGCATAAAGACGATTCACCAATTTGGCAAAAAACTTGTAAATGGGCATTTACAATTGGTAGTTTCCTAATTGCTTTCTTATTCGGAGTTACCTTCGCTAACCTTTATTATGGACTACAAATCGGAAAAAATGGCTATGAAGGAAATTTACTTAGCTTACTAAATCATTACGGTATTTTAGGAGGTCTGTTCTTCACTGCTATATTCGTCGTATCTGGTGCCCTTTGGGTTATGATTAAAACGACTGGTGAAGTATCTGATCGAGCTTATAAAATCGCAAGACCATTTTCAATGGCAGCTGCTATCATTTTAGCTATTTTCTATGTAGCTACTGCTAATCGTACAAACTTATTCCACAATTTCACAGAATATCCGGTACTATTCATTCTTCCGGTACTTGCCATGTTAATGAGTGTACTCGCACTTATTATGGTGTATAAACATAAAATCGGCCTTGCATTTACATTCGTTTGCTTAACAATCGCAATGTTTATGACAACAGGCTTTGCAGGCATGTTCCCAAGAATGTTACCATCTCGTATTAATGATGCTTATAGTACAACGTTATACAACGCAGCTGGTAGTCAATTAAACTTAAAAATTATGTTCTTCGTTGCAATGGTTATGGTGCCAATTGTTATTGGATATCAACTTTGGAGCTACAGTATCTTTAAAAATAAAATTCATAAAGATTCCGCTAAAGGGTATCACTAAGATGAAAAAAGACACTTCTTTTGAAGTGTCTTTTTTATACGTATGATTTTCGATAGGATGTTATATTTCTAATCTAACAACTATAATACAGAAGAATCATTAACAGCTCACAGCTAGATTGTAGCACAGGGCAAGTTCATCATTTTATGCAATTTTACATATTTCTCTATAAAGTAAATTGTATCCCTTGGTCATTCGCATCACTATCCCCTACATCTGCTGTACTAATACCACTAAATGTTTGTACTTTAATCCCTGTATTCGATGATCCCGATCCATTATAAGCTTTCGTTTTTTCAATCGGCTGGACGTTATATTTATCTCCTAAATTAATCGTTCCGTTACAGTTTTCAATAATAACACCTTCCACAATTGACGGCATTTTGTCACCTACTTTCATTTCCTTACTTTCATTTTATGAAAAGCGCCTAAAAAAATAGCATGTTTCCATAAGAAAAAGCACTCAGACTGAGTGCTTTTTCTTATTTACCTTTTTTCTTTTTCTCACAAGCAATTCCATCGCCATCACGGTCTAAATGCTTACCATAATATGGACTATCTCTTGTAATGTCATAATATCCCGCATCGTTTGCTTCTTTACAATTAGCAAAACGTTTCGGATCTGGTTTTACTTCTGGTTTCACTTCCGGTTTCGGTTGTGGTTGTGGTTGTTTTGCTCCTGGTCTTTCTTCAAATGGTAACGTTGCATTATATAAGAACTGAACGTATTGCTCACGACTTACATGCATTTTAGGTGCGAATTTACCATCACCAGTTCCAGCCGTAATATAATTTGATTTAATTGCAGTAATCGCAGGATTCGCCCATCCATTTCTATCTACATCCGGGAAATTATGATCCCCTCTTATTTGCAATTGGAATCCCCTTGTCAAAATTTGTGCCATTTCTTCGCGAGTTAACGAATCTTTCGGTCTAAATTTCCCTGTGTTATCTCCAACGAATACACCCATCTCTGTTAAAGCAAGAATCTCTTTTTTAAACATAGTTGAACGATCCGTAACATCTTTATACGGATTGTTATACTGTTCTTTTACTACCGGTTTTAAATGACGGAACATAAGAGCTGCAACTTGTTCACGCGTTACATCATCACCAAATCCAAAAATCCCATTTCCGTATCCAGCAACAACGTTTTTATTTGCTAAATCCATAATTGCTTTATAAGACCAATGATTGTTTGGAACATCTTTAAAACCTACGCTTGCCTGCGCTGTTCCAATTGAAGTAAATGCTGTAGTTGCAACAAGTGCACCTGTTAAAATTAATTTTTTAAATTCCATACTTAAGTCTCCTTCTCTTTTCCATAATAACCATTTAACAATATAACAAATTATAATAATATAATTTGTCATATTCTGTCGAACACAAAAAAGAATCCAGCAGGATTCTTTTTTGCTAAGCATGAATGGCAATTTTGGAGACAGTTGACTTCTTCAAAAATTTATTAGGGGTAATATTTTGAAAAAGAAAGCCTTTCATATGTAGGTTAACACTACTGGAATATATAGTAAATTGATAATCTTTATACGGAAGATTGCTAATGTTTAGTATAGATAGTTTCCACTATGTAAACAGTAAAAACACTCTATACTAAACAGCAAAAAGGCGCCTTCAGAGAAGACACCTTCATAAACAAACACTATAAAACAGAATTATTTATTGTTATACGATTGTTAGATACAAAAAGTAGAGGGAAATGTTTGTATTAAATTCTGCTTTATAAAGTCTGTCTATAACTTATATTTTAATCTTCTTCATTTAAAAATAAATATAATATGCATAATTACATACCTAAAAGAAAAGACACCCCATAGAGTGCCTCTTCAACCATTTTACTTTTAATATCTCGCCTTTTATACATTTTAACATATGTATTCATATATTTTATTGAGAAAATTCAAAATCCTTTTTCTTTCATTTCTAATTATAAAATCATGTAATATAAAAGGTATGTCAAATTCTTATACAAATTGAGGTGTACTATATTTATGTCTTTCGGAATTATCCCTCTTATATTGTTTATTATTTTTCTTATCTCCTATCTAAAAGATCCACGAAAAATAATAAATGGGTTTTTATTTAATGCCTTTTTCTGTTTTTTCCTGCTTTTTTGTGTGATTATATCTGTGAATGCAAGTAGTGATGTCCTACGCTACATTATAATTTTACCTATTTTAGCACTTCTCATTATGCTTCCTTTCGGTTTTATTGCCTTAATGTTTGGATTATTTCTTAATGCAAGAATTTTAATGAAGCGAGAAGGACGTCGGTTCACTAACTGTTTAACACTCCTTGCTGCTTTAGGGATGTTATTCTTTATGTTACTCCCTATTATAAATCCAGCAAGTTTGGTCTCATCACATTTAGAGCCTATTTTTGCAGGTATTTCTCTTATAAGCGTATATTTCTTCATACACTTATCTAACTTCTTAAGCGCTTATTTTCTATATCAATTCAACAGACCAAGGCGTAATCAAGATTTCATCATCGTTCTTGGTAGCGGCTTAATTAATGATAAAGTACCGCCTTTACTTGCAAGTCGTATTAATAAAGCAATCGACTTTTACTGGAAACAAGCAGCTGTGAATACACCACCAACAATTATTTTCTCTGGTGGCCAAGGCCCAGATGAAGGTCTTCCTGAAGCAGAAGCGATGCAAAAGTATGCTGTTGAAAAAGGAATTCCGATTGAACATACAGTGCAAGAAAATCGCTCTGTAAACACATATCAAAATATGTCGTTCTCTAAAGAAATTATGGATTCTTTAAAACCAGACGGTAAGTATAGAAGTATCTTTACAACGAACAACTTCCACCTTTTCCGCGCTGGTATATATGCAAGACAAGCTGGTCTTAATAGCCAAGGAATCGGATCAAAAACTGCATTTTATTACTGGCCTAATGCAATGATTCGCGAATATGTCGCAATTGTTGTTATGGGACGTAAGCGCCATATGAAAATATGTGGAACTATTTTAGGCTTCGCTTTATTCCTAACAGTAATTAGTTTTATTATTTCTTAATAGCTACAAAAAAAATGATCCTCTTTCATGAAAGAGGATCATTTTTTTAGTTAAACAATTAACATAAACGCATACAAGACATTAATAATTCCTGAAACGATTCCAACAATAGCAAACACTTTACTCGTACCCGTCACTTTTTTATTTAAACCTAATATAGAAAATACAATAGCTACCGTACCAACAAGCCCCCATAAATTAATAAACCAAGATATCAATCCCGTTATAAAGCCAACTATTGAAAAAACCTCTATATCACTATTTGGATGACTGGCTATTACTTTTTCATAATTAAGACTCTCTCCACACTGTCCACAAAACTTATTCTCCTCGTTCGTTTCATTCCCACATTTCGTACAGTATCTCACAGAATCTCCTCCCTAATATGAACGCCCTAACTGTACATATTTATACTGTTCATTCTACTTTTTTATATCAGAATTATGCCCGCTCACTAATCATTTACAGGTGTATTTAAAATAATAATATGGTGATAATATTCCCTGCATACATCCATTAAAGGAGAATTTTTTCAAATTAAATGTTAAAATGAAATTTAGGTGTGAATTACGTAACAAATAAGAAACTAGTTTGAAACGAGGAAATTACATGGAGAAAATTATCAAAAACAAGCCCAATAAGCTAAAAATCGCTTCAAAAGCTTTGATGATTATTATTGGGGCATTTATCACAGCGTATGGATTAGAAGCAGTATTAATTCCAAATAACGTATCAGACGGTGGTGTAACTGGTTTAAGTATCGTTAGTTCAAGATTATTTGGATTGCCATTAGGAGCTCTAATCGCAGTTATTAACATTCCTTTCGTTTGGTTAGGGTATAAACAAATAGGTAAAAGCTTCGCAATTTATTCTATTATCGGGATTGCTTCATTAGCAATAGGTACCGTTGTCATGCACGGAATACCAGCTATTATTGAAGGCGATACATTATTAGTTACAGTTGTTGGTGGTATTATCATCGGTTTTGGTATGGGACTAGCATTACGTAACGGTGGAGCATTAGATGGAATCGATATGCTAGCTGTATTACTTTCTCGTAAGTTACCATTTGGAACGAGTGACCTTATTTTATTCTTAAACATGTTCGTATTTATTTTCGTATCAACAGTATTCGGCCTTCAAGGAGCTATCCTTTCGGCAATTGCTTACTTTATTGCTTCGAAAGTGATTCATATCGTTGAAGTTGGTTTAAGTGGTTCGAAAGCATTTAAAATCATTACAAAAGAGCCTGAATTAATGGTAGAAACAATTCGTGACCGTTTAGGCCGAAGTGCAACATATAACGAAGTATACGGTGGTTATTCAAGAGAGAAATTCAAAGAAATTTCTTGTGTAATTAACCGTTTAGAAGAAAGTAAAATGAAAGAACTTATTAATGAAATTGATCCACACGCCTTTATTACAGTTTATGACGTAGCAGAAGTAAAAGGCGGTAATTTCAAGAAACGTGATATTCATTAATCATTATGAATAAAGAGGGTGTGCCAAAATGTTGGCACACCCTCTTTTTGTTATACTACCGTTGTCAGTTTTTGTCGGTAAGTCGATATATTTCAATAATCGCCGATATATTTTGAATTACGATCGATATATTCCGATAATCGCCGATATATTTTGATTTGTGATCGATATATTCCAATAATCGCTGATATATTTTTACTCGCTCCATCTTCCTCCCCGTCTAATCCACGCTACATACTTTTGAAAAGCCGTCACTTCATGTTGAAAGCGTAGCGGAACATATAGAAAAAGGGTACATGTACATAGTATCCATAGAATACCTACCACAAAGTGAAATTTCATCATTCTACTAATAAACAAGCTCAAGAATAATACGAGGAACATAATTACACTAAATCTTTTATACATAGTCATACTATTCCCTCCTTATGTCTTAATTGCACCAACTAAAAGGGATTTATTTCCACAACAAAAAAAGACCGAAAAGCAAATTCCACTTTTCGGTCTCTACACTATCTTCTCTTCGTAATTTTCCCAGAACCACCGACCCTCGTTTTCGGAGGAGATGTATTCCTTGGCGGCGTTTTAATAGATGATTTGGGCTTCACATCTGATCCGCTCGAACCACCTGGTGTTTTCGTTATTTTCCCTTTGCTTCCAGTAGAAGGCGGAGGCGTGCTGCTTCCTTTTTTCGTAATACTTCCAGTATCTCCTACAGAAGATTTCGAATCTACATTATCGCCACGCTTAATGATAGATCCTTTCCCTTCCTTCGTAATTGGAGGCGGGGTTTTCTTTTCTTCTTTTGTAGGTGGTCTCTCTGGAATAACTGGTTTATGATTTTGTCTGTCATTATATCCGCGATAATCACCGGATGATGATTTTCGTGAACCGAATATATCGTTTAAAATACTTCCCATAATATATCCTTGCAAGAAGGATGGTTGGTAATTTTGACGGACAAACTCTTTATTACTTATTTCAATTAACGTATCAGATGGCTTCTCTTTATCCTTTTGCAGATTATAAATCTTATCAGAATAAACGAGGAACATTTGATTTTCGTCTTCCTTAGATGCTTGCTTCGGTTCTCTTTCATTAATGAGTTCCTTTGCGACTTCAGGAACTGACCGATTGGCGGCCCTATACACGTAAGATTCTTGTTTACCTTCTTTTGCGACAGATTCAAGTGGATAACGGTCCTGAATCGACTTTGTCTGTCCGCCCTGACAACCTGATAAGGCATATCCAGCAACAACAAGTAATATAACGATAGCAAGTATAGGGATCACGAACGATTTAATCATGGTAAACAATCGGTTTGACATGATTACGCCCCCTTACGTTGCTCTTATAATTTGTACATCAGCAGGAATAATTGCTTCTCCCTCATACATCATTGTGCGACCATTTTGCCATTCAATACGCAATAATTTTCGATTATCTGATTGGAATTCCCATACATGCTGTTCTTCTGAAGCAGAGAATGGTGTTTTCCCCATCACAACAACACGTCCGTTATATTGCTCTTCCATATGGTACTCTGTATTATCCATTTCAATTGTCGTCGGAATTTCATCAATCGAATCTAAACGACCATCAATTGGTGTATATAATTTGTAATACGTATTTTCACGGTCTTCAATTTTTAAATAACGAATATCTTTCCCGTCTTGCAGTGTTAAAACAATTTCTTTACGAGAATGCATACTCGTTTTTCCAGTTAATTCGTACATAACTAATGAAACTTCAACCATATCGCCAGGAGCTAACGTTAATAAACTTTTCTCTGGTTTCTGCGGCTCTGGGCTCTTCATTATATTTTTAATTCGTTTAAATAAACTCATGACCTACCCCTCCTTCTCTCTTTATAAACAAGCACCTAAAATAAGTGCACCAACGATATGTAATGATCCGGCCAACATCGCATGTGCAACACTGCCTTCTTTCGTACCTTCTTCTAAATCTAAACCAGCCATTTTCCTTAACACAAATTCAATAAACATTTCTACTACTAACAAAATAACGAAAGAAACTGCTGATGCAAGTAGCGCTTGCCATAAGTCATTTGCTTTCGTTATTGATTGAGATAGGATGTATCCTTGCGCAAATAATTTCATAACGAAACGAGTTGTTACAGCTGTATTCCCATTTTTTATTTCTTTTAAATCATTGTATTTTGTAAAAATCGAATCAACCCACATAATTGCAAATAAAAGTACTGCACTTGCTCCAGTCCATACAAGCATGGCTAATACATTTGTCCATGTCATTGCAAAACCTCCTCTAAATATAATAGAAAACCGACATGAATTTGTTTAGACATGTCGGTTCATTTGTCTCTATTCTATATTATTTCTCATACTGCTTCATAATACGAGCTAATTCATCGTCAACAGCAGAATTTTTGTTTAAGCTTGCGAATTCATCATCTAATGATTTTTCTTTTTTGTACACTTCACCGCTTGCTTCTGCTTCAGCCTCTAATTGAAGAGCTTTCTCTTCCATACGGCTTAAACCAGCTTTCGCTGAATTTGAATCAAATCCAGACATTGCCTGATTAATATTCTTTTGTGCTTTCGCCGCATTTACACGTGCTACAAGTGTTTCACGTTTATTTTTCAGCTCTGTTAATTGCTTACGCATTTCTTCTAGCTTCAGGCGAAGATTATCAGCAGCAGCTTTGTTTTGCTCATAGCTTGCTTTATACTCATTCATTTTTTGCTCTGCATTTTGTTTTTCTTCAAGAGCACGACGCGCAAGGTCAAGATTGCTTGCTTGAACAGCCATATGAGCTTGCTCTTCACGTTTTTTCACAAGTGCTTCTTGCTCTTCAAATAATATTTTGAATTTCTTCTCAAGTGCAATTTGAGCTGCTACACTTTTCTCAGCTTCTTGTACATCCGCTTGCATATCGCGTAAATATTGATCCGTCATCTTAACTGGATCTTCCGCTTTTTCAATTATTGAATACACATTTGACATTGTTAAATCTCTTAATCGTTTAAATACAGACATCCAAATTCCTCCTATGATATACCTCATATTTCAAATTCACTACTTGGAAAACTGAAAAATCTCCCTTTACAGTAAAGAATAGTCATTTTTACAGCCTATGTGTTTATTATAACAAAACAAAGATGTACTTACATGTTATTTCCAAAATACATCCAATATAATATGACATTCTAGATATAATATTGTATTTCTAATATATTCTCATTATCTCTCTTTAAAATTAACTTACTTTTGTGCACTTTCACTAAATTACATAAGTGTAATGTTACTGTAAGCTAACTCGATAGTTACGTTTCCATATTTCTTATACACTAATACCAGAAGCAACAAACAAGCTTCTCATCATTTCAGAACTAATACAAAAATGTATTTACTATAAAACAGATAAAAGGAGACATCATCATGAAAAAATTAGTAGGAATCGGATTAGCAGCAGCAATTTCATTCGGAGCATTATCAGGTTGTTCTTTATTAGGAGAAAAAGCGAACGGCTTTGTACTGTACGGATCAGAAGAGCAAGTTCAGCAAATTACAGATAAAAATAAAAAAGAAGTGAAAGAAAAAGACTTCTATAAAATGAAAATGACAACATTAGACGGTAAAAAAGTTCTTGTCATGGATAAGAAAACTGGTGAAGAACTAGTGAAGAAAGAATTACTTAGCAAAGTGGATGCAAAAGACGACACGAAGCCACTTGATAAATTACCAGCTGTAACAACAGAACAAGGTGTATTATTCGCAAAAGAAAAAATAGAAAATGCTACACTTGATGGAGCCAAATTAAAATATGAAGGCAACACAATTATCGGTAGTGGCCGTGCATATGCCGACATGTTCGCGGTTGTTGATGATGCAACTTACGGAAATGTAAAAGGTGAAGAAAAATCTGTAGGTGTATTAAAATTCGATAAGGATCCAAGTAAAGAATTCCCTGGAAAGAATGGTGTAGAATCATCACAACTTGTAAAAATTAAAAAGTAATAAAAAAGCTTTGCGAAATTCGCAAAGCTTTTTTCTATTTATTATGAGCAATTTGCTCCATATCCGGACTACAAGTTTGCGACTGACATGACTTGTTTAAAGAACATGCGGCGCATTTTCCCTTTTTACTTCTCTTTACAAAATGAACTAACGTATATGCTGCATAACCAAAAATGATAGCTCCAATTATAATATTGACCATCATTATACATCTCCTTTTAGAATCCGAGTAAAGATCCAACTTGGTATATAATAAGCGTTAATACATAAGCAACTACGAGCGGATAAACGACTGAGAAAATCGTCCATTTCGCTGATCCAGTTTCACGTTTAATAACGGCTACTGTCGCTAAACACGGAACATATAATAAAATAAAGAACATAAATGCATAAGCTGATAACGCAGTATAATGTGCTCCCATTACATTGCCAAGCACATCTTCTTTCACCGCATAAATAATTGCCATTGTAGAAACAACAACTTCCTTCGCTAAAAATCCTGTTAAAAGAGATGCCGCAGCTTGCCACGTTCCAAAACCGAGCGGGGCAAATAATGGTGCGATAAATCCGCCAATCATCGCTAAATAACTGTCTCCCATATCAACACCAAATCCTGATGGACCTGCATAATTTAATAGCCAAATGACAACAGAACCACCGAAGATAAATGTACCTGCTTTACGAACAAATCCTTTCCCTTTCTCCCAAGTACTTAGCCATAACGTTTTCGCTTGCGGTACGCGGTAAGGCGGTAGTTCAATAACGAAAATAGACTTCTCCGCTTTTAAAATTGTAAGAGACATAATCTTTGTAACTAATAACGCAAGGACTATCCCTGCAACATATAAAGAAAACACAACAGTCGCCTGACTATGAGGGAAGAATACTCCCGCAAATAATGCATATACAGGTAAACGTGCTGAACAAGACATAAATGGTGTTACAAGAACTGTAAGTAAACGTTCTTTCTCTTGTTCAATCGTTCTCGCTGCCATAATACCTGGAACGTTACATCCAAAACCGATAATCATCGGAATGAACGCTTTTCCGTTTAAACCGAAGAATTCCATAATTCTATCCATAACAACTGCAATTCGCGCCATATATCCTGAGTCTTCTAATAATGAAATGAAAAAGAATAGTGCAAAGATTTGTGGAACGAATACTAATACAGCACCAACACCGGCAATAATGCCTTCTGTAACGAGCGCTTGAATAAAATCAGAAGCTCCGACACTCGTGAGCCCAGCCGTCACCCAATCCGTAAGCTGTCCACCAAAAAACTCATCTAACATATCAGATAACGGTGTACCAATCCACGTAAACGTAACCTGAAAAATAAAAAACATAACTGCTAAAAAGATTGGAAGTCCTAAAACTTTATGTGTAATTAACCTATCAATTTTTTCCGAAAAAGGAATTTTTCCTTCTTTCTCATGCTTCATAACATTTGTTTTTAACTTTTCAATATACGCTTCACGAGTTTTGTAAATATGCTCCTCCAACGTACAATCAAGTTTTCCCTCTAAGCGAGATCGAATGGCTATGAGTTCCTTATAAATTGGTAGTGCTTTCATTTCTTTTTCTACTACTTCGTTATTACTTAAAAATTGAAGGGCCAACCATCTTGGATGCTCATACTTCTCTTTCTCTAAAAGAGAAATTGCTTCTCCAATTCCTTCATCTACTTGTACACCATATGAAATAATGAATGGCTTTTTCTCACTTTTGTCATTTTCTTTAAGAGTCGCAAGTAGTTCTTCACAGCCTTTTCCGCTTCTTGCAACGACAGGAACGACTATTACACCTAATAGTTCTGATAACCTTTTTACATCAATTACAATTCCTCTTTGCTTCGCCACATCAACCATATTTAAACCAATTGAAACCGGCTTACCAAATTCAAGTAACTGCAACGTTAAATGCATATTTCGTTCAAATTGCGAGGAATCCACAATATTTAACATATGCTGAAATTCTTCTGTTAGTAGAAAGTTTGTTACAACACCCTCATCACGTGAAACTGGATTTAAATCATATACGCCTGGTAAATCTATTAATGTTCCTTGTCTATCTTTTAATTTACCAACCTTTTTTTCTACTGTTACACCGCTCCAGTTTCCTACGTATTCATAAGAACCAGTAAGTGCATTAAATAATGATGTTTTCCCTGTATTCGGATTCCCTAGCAAAGCTACCTTATTCACGCTAATTCCACCTTTATCATTTTCGCGTCACAATGACGAATACTAATTAACTGTCCACGACACTCCAATGTACAAGGACCTTTGAACATCGCTTTCTGCTTCATGCGAAGTTCGCTTCCTTCAGAAAGACCAAAAGCCGCCAATCTTCTCTTTAGTAAATGATCTAAAGACTGAACGCTTTTTACTAACACTTTCTCACCGATTTTAATATCTACTAAGCTCATAACCTTCCCCCTCAAAAGAGAATGATAATTATTTTCAAAAAAATTATAGCACACTCTATTTCTCTTGTACTATACCCTTTTGCTTCATATTTATTAACATTTCGCTACAATTCTATTTCAATCATTGTCATACCGTATTCGTTTGCCATTCTCATCCATTTCGCTTACAATAAACAATAGCAAATAAAGAATCTCGTTATCACAGGGGGAGCCTTACCGCTGAGAGGGAACACTTCGTTCCGACCCTTAGAACCTGTTAGTTAATGCTAACGCAGGGATTGTGCAAACGTCCGAAATACATATCTCTTTTTTATTTACGTATTTCGTATCCTCCTATGATATCTATTCTTTTTTGTACAACTTGAATTTAGGGGGAGACAACATGCGTAACACCAATTTACAAGCGATGATTGAATCTGCTATTCTTGCAGCCTTCGCCATGGTCATCGACATTTTACCATTATCAATTAAACTTCCAACAGGCGGTTCCATCTCATTTGCTATGATTCCTATATTTATTATCGCATACCGCTGGGGCTTCAAAATGGCTTTCTTAGGAGGCTTAATTTGGGGATTATTACAAATTGTAGTCGGCGATGCCATTATCGTCACACCAATTCAAGTACTTATTGAATACTTCGTTGCTTTCGCATTCATTGGATTTGCTGGTTTATTCTATCGTCCAATTCAAAAGGCACTTTTAACAACCAATGAAAATAGTGAAGAACAATCCAATTTAGGTAGCCGTAAAGACAAACCTTCTTCAAAACAGAACGAAGGAAAGAAAGTTCTTGGTTACATTATTGTTGCTACATTTATTGGTAGCTTTGCTCGCTACTTCTGTCACTTTATTGCTGGTATTATTTTCTGGGGACAATATGCACCGAAAGGTCAATCCGCTGTGCTTTATTCATTAATTGTAAACGGTAGCGTAATGATTGGTTCCTACATTCTATGTACCGTTTTACTTATATTTTTATTCCTTACTTCACCACGCTTATTCAAGAGCATCAATGCTTATCAAATAAATGCAAACAAAAAGAGCGCTTCATGAGCGCTCTTTTTTTCATATCGTAATATCAATTAAAAAAACAATAAATGCACAAAAGAAAATAAATACCATTATACTTAGCCAATTGCTATGCACGGTTCATCGACTCCTTACATAACCTCATTTTCTAACACGATTATATCGCTTGAAAATAAAGATTAGGTAAAGATAATATGAAAATAACTTAAAAAAGCGTAGATCATATTGTCTACGCTTTTTTCGGTAAATAGAAGTAAAATAATACACCATCTTCTGTATTCTTTACTCCATATTCAGCATCATGCAGTTCTAAAATATTCTTCGAAATAGCAAGCCCAAGACCTGTTCCACCTTGCGAACGCTGACGAGCTGCATCCACGCGATAAAAACGATCCCAAATTTTATCTAATTGTTCTTCTTCAATGTGAGTACCTTTATTTTCAATACATACTTTTATACGATCTTTCTCATCTATTGTAGAAATAATAATATCTTCTTTATTTGGTGTATAACGTATGGCATTCGTAATGAAATTTACGATGACTTGTTCAATCCGGCCTTGATTTGCCATCACTTCAAATGGACCTATATTTTTATGAACACAAAGTTCTTGTTTCTCTATTTGTACAGAAAGATGTTCACATATATCTTCAATTACTGTATCAATATAAAATGAATCCATTTTCATTTTATATGTACCTGACTCAAATTTAGCTAACTCAAGCATATCCAAAATTAACGTATCCATTTTATCTACTTCTCGTTCCATTGCCTGAAAATAGTACTCTTTTTTATGCTCAGCTACCCCGTCTTTTAAAATAGAAATACAGCTTTTCATAATACTCAGCGGTGTTTTTAATTCATGTGAAACACCAGAAATGAATTCTTTTCGCGTTTTTTCTAACTTTCTTTCCTTTTCAATATCTTCTTCTAACTGTCCAATATGCGAATGGAGTTTATTAGATAATGCATTAATATTTTTCGATAAATCCCCAATTTCATCTTTTGAAGTAATCGGTATTTTTTCTGTAAAATCTAATTTTGCTATTTTCTTCGTCGTATCATTTATTTTTAATAACGGTTTTGCAATTTGTTTTGAATAATAAAACGAAGCTAAAAAAATAAGAACGACTACAAATGCAATGATATAGATGTAGTAATCTTGCACCATTTGTACAGCTTCATCTACGGGCTGTAAAGAAGCCATCGCATAAATATATGTTACTGATCCGTCTTTTTCTTTTATTGGTTTGATTAATAATTTATATTTAATATCATTTTTTTCATAGTCCATTGTTTGTGTTGCATACTGTATGTGCTTGCTCTCTTTTAATAATAAATCTGTTTGAAATTCTTTTATGTTATCTAAGAATATACTATTTTTATAAATTGGATTTACAAGACCTTTTACATCTGGAAACTGTACTTTCGTAACAAACCCACCTATGTAAGCATCTGGTTCTTGGGCAGCTTGCTCCTGAACAGCCGGCTTCTTTTCCTTACCTACTTGTTCCTCAGCTGCTTTCTTTTTCTCCTCATCTAATTTACTCATTTTCTCCTTAAATGCTTTTTCTAACGGTTTATTAGATCCGCTTAAATTCTGCTTCGATAACGAGAAAGAGAATGGAATAAAACTATCTTCTTTTTTCACTCCAGAAAAAGAAATTCCTTGGCCTAGAAACTGATCTGATGATTTATTATCAATCTCTTCTATATTGACGAGATTGTATAAAGGAATTTTGAATATTTGTTGTCCAAAGCTCTTTTGTTGCCTACGATCTATCGTTACCTCAAAATAAAAATCATCTGCATGCTTTAAATTCCCGTTCTGATCTAATGTCGTAATCCACGTATTATTTTCTCTTAAAAAGTCTTGCTCCAGCTTCTGAATTCCTTCTGCACTTCCTGCATAGTTCAAATAATTCTTTTCGAAGGAATTTAAATTCACTTTAATATCTTCCACTTTTCGATTCGCATAATATTGTTTAAAAAATATCGTTTGTCCAATAAATATCGTCGCTAAAATTAACATACATAATGCTGTTGTGAGGGTAAATAATTTTAGTACAATCCCTTTTCTCATACATTCCCCTCAAATTTATAACCTGTTCGTACTACAGTTGTAATGTACTTTGCTTTCTCTCCCAATTTGTTTCTCAAATTACGAATATGGCTATTAACCGTTCGATCATCACCAGCAAATTCATATCCCCAAATTCTTGAAATCAATTGTTCTCTCGTTAAAACGATTCCTTGATTTTTCATGAAATACGCTAATATTTCAAATTCTGTATGTGTTAAATTAATGTCTGTTCTATTTACTGTAACAGTACGCGACGGAAAATGAACGTGAATACCGTGGATTGATAATGTATCATCTTCATTCTCTAAGAGTTGCTTTGTCACTTTTCTACTTTCTAACAACCTTTTCGCTCTTGCTAATAAAATGGGCGGACTATATGGCTTCGTCACATAGTCATCTGCCCCGAGTTCAAAACCAAGTAACGTATCATCTTCATCTACACGTGCCGTTAGCATAATAATCGGAACCTCGGATGTCTTACGGATTCTTCGGCAAACGGACCACCCATCAAGTTCCGGCAACATAATATCAAGAATAACTAAATCAACCTCTTCTTCCTCAAATACTACTAAAGCTTCCTTCCCATCTCTTGCTTCAAACACTACATATTGCTCACTCAAAAAATAATCTTTTAATATTTCACGTAATATATCTTCATCTTCCACAATTAAAATATTTTTTGCCATAACTTATATATCCCCCTCCCGCTTTTAGAAACTACAATTTCATTTTGAATAACTAGCAGTTAACTTCGCCTCGATAATATATCTATCTGGCGCATCCCCTATATAATCAAATGGATAGCAAGTCGTCAGTGTTAGTATCGGTTCTTCTTTTTTTATAATAACAGTCCGATCATCCGCATGGGTAATCCATGTCTTTTGAATTTCATATGTGTACGTTTTATTATCATACTCTAAAATAAGAGTGTCTTTTTCTTTTAACTCTCCTAAATCTGTAAATACAGTATCCCGGTGCCCACTTAGTACAGTATGTCCCCCTCCAGATGGCGTTGTCGTTAAATCACTAACGAACATTCCAACCCCTTTCTTCAACGTTGCATCATCTGCTCCCCAATATATAGAAAACTTCTTTTTTATTTTCGGTATATTTAACATTGCTACCTTTTCTCCTTCTTTATGCTCTGTTTGAGAAGAAGGTACTTGAGAAGTTACAGGGGTTTCATGTGAAAGTTGATCATGTTTTATATTGTTAAGGCTCTTTATTTCTTCTGTCGTTAATTCTTGCGCAGAGCTTTTTCCTTTATACCATTCCATAGCATAATATGATCCCATAAATAGTCCTATAGCCATCAATATAATTCCGATATAATTGAGTACCTTCATATTTCATCCCTCCATGCCAAAAATGGTAGGAATAACCTACCATTTTTAATATATGAAATTATTCCATTCTTTATAGGGAAATATTTTAATTACGCCTTAACTTTATTACGGCGATTCAAACCAAATAACGTCCCTATCCCTACAAGGCACGCGCTTAGTGCCATCATTGCTACATTATTAGATGCTGTATTTGGTAATTTTTCACCTTGTACAACTGGCTTTGCTACTTCTTTTTTTGCCATATCATTTTTTAACTGTTCTTGTGCTATTCTCTTTTTCTCTTCTTCACTCTTTTGCTGTATCTTAATTGCTTCTTCTTTTTTAGCCTTATCTTGCTGCACCTGCGCTGCATCTTCCTTTGCTACTGATCCAGTATCCGCACTTGCTACTGAAGAATATCCTACTGTTAAAAGTGCCATTGCACAGATCGGTAATAGTTTCTTTTTCATTTTATTTCTCTCCTTTTATACGTTTTACATCACTTCGCATCGGATGTATCACTAGAATAAACAAGAGATATAAATATAAGATGCAGATGAAATATATTTCATTTAAAGATTTCATTGTAAAAAAATAAAAAAACATCGCAATATATACGATGTTTTTTCGGGTGTGTGTCTCAATATTTACATGTTACTTTCGCGTGATTTAGAAGTAGAATGGGCCGGAGCGATAACTAATTGTCTCGGCTCAGTTTTCTTTAAGTGATTTTTGACGTTACACTTACGACGTTGAACAACCCACGCTTTAATAGGGTTTGTCAAAATAATCTTTTGCTCTTCGTTAGGGGTCTCTTCTTCAAACCTACAACTTTCGCTCCATTTATTCCATTTCATTGTAAATTTAGAAGAAGAATGATCATCTTCTCGATCAAACAAGTGCAAAAAATCCATTTCGCCAGCTAGCATTACGATGTTGCTAGTTGCTAAAAAAGAAAAGGTCGTCCAACGTTTCTCCATGCCCTCCTACTCCTTTTTCACATATAGAGTGCCTAAAACTTAATTTACCTAAAATATGCTTGCCTTTTACCTTACACCCATAGTTTATCCAAAACACTACTATGCAACTATCGATTTGCCTTACAACTACCTTACATTTTTGTAAGAAACAAAAAAACCTTCACTCTCTATACGTGAAGGTTTCTCATTTTTCATCTATATGATCTTTCATATGATCGACTCCAGCTTCTTGCAGCTGTGACATCATACCGTGGGAGATTGCGCCTAATACTAAAGTCATTCCAATTAGTGAAATCCGAATCGCTGGTACATCAATTATGTAGGCCAAACTACCAAGAACAATTGTTAAAAGTAATGCTTTTATAAATGTTGCACTTGTATACTCTTTCTTTCTCATCATAATCACCCTTTATGGAAGCGTTTTCTTAATATAATCAGTATATCATATCATCTGACTATTTTGCGGGGATTTCTGTAAAAAACTTATATCTTCTTTGACTTTTTCCTTCCTATCCTTTACAGTCGAAATGTTCACAAGTTTTACACTGTAGGAGGACTCCAATGAATATTGAAATAAAAGACACTTTAATTTCTGAAGAACAATTACAAGAAAAAGTAAAAGAATTAGCGCTTCAAATCGAGCGTGACTTTGAAGGAGAAGAAATCGTAGTCATCGCTGTACTAAAAGGATCTTTCGTATTCGCTGCTGATTTAATTCGTCACATTAAAAACGAGGTAACAATCGACTTTATTTCTGCATCTAGCTACGGAAATCAAACAGAAACAACTGGAAAAGTTAAACTATTAAAAGATATCGACGTAAACATTACTGGAAAAAACGTAATTGTCGTAGAAGACATTATCGATTCTGGTTTAACACTTCACTTCTTAAAAGATCACTTCTTTATGCATAAACCAAAGGCACTCAAATTCTGTACGTTACTTGATAAACCTGAGCGTCGTAAAGTTGACTTAAAAGCTGAATATGTTGGCTTCCAAATTCCAGACGAATTTATCGTTGGCTACGGCATTGACTGCGCAGAAAAATATCGTAACTTACCATTTATCGCTTCAGTTGTAACGGAATAATCGTATAACTTAAAAAATCGATAGTACATAAAATTTATATCGGCGATTTTCAAAATATATCGACCGTATCTTAAATTATATCGGCGATTTTTCAAATATATCGACCGTAACTCAAATTATATCGGCGATTTTTTAAATATATCGACTTACCGACAATAACTGACAATCTTAGCACCCTATTAATAGGAAGAAGCTGTTCTGAAATACATCAGAACAGCTCCTTCTTTCCATTACAAAAAACAGGGAGAGATGAAATATGACAAAGACAAAATTTGAAAAAGTACTCCTCATCGTAAATCCAAAAGCTGGACAAGGCGACTTACATGCAAATTTAACGAAAATCGTACCACCTCTTGCCGCAGCTTTTCCTGACTTACACATCCTTCATACGCAAAAGCAAGGTGATGCAACAAAATATTGCCAAGAGTTTGCTAGTAAAGTAGATTTAATTATCGTCTTTGGTGGTGACGGAACAGTATTTGAATGCACAAACGGCTTAGCACCTCTTGAAACTAGACCTACACTTGCAATCATTCCAGGCGGAACTTGCAATGACTTCTCTCGTACACTCGGCGTTCCGCAAAACATTGCAGAAGCAGCAAAACTTATCACAAAGGAACACGTAAAACCAGTTGATGTCGCAAAAGCAAATGGACAACACTTCTTAAACTTCTGGGGCATTGGACTTGTCTCTGAAGTATCAAATAATATTGATGCAGAAGAAAAAGCAAAGCTTGGAAAAATCGGCTACTACTTAAGTACAATTCGGACTGTAAAAAATGCTGAAACATTCCCGGTAAAAATTACGTACGACGGACAAGTATATGAAGACGAAGCTGTTCTTGTTATGGTTGGCAACGGTGAATATCTTGGTGGTATCCCTTCCTTTATTCCTAACGTAAAATGTGATGACGGAACACTTGATATTTTCGTAGTCAAATCAACAGGCATTCAAGCGTTTAAAGATTATATCGGAAAGAAACTATTTGAAGACTCAAATGAAAATGACATCTTCCACGTAAAAGCGAAATCCATTCATATTGAAACAGAGGAAGAAAAAGAAGTAGATACAGATGGAGAAAGTTCCCTTCACACACCTTGTCAAATTGAATTGTTGCAAGGGCACTTTACGATGATTTATAATCCTGCGGTTGTATAATACAAAAAGACGAGCTAAAGTTTTAACATTTTAGCTCGTCTTTTTTATGTTTAATCAGTTTTTTAATCTATTCTCAAACTCATTGTTTAACAAATTGATTAGCCTAAATATGCTTGTTGTAATGCCTCTAAGCCATCTTTATAAATTCCATGGAATAGATTAATTGCCTCTTCATCAGTAACCTCTACAGGAGTGAAGCTACCAGACCATTCAACTAATGATGTGTTAGCATCTTTACCTTCTTTAACACGAATTGTAGATAAATAATTCGTCACAGGGAACGGTGCTTGCATAATTGAATATGTGTAGTAGCGCTCTTTCTCATTAAATGCTTCTAAACGCTCTACAATCTCATCGCCATCAGGATTAGCTAAATGACGTACACGTCCGCCTTCCGTTACTTTACTGCTAGGAATATACGGTAACCAATCTGGAAGTGCATCAAAGCCTCCAATTAATTGCCATACTTGTTCAGGTGAAGCTGGAATTTCAATAGATGTAATAGTATTTGCCATTTTCATTACTCTCCTTTTTATTTAACGTTAATTGGTAGTGGTGCATTAGCTGCAACTAATTTTTGTTCACGCATTTCTTCCCAGAACGCTGCCGGAATTACTGTTTTCAATGCAGCTTGGTCTTCTGCAATTCGTTCCGGTTTACTTGCACCAGGAATAACAGCTGCAACCGCTGGGTTAGCCAGTGAAAACTGTAAAGCAGCAGCTTTAATACTGATTCCATGACGATCTGCAAGGTTTTTCATTTTATTAACTTTTGCAATGATTTCTGGTGACGCTTTTTGGTATTCGAAGTGAGCACCTCCAGCAAGAACGCCTGAGCTATATGGTCCACCAACAACAATGTCCATATTGTTTTTTACAGCAGCAGGCATTACGCGTTCTAGCGCACGCTCGTGGTCTAATAATGAATAGCGACCAGCTAGTAAAGAAACATTTGGTTTTGCTTCTTCTAAGTCCAGCATAAGTTCAATTGATTCTACTTTATTTACTCCAAGGCCCCAGCCTTTAATTACACCTTCATCACGTAATTGAGTAAGTGCACGGAATGCTCCTGTTCGAGCAATTTCAAATTGTGAAATCCACTCATCTCCATAAAAATCTTGTGCTACATCATGAATATAAACAAAATCTAGACGATCTGTTTTTAAACGTTTTAAACTATCTTCAATAGAACGAAGAGTTGCATCCGCACTGTAGTCGTTGATAATTTTATTTTTACGACCAAATTCGAAAAGTCCGCCTTTTTCACCTAAATCACGTGTAGATGGATCTTCCAATTCATCTGAAATAATTCGACCTACTTTTGTACTTAAGAAGTACTCATCACGATTTCTTTTCGATAGTGCTTCACCAAGACGAATCTCTGCTAAACCAGATCCATAAAGTGGAGCTGTATCAAAGTAACGAACACCATTATCCCAAGCAGCATCTACTGTTGCGATTGCTTCTTCTTCCGGAATATTACGGTACATATTACCTAGTGGTGCTGTACCAAAACCAAGTGTACCTTTTAATAAATCTTTCATATAAAATCTCCTCCTAAAATCTATTTAAAAATGGTTAATGGATATCAATTAATGTGAAAAGGACTGACCTAAAGGATTCGAGTAGGCAAAGCCGTATGCACTTCAAAGCACGATAGTTATTAAAAATAACGTAGATGCTTTTTAGTTCCACACTACTCATTTCCCTCTCACGTATGTAATTATGTCTTATCTACAACACAATAAAAAGTACGCACTTTAAAGTGTTATAGATACTAATAAGTAACAATTTTATGTTTCAACGTCTGTAGCTTCAAAATAAAATGATTAAAAATGATTTTATAAAAAAATCCCCTATTCTTGCGGAGGTAACTGTAGAAATTATCAGTGGAACATAGAAAGTTGTTATTATTTCTTCATAAAAAAAGACCACAACGAATCGAAATATGTTCGTTGTGGTCTTTTACCTTATTTAAAATATTAAATTACATTTCGAACAAAAAGGAGCAGAATTCCCTTTTCTAATTTTCGCATCACATTTTGGACAATATACGTATCGCTCTTCTATCTTTTGTCGTTCTATCATATGTAAAGATACTACCCTCATACTACACATAATCCCAATTAATATAAGACTAACAATGAGTAGCATACCTCTCACTCCTCCCCTCTAAATTTTACCATAAAATAACAAACCCGATTCTCTCATTAAGAATCGGGTTTATACTTACAATCCTAACTTTGCCTTCGCACCGTCAGGAATTTTATCTATCGTTACTTGCACTTTATCATGTAAAATCTTTCCCCTTGTAAGCACATGCCAGTACGAACCTTTTTGCAATTCATCTACTCCATCAATCGTTACTTCCTTTTCTTTTCCATCCTTATCGTAAGCTTTCACCGTATATTCACGGCCTTTATTTCCGTCTAACTCTTTTCCATCCGTATCAATAATTGCGTAATGATTCTCTATATCAAGAAATGGGTTCATCTGATCTAATAGCTTACTCCCATTTAATAAATATGCCGCTCCTGCGACGATAACAATCATTGCTCCAAAAATAAATCTTTTCATCTATATTCCGCCTTTCATTATGTTTTTATTTATGACATTTCTAAGTATAGGACGCATTTCTTAATAAAAACTCATACTGTTTCTTAACTTTTTCTTAATGTAGAGGACATGTGAGATCACATCTAGGTACATGAAATTATATCGACGATTTTTCAAATATATCGAACACAAATCGAAATATATCAACGATTTTTTCAATATATCGGCGTTTCGACAAGGAATATCGACTTACCGACAAAAACTGACCGTAGAACCGCACAACAAAAGAGGCTGTCCAAAATGTATTTTGGAACAGCCTCCTCTACTTACTAACTACTACACTTCTTTTTACGTAAAACAAACTGCCAATTAAAACGACAACTACGCCAAAATACACGCCATACTCTATCGCAACTGCTACAATCCTTTCAATATGTTGTCCAAATAAAGAACCCAGCACAAAGTAAATGAGTGTCCAAACAAATCCTGTCGTATAGGAATACAAAGCATATATCCGAAATGACATGTTATTCATCCCAACTAAATATGGCACGATATGTCTTACAACTGGTATGAAGTAACTTGTGACTAACGCGTAATGGCCATACTTCTCTACCATTTGTTGAGATTTCAAAAGATATTTCGCCTTGTTCTTTTTCATTAGCTTATCAAGTACTTTTGTACCAAATATTTTCCCTAATATATAACCTAAAGATAGCCCTGATACAACACCTAAATACGTTAATACAAATGCAGGAATGACACTTAATATCCCTAGTGAAGATACAAAGCCACCACTCATTACGATCATTTCGTCTGGAATTGGCATACCGATAATCCCTAACCATAAACAGAAAAATAATGCCCAATAACCGTATTGTTCAATATAAGATAATAATTCATGTAATTCCATTATGCATATGCTCTCCTTAGCTCTTTTTTACAGCTAAAGACGTACGCTGGTGGGAAATTGAGCCACACTTTTTCTAGTGTAATTTCAGGGAAGAAAAGCTGTATAAATCCTTTTTTCACAAGTGAATATTGAAATGTAATAAATTCCCCATTCTCATGTATCGCTTCCATTACATTGTTTAAAATGCCCTTTGAAACTTCTTCTGGCAAAGAAGTAAAAGGCAATCCTGATAAGACGTAATCAACGCATTCTATATGGAGCTCTTCCATATACTTCTTTATATTTTCAGCTGAACCGTGTACAACAATGACGTTCTGCTCATCTTTAAACTTTCTCTTTAACTCTTTGCAAAACACTTCATTAATTTCAATAAGAAGAAATATTGTTTCCTTCTTCTTTCTCTTCATAATTTCTTTCGTAAAGACTCCTGTACCAGGCCCTAACTCTACAATGCATTTTGCTTTATTAAAATCAATTACATCTACCATTTTCTTTGCTAATATTTTTGAACTTGGCGCAATTGCACCAGTATGTTTCGGATGTTTAATAAATTCATGTAAGAATGTTATGAGCTGCATGTAAACCTCTCCCCATTCGTTCGATAGTTTTTAACTTGTTTCTAAGTATAACTATCGTTTCTTAATAAAAATTGAGGAGATTTCTTAAGATTTTATGAAGAATGTATCATTCATTCTTATACATGAAATCTTTCGTATTGCATAAATAAATACCTCTTTTATATTTATTTATTTGATATAATGAATATAAAAAGGAATTTCATGGAAGGTACCATCGCTATGTCTATTTTCATACAACATATGCAGAATTTAATGTGTAAATCACCTTTCATTATTATCCAATATATGTAATCCTTTTTGCGTGAGAAAAAAATTCAAATAACAAGAAATTTATATCTTATAGAAACAAATGTAGATTTAAGTATTAATATTTCAAAACGATTTAAAAAGAGAAGACAATGAATAATTCCATCGACCTACAGCACTTATGCGATCTTGTACATAGTACTTTTCATGTACCTGTTCAATTTCTATCTACTGATAGAAAAATTGTGTATGAATCTACTTCTCATACGATTGGTAGTCCTTTTTATTCTTCTAAAGAAGAACATCTGAATGAACTTTATCAAGAAAACGCTCCTTGTAATTTCCCAATTTTCAAAGGGAATAAATATCTTGAGAATTTCATTAGCATCCATATAACAGATCATGAACATATAAAAGGAACGATTATAATCGGCCCTACTGCCTATCCAAAAGTATCAGATGAAATGGCTATTAAACTTATGAAATATTTCAACTGTCATAATAAAATGCAACAAGGAGTAGAGTACTATCAATTTCTACCTGAGATTAAAAAAAGTACGCTAATTGATATAAGTATTTGGTTACATTACGTCATTTTCAATGAAAAATTAAATCGCGATATTGTTTGGGAAAAAAATAAATTGCTCGAAGATGTTTCTTATAAAATCGTAAATCCTGATCTATATATTTCAAAACGTCGCCGGCATGATCCGCAAAATTATGACATATCATTGGAACATAAATTTTTTTCAGCCATTAAAGAAGGCAATAAAGAAAAAGTCATACAATATGCGTATTCCTTCCCACAAGAAGATGCGGCAATTTCATCCAAAGGAGATCAACTTAGAAACCAAAAAAATAACGGTATTATCGCAATTACACTAGCTGTTCGATATGCGATAGATGGTAATCTTCCATCAGACATTGCTTTTTCACTTGGTACTTTATATATCCAAACGATTGAAAAGCTAGATAACATGTATTCCGTAAATAGATTAATTGAAGATGCATTATGTACTTTTGCAGAACGGGTGAAAGAATATAGTGATCAGGCATATTCTAATTCCATTACTACATGCCTAAATCATATTCACAAACATATTTACGATGAAATAACTCTCAATGACCTTGCTAACCTTTTACATATTTCCCCTACTTATTTATCAAAGTTATTTAAAAAAGAAGTGGGAATTCCTTTAAGTGAATACATCCAGAGGGAACGCGTAGAAGAAGCAAAAAAATTATTAACATTAACGACTTATCCACTATCAGATATTTGTGCCTGGCTTAATTTTAATGACCAAAGTTATTTCACAAGAGTCTTCAAAAAAATTACTAGTATGACTCCTAGACAATATCGTGAAAATCATACCGTTATATAAAAACGCTTTCTTAAATGAAGGTGAGATAGTTGTCATACTAGCTCACCTTCCTCAAGCCGATTTATTGTCCTTCATCCACACTTATCTTAATAAAGTTTTAATCCTCTTCAAAAAAGTACAAGAATGACAAATAAATTACTATAAATAAGTTAATGAATTTGATAATTTTTTAGTACTAAGCAAATTCGGCTCCAAATCATCCATCATTGTTTCGTTCTATACATAAGTTGCTTACGCAATTATAAGTAACGACTACTTCCATAGTGATTAACCTTTCTATATAGAAAATATATTGTTAGGAGAATAGAAAGCATGAGTAGTACAAATATATCAAAATCGCCTCAAATGACTAT
This sequence comes from Bacillus sp. MN7755, assembly GCF_054771475.1. Classification (NCBI taxonomy): domain Bacteria; kingdom Bacillati; phylum Bacillota; class Bacilli; order Caryophanales; family Bacillaceae; genus Bacillus; species Bacillus sp. MN7755. The sequence goes on from NZ_BTRL01000017.1 coordinate 372,015, forward strand.
TATGTCTAAACAATCTGCTGACATAAAAGAATCGCGAAAAGTATCGCCATACGATGATAGAGAAAGAATTGAAGACACTTTATTACGCTCATTCATTTCAGAAAAAGAAATATTGATTACTTATTATAAAGATGGTTATTTCCCTACAAGTTATATGACTGTAATTGAATTAAACCCTTTGAAACGTTCTTTAATATGCATAGATGCCTTTGACCGCAAACATACTTTTAGTTTCATCGATATAATCGATGCGCGTTAATTATTTCTATAAAACAAAAATAGCCATTCACCTCATAAAAATTAGGTAAATGGCTATTTTATTTTCTCACAGCTTCACTTATTATTTCGCACTTACAATCTTATAATAAGAACGAACTGTTAAGAAGTAATATCCGATATAAATGACGCCGTATACTCCAATACTAATTAGAAGCGGAATCATAATTTCAAATGGTAATATATTTGCTAAACCTTTTAGTGCAAATAAGCTGTGCAGAATTCCGATTACTAACGGAATAGCGAAGATAAAGCTCACTTGTTTTGCGATAGCCTTCTTCATCTCTTGCTTCGTTACACCAACTTTATGAAGGACAACGTAACGATCACGGTCAGCACTTGCTTCTGTAAGCTGCTTGAAGTAAATGATTGAGCCTGTCGCTAATAGGAAGACTAATCCTAAAAATAGTCCAATGAACATCATTAAGCCTGTCGTTTCAAGCCCCATTTGGAATCCTGTATAGAAATCATTAAATGGTTTTAAAACTTCTGATTCACCAGCTGGCATAACGCTTGCTAATTTCGCTGTTAACTCTTTACTATTTCGCTCACCTTTTACATCAATATTTTTTACAATACGCGTTTCGTTTACTTGTTTCGCTTGCTCATATGTTTGATCCGGAACGATTACAAATAGTTCATTTAAGTTTGTAACACTTCTACTATTTACACCTTTAATTGTTAACTCTTTTGATTCATTTCCAACAGGGAATACAGCTGTATTTCCTGTGTAAAGAGGACCAAAATCAAGATTTTCAATATATAAGCTATCATATACAAAAGCTTCATTCGCACTTAAATTTACAGGTTCTACATCTAAATGTTTCGCAAGTGCATTAAAGTTTGATTGAGAAATAAGCTCGTACTGCTTCGTAATATTGTAGTGCGTGTTCAGAACTTGATCCGCTCTTTCACCTTTAAATGTTCCTTTCACAGGAATCATTTCAACATCTGCTTCATATGTCACTGGATGATTATTCTTCTCTCCAGCAAGTATTTCATTTACTTTTTTATCTAATGCTTCATCTTTTTTCTCATAAGAATAACTATATGGTGCAGCCACTTTTGATTGCGTGAATGTATTGTAATACATCGTAACTGACGTACCAACCGCCGTTAATGTTACTGCACTTAAAATAGCAATTGTCGCAAGTGATTTTGCATTTCCTTTAATGCGATATAGTAACTGTGATGTCGTTACCATATTCATACCGTTATAAAACGCTGACTTATTATTTCTTGCACGTTTCAATACAAATACTGTGAAGAACATGAATAATAAATAAGTTCCTGCTACTGTCGCTAATAAAATGTATAATGCGACGATCATAAAGTCTGCATACATAACTGCTTTCATGTACATTAACGCTAAGAAATAACCTGAACCGATTAAAAAAACTGAAATTAATGCCATAATGACAGAGCCTTTTGGCATTGCTTCTCCTTCACGTTCTGCGCGGAAAAGTTCAATTAACTTAAAGCGATAAATTAAACGATATCCTTGAAGTGATGTATATAAAATAATCACAAAGAAAATAATTGCTGTATCAATAACGGCAGCCATCGGTACTTCAAAATGAACATTTAAGTTTAATCCCATCATGCTTACTAGCAGTTCAAGGAATAATTTTGAAAGGACACTACCAATCGCAATCCCGATAATTAAAGACATTAATCCCATTAACATATTTTCATAAAAGAGCATTTTACCAATCTGTTTTTTACGAATACCTAATAAGGAATATAGTCCAACTTCTTTTTTACGTTTTCTTGTAAAGAATCCGTTCGAATATATAATAAACACCGCTACGAATATAATTAGCATGACACTAGAAACTTGGAACGCTCCACTAATTTTTTTAGAAGCTTCCGCTGCTTTTTCCATTTGTGAATTATATTGCAGTGCTTTAAATGTAAAGTAAATAACGATACTAAAAATCATAGATGCAAAATATACAAAGTAGTCTTTAAAATTCCGCTGTATGTTGCGGAGGGCAATGCTAGATAAGGTCATCAGCCATACCTCCGGAAATAGAAGACATTACGTCAACGACTTGTTGGAAGAATTGTTTACGCGTTAATTCACCGCGGTGCAATTCTTTATATAACTCACCATCTTTAATGAAAATAACTCGTTTACAGTAACTTGCCGCAAATGCATCGTGCGTTACCATTAAAATTGTAGAGTTATCATATTCATTTAGCGACTTCATACTTTCAAGTAAATCTGTTGCTGATTTAGAATCAAGTGCTCCAGTCGGCTCATCCCCGAAAATCATACTTGGATTCGTAACAATCGCACGTGATGCTGCACAGCGCTGTTTCTGTCCACCAGATACCTGATATGGGAACTGACTTAAAATATGATCAATACCAAATTTCTTTGAGATTTCAAGAACGCGGCGATCGATTTCATTTGCTTTCACCTTTGATAACGCAAGAGGTAACGCAATATTCTCTTTCACCGTTAACGTATCTAATAAGTTATAATCTTGGAAAATGAACCCTAAATGATCGCGGCGGAATAACGCTAACTTATCATCATTCATTTTCACGATATCTTTTCCATCAATTAAAATCTCACCGTTCGTCGCATTGTCAATTGTAGAAAGAACGTTTAGTAAAGTCGTCTTACCCGAACCAGAAGGTCCCATAATTCCAACGAACTCACCTTCTTTTACTTGTAAGTTAATACCTTTTAACGCTGCAAATTTATTACCACCCGTGTCATACACTTTTTCAATATTTTTTGCTTCTAACACTGTTTTCATCTCGACATCCCTCATTTCATCTATTCTCTATTTTCACTATATACATTCTCCACTCTTGCCACTATCTATGTTTCTTACACAAACATGACAGTTATGTAAGCCCGGTGAGCAAAGAAATCAAAATTTAACCTAATGAATCAAAGTACTTTGTTACTATAACATTGGGATATCATGCCATCCATTCATTCTCCTTACAGGAACATTACAATTTTGTAAGGTAAAAAATGCACCCTACAAAGTTGTGCATGAAATGTCGGATGGGGCTATTTTTTTCCTGCTATTCTATTTAACAAGGAGGTCATGGTTATGGATTCACTTAAAAACATGAATGCTGCAATGCAGTATATTGAAGACAACCTTACACATGAAATTGATTTTAAAGAAGTCGCAAAAATAGCTTATTGCTCCGAATATCATTTCAAAAGAATGTTTTCTTTCCTAGCTGGCATATCACTATCAGAATATATTCGCTGTAGACGTCTTACTCTCGCTGCTTTTGAACTAAAAAATAGCGATACAAAAGTGATTGATGTCGCTATAAAATATGGCTACAATTCACCAGATTCATTCTCTCGTGCCTTTCAAAATTTGCACGGGATAACACCTTCAGAGGCCCGAAGTAGTAGTCATTCTTTAAAAGCCTATTCACCAATGACCTTCCAATTATCCATTCAAGGAGGAAATGAAATGAACTATCGAATTGAAGAAAAAGACTCATTTCAAATTATAGGTATTACAAAACGAGTACCAATCGTTTTTAACGGTGTAAATGAAGAAATTGCTTCTATGTGGAAAAGTTTAAATCCAGAGGCTATTCAAACATTAAAGTCCCTTTCAAACATGGAACCTACTGGAATCATTAGTGCTTCTACTAACTTTTCTGAAGGAAGAATGGAGGAAAAAGGCGAACTCGATCACTACATTGGAGTAGCCACAACGAAAGATTGCCCAGAGCAATTCGCGCAACTTGAAGTCGCAACTTCAACGTGGGCTATATTTGAAGCTGTCGGTTCATTTCCTGAAACATTACAAAATGTGTGGGGGCGTATTTATTCTGAATGGTTTCCTTCTTCGAACTATGAACTAGCGGACGGACCAGAAATATTGTGGAATGAACAGAAAGATATATCTTCTCCAAACTTTAAAAGTGAAATTTGGATACCAGTTTTGAAGAAGTTATAAAAAAAAAAGCTACTTTTCCATGAAAGGAAAAGCAGCTTTTTTACATTTTTAGTTCTTTTTTATAAACAACATAGGAATATCCCATCGTACCAACAACCAATACAGCAACTACACTTAACAAACTAATCATTTTCCACATTCCCGGTAGAAACGCCGAAATCATAATTACAATACCGCCAATCATCATAATCTTTGATCCTAACCGATGTGTTTTTCTCCACACTTCCTCACTACTTAACGTCCACGGGGTTTTAATACCTATGAAGAAATTTGGTTTACATTGCTGCATATAATTGCCTAGTACAACAAAGAGGATACCGACAATTATGTTCACAACAATTCCAATTGGAACGTTATATCCTAAAGCATTTGCTAGTGTCATCATATTAATAGTAAATAAGAAAAATAAAATTGATCCATTTATCCTTCCAAGTGCTTTAGGAAATTTTTTATAGTTATCGTACTTCGGATCTATCTTAGGTAATACAGTCACTACTGCATATATAAAAACCATAATTGCTACATCAAAAATCATCATTCCCATTTTTGACATATGCCCATCTACTTCGCCATCAATGTTCCAATGACTCGGAACTTCTCCCGGTAAATACGGCCACGCGATACTCCATGCAATAATCGTTAAAGCAATTAACAGTAACGGAAATATATGCTTTCTCATTTCCCCTCTTCCCCCTTATTCGTAAACGTAAACACCCAAGTCAATAAATCTTGAAAGACAGTTGTGTTTAAAGAGTACATAACGAATTGACCTTTCTTTTCATCTTGAATAAGTTCAGCATTTTTAAGTGCGTTTAAGTGGTGTGAAATACTTGGTTTTGTCATATCGAAATGTTCAGCGATCTCACCAGCGGTTAGATCACCTTCTTTTAATAAGTCTAAAATTTTTCGCCTTGTTGGATCTGCTAATGCTTTGAATGCTTGATTCAATGTCTTTCTTCCTTTCGATAATTAGACATTTAGATATTTATCTAAATGTTAAACCAATTACCGTTATTTGTAAATTGTATCCAGCGCCCTTTTTACTTTTTACGCTTTTGCCCTATACTGTTTATTAGCTTATCTTTCAACATAATGAAAAGACTTGAAACACATGATACACTATATCTACAATTGTTTTTTTAGGAGGAATATACATATGTACAAAATTTTAATCGTTGAAGACGATCCAAATATTTCATCATTACTACAATCTCACATTCAAAAGTACGGTTACGACGCTGTTGTTACTGAAAACTTTGATGATATTATGGAATCGTTTAATGCAGTGAAACCACATCTTGTTTTACTTGATGTAAACTTACCGAAATTCGATGGATTCTACTGGTGCCGTCAAATTCGTCATGAATCTACTTGTCCAATTATTTTCATTTCAGCGCGTGCAGGTGAGATGGAACAAATTATGGCGATTGAAAGCGGTGCGGATGATTATATTACAAAACCGTTCCACTACGACGTTGTAATGGCGAAAATTAAAGGTCAATTACGTCGTATTTACGGTGATTATGCCCCAAATATTTCTGAACGTATCGTTGAAGTAGAAGGTTTAAAACTATTCCCAGAACGTCCAGAAATTCATTTTGGATCTGAGCAAGTTCTTTTAACGAAGAAAGAAGCTATTTTAGCAGAAATGTTATTATCTAAATTCCCTCGTACGGCGAGCCGTGAAGATTTACTAGCTGCTCTATGGGATGACGAGAGCTTCGTTGAAGAAAACACATTAAACGTAAACATTACGCGTCTTCGTAAAAAGTTCAATGAGCTTGGTATTGAAAATGCTATTGAAACAGTGCGCGGACTTGGGTATCGTTTTAACGCAACTTGGAGTGAATAAGCATGAAGCTATTTTTACGTGATCATTTTGCATTTTTTCTACTGTACGTATTAAACTTCGGTATCATCTTCGTTCTTTATGATGCAGTAGATGGATTTCAAAATAATAAATTTTACTTCGTCGTTTTAAGTTTATATTTATTCATTTGTTTCCTTGCTTATCGTTACGTTCGCAATCGTAGAATGTACCATAGATTAAGTGAGCAACCAGAGAAAATGGAAGATGCATTCATTGAAAGAGCAACTGCTCCGATGCCCCACGGCGTAAATGAACTCGTGCGTACGCAGTATCGTCTCTTCCAAAAAGAACTACAATCGTATGAAGTAAAACAACAAGAACATCAATTATTCATTAACCACTGGGTGCATCAAATGAAGACACCTGTTTCTGTTATGCAGCTTATGGTGCTCGAAATGGAAGATGAACATTTGATTCCGAAATTCAAAAAAGAATTAGAACGATTAAATCAAGGGCTTGATATGGCTTTATATATGGCAAGATTAAATAACTTCCATGAAGATTTCCATGTCGAGACGATTTCATTAAAAGATACAGTAACGAAAAATATTAACGGATTAAAAGAACTATTTATTCGTAATGGCGTTTTCCCTGTTTTAGAAGTCCATTCTGATTTAAAAGTCGCTTCTGATGCGAAATGGCTAAAATTTATCATCTATCAGTTAATGACAAATGCTGTTCGTTACTCTGGTGAGCGCGGAAAGAAAGTGTTCTTATCTGCTTACCGAAACGGAAAAGATATTATTTTAGAAGTTCGTGATGAGGGTGTTGGTATTCCGCAAGAAGATATTCGAAGAGTATTTGAACCGTTTTACACTGGAAAAAACGGCCGTACATTCGGAGAATCTACTGGTATGGGACTTTATATTGTAAGTAAAATTTGTGATTATTTAGGTCACTCTGTCAAACTTGATTCTGAAGTTGGTAAAGGAACGACGATTAAAATCATCTTCCACAACGCTGCAAATAATCAAGCAGAACATACGGAGAAGGTGACCGAAGCATGATCGTAACATATGCTAGCAAAATGTATGAGAACTTACTCTCATACATTTTTTGCAATAAAACTACTTCTATATCTTCTATCTGGAGGTATAGTCTATGACATTTTGGCAATTTGCATTTAAAAATGTAACGCGCAACTCAAGAGCTTATTTTGCTTACTTTGTAAGTAGTTCCTTTTCCATTGCCGTTTTCTTTTCATTTGCTGTTTACTTATTCCATCCGAAATTACAAAACTTTGGCATGGTCTCTGAAATTTCAGGATTAATGATATTTTCAGAAGTAGTCATTGTCTTATTCTCTTTCTTCTTTTTACTATATTCCATCGGCACTTTTTTAAAAGTTAGAAAAAAACAATTCGGCGTTTTGACCGTTTTGGGAATATCTAGAAAACAATTACATCGTCTTGTTTTTATGGAGAATATGTTAATCGGTATTTTATCTATCTTTTTCGGTATGCAATTTGGGCTTGTCTTCTCGCAATTTTTCTTATTAGTGACAGCAAAAATTACGCACGTACCAGGCATATATTTATACTTGCCTATTAACGCATTTATTTTAACGACCATCGTCTTCCTTAGTCTTTTTATCATTGTATCAGCATTGACACCAATGCTGATTCGTACAAAAAAAGTGGTACACCTTTTAAAAACAAATAGCAAAAAACGAAAAGAAAGTAAACCATCCATACTTATTTCTTTGTTTGGTGCGATTTGTTTATTTGGTGGCTATGCGTTAGCTGGAAATCCTAAATATTTCGTATCAATAAGCCCACAAATAGGTGTTATATATATGGTTTCAAGTATTTTCGTCATTCCAACGCTCGTTACAATCGGAACATATTTCTTCTTTTCACAAATTAGTTTCTTACTTATTTACATCTTAAAAACAAGAAGAAAATTTTATATGAAACGCATTAATATGCTTTGGGTTTCGGATTTAGCAAGCCGTATTCGCGCGAATATTAATATGCTTTTTATTGTAGCAATGCTATCTACTATCGCTTTCACAATGATTACGTTCCTATATGGGTTCGGAAAATTTATTAAGCTAGATGTGAATAGAACTTCTCCTTTCCCAATTTCTTATTTTTCTTATGATGCGAATCCTTTTGTTACCGAGCATTTAAATTGGCTTGAGCAACAATTACAAAAAGAGCATTTTCCTTATGAGAAAATAACAGCTGATATATATGAAACACCGTTAAAAGAAGATAAAGGCATAGCTATTTATAATGACGTATACGCAATTAAGCAAAGTGACTATAACAAACTTGCGGATTCTTTACGAATGAAACAACTATTTATGAATGATAACGAGGCATATGTTTTAACGGGGACGTCTTATATCACTATATTCAATGAATTTGAGCAAAGCTATAAAAGAGATTACATTACACTCTCTAGTACAAATAAGAAATTAAAAGTTAAAGGCTATGAACAAATCAATGCAATTCCATCTGATTTTTCATATCAAACGATAGTTTTGCCTGACATTATCGTGAATAACTTCCCCAATACGGTAAAGCACATATCAGCATACAATTACAAAATTCAAAACTGGGAAAAGACGTATGAAATTGCTGATGATTTTATGAAAAAAATACAAAGAGATCGACAGGAATTCCAATACGAAGGACCCCTTATACGCTCCTATGAATCAGCAGGTTCATTATATAGAATCACATCAGGAAGTGCCGCATACTTCCTAATCGGGACATTCTTAGGTGTCATTTTCTTTATTGGAGCCGGTAGCGTTCTTTACTTCAGAATGTATACTGATTTAACGAACGAGCAAGAAAAGTATGTAACGATTTCTAAAATTGGTGTAACAGATGCAGAGATGAAACGATCTGCAACCATCCAACTTAGCATTTTATTTTTCATTCCGTACATTATGGCATCCATTCATACAATGTTTGCAACGAAAATGCTACAAGATGTAATTGGTTTATCTTTGTTCAAAGAAATTTCAGCCGTTCTTATCATTTTTGGATTCGTTGAAATTGTATTTTTCTTCTTCATTCGTTCGCTTTATATGCAAAAATTATCACAATATACTAATACACATTAAAAAAGTTATTACATGAGAAGGTGGGATCTCTTCCCTCCTTTTCATGCTCATTATATTAGGAGGTTTAGGTGAATGACATTTTGGCAGTTTGCCTTTAAAAACGTCTCGCGGAACGCCAGAGCTTATTTCGCCTATTTTGTAAGCAGTGCGTTTTCCATTGCTATTTTTTTCTCGTTTGCAGTTTATTTATTTCATCCTAAATTGCATATGACAGACTTAAATACTGCTCTGAACATATTAATGACAATTTCAGAAGTTGTCATTGTATTCTTTTCATTTTTCTTTTTACTATATTCAATCGGTACTTTCTTAAAAGTACGAAAAAAGCAATTTGGGATTTTAACAGTACTTGGCATCTCTCAAAAACAATTAAAACGACTCATATTTATAGAAAACATGTTAATTGGTGGTCTTTCTATATTTTTTGGCATTCAACTTGGACTTGTCTTTTCACAGTTCTTTTTATTAGTTACCGCCAAGATTACACATGTACCTGGTTTATATTTATATTGGCCGACAGGTGCCATTGTTTTAACTATCATCATCTTTCTTGGACTCTTTATTCTCGTATCATCTTTTACACCGATGCTCATTCGTACGAGAAAAGCTGTACGTCTTTTAAAAGAAGGAACAAAACAAAAAGAAAGAAAAGCATCTGTGCTCATCTCTCTATTTGGTGCGATATGTTTAATATCTGGATATACGTTAGCCGCAAATCCATTATATTTTCTGTCGCTAGGTGACATCATTGGGCTTTTATATGCCGTCTCTAGTATATTTGTCATCCCATCGTTTATTGCAGCTGGAACATATTTTTTCTTCTCGCAAATTAGCTTTTTACTCATTCGTATATTAAAAGCGCGAAGAACGTTTTATATGAAACGGATTAATATGCTTTGGATTTCTGATTTAGCATCACGTATTCGAACGAATATTAATATGCTCTTTATTGTGGCGATGCTATCAACGCTCGCTTTTACAATGATTACATTCCTATATGGTTTTGGGAAGTTCACAAAGTTTAATGAAATAAGGAAAAACCCTTTTCCATTTACTTATTTATCACATACTGAAAACACGTTAGGTGATGAACATTTAAACTGGTTAGAACAAAAATTTAATGAAGAACAATTTACTTATGAAAAATTTAAAACGGATATATACGAAGTATCTTTAGCTGAAGATAACACGCAGGTCTATCATGTAATGAAACAAAGTGACTATAATGTACTCGCCAATGCATTAAACTTAGATCCACTCATCGTAAAGAATAATGAATCTTATATTCTTATGAAAGAAATAGATGATCATTTCATTGGAACATTTTATGATAAAGAAAAAAGAGATAGTCTTACACTTACTCAAAACTCTTTACATTTGAAAGTGAAGGATTATAAAAGTACTAGTCCGTTCCCAAACTGGTTAGTACCGAAGTTACTCATTATATCTGATGAAAATGTAGAAGCCTTATCAACTATTTCCAAACAAATGAGTGTATATAGCTTCAAAGTGCCGAATTGGGAAAAGGCATATAATATCGGTGCTGCATTTATAACAAAAATCAGTAACGACAATGCAGCTATTCAAGCAGAACATGCACCATTCCATGCAAGTGAAGCAAGTGACTCTCTATACAAAACGAAACTAAATGTCGCTTCATTTTTCTTGATTGGAACTTTCCTTGGTGTTATTTTCTTTATTGGTGCTGGTAGTGTTCTTTACTTCCGTATGTATACTGACTTAACAAACGAGCAAGAAAAATATGTAACGATTACAAAAATTGGTTTAACAGAAGACGAAATGAAGCGATCTGCTACCATTCAACTCGCTATTTTATTCTTTGTCCCTTACATTATGGCATCCATCCATACGATGTTCGCGACAAAGATGTTACAAGAAATTTTAAATCTCTCGTTCTTCGCTGAGATTACAGTCGTACTTATGATTTTTGGAACAGTTGAAATTCTATTTTTCCTTTTAATTCGTTCCTTTTATATGCAAAAATTATCACAACACATTAAGTTTTAACAGATAGAAAGGTGATTACTATGGAAGAAGTATTACACATAAAAAACGTCTCAAAAGTGTATGAGGGAAAAGTCCCTCATACAGCTTTAAAAAATATAAATTTGCACGTAGATAAAGGTGAATTCGTTGCAATTATGGGGCCATCTGGAAGTGGTAAATCTACATTTTTAAACGTTATTTCTACAATCGATTCGCCTACTTCTGGGGAAGTCGTAATTAACGGGAAGCGACCGCACACATTTCGTAGAGAAAAATTAGCTATTTTCCGTCGCCAAGAGTTAGGATTTGTTTTTCAAAACTTTAACTTACTCGATACGTTAACGATTGGAGAAAATATCGTATTACCTTTAACGTTAGACAATGTTCCTTTAAAAGAGATGGACAAAAAACTCGATAGCATCTCAACCAAACTAGGAATCGATCATATTTTAAATAAACGTATTTTTGAAGTTTCAGGAGGACAAGCACAGCGTACTGCTGTAGCACGCGCCGTTATTCATCATCCTTCTCTCTTACTAGCTGATGAACCGACAGGGAACCTAGACTCGAAAGCAGCTATTGATGTAATGGAGTTATTTACAAAGTTAAACAAAGAAGAAGATGCAACGATTTTAATGGTTACGCATGATCCATTTGCAGCCAGTTATTGTAACCGCGTCATTTTCATTAAAGACGGCGAGCTTTATAACGAACTGCACCGCGGGCTATATCGCGAGAAGTTTTATCAAGAAATATTAGATGTTTTAGCGTTATTAGGAGGAAGACGTGGATGACATTTTGGCAATTCGCATTTAAAAATGTCTCGCGTAATTCGAAAGCATATTTCGCTTATTTTGTAAGTAGTGCTTTTTCTATAATGGTTTTCTTTTCGTTTACTGTATACGCGTATCATCCGCGCTTACAAAGTGTACAAAGCTTTCAAGAACGTGATCCTCTAATGAACTTAGCTAGTACAGCACAGCTTGTGATCGTTATGTTCTCGTTCTTCTTTCTCTTATATTCAATTGGAACTTTTTTAAATGTTCGTAAGCAGCAATTTGGGATACTCACGATTCTCGGTATCTCACAGAGACAATTAAAAAGACTTTTATTTACTGAAAACATGATAATCGGGATATTATCTATCTTTATCGGCATTCAAGGTGGTCTTGTATTTTCTAACTTTTTCTTATTAGTCACTTCGAAATTAACAAGTGCGAAAGGCCTTTATTTATATTGGCCAACAGAAGCGATTATCGTTACAACCGTAACGTTTATCATTTTATTTTTAATCGTTTCTACGTTTACACCAATGTTTATTCGTACTCGAAAAACAACGCAGCTTATTAAGGGAGTTAAAAAAGAGAAGAGCGAAAAAAAACCATCTATACTCATTTCGCTATTTGCTTTAACTTGTTTAGGCCTATGCTATTATATCGCCGGTTATCCACAAGGCTATGTAACTGAAAAAAATGCACAAAATGGATCCGTATTCTTAATTATGCTATCTATTTTACCGCTCGTAGTAGTCGGGACATATTTATTCTTTTCACAAACATTTCTTCTCTTTATCTATATTTTAAAGAAACGAAGAAAGTTTTATTTGAAACAAATAAATATGTTATGGATTTCAGATTTAGTTTCTCGTACCCGCAGTAATATTAATGTACTCTTTATCGTTTCTATGCTATCTGCACTTGCCTTTACAATTATTATCGGGTTATTTGCAGCAAACAACCATACGAAAGCATCCATACTAGAACGATATCCAATACCCTTCACCTATACATCAGAAGGTGCTAATGCATTTGAACAAAAGCATATTACTACGATTGAAACTGAACTTACAAATGCTAATTTTCAATATAACAAATATAAGTTTACCGTTTTAAAAGATACAACTTCAAAAGAGTCAATTGCCATTATGAAAATGAGTGATTATAACGCAATTGCAAAGCAATTAAACAGACCAGAAATCACTCTCGATTCTACACAAGTTTATAGTATTTCTCGCTATTCACCAGCACTACTAAATCTCGTGTCTAACCCATTTGCGAAGCAGGACACGATTACACTTGGTTCTAATAAAAAAGAATTTCAAATTAAAGGTTTTATTAATAAAGGAATCGCGCCACCCTTTACATTACCTCATTTAATTGTGATGCAAGATGAAGTAATTGAAAATATGATTCCTCATATTGAAACCATTACAGTTTATAACTATTTCGTAGAAAATTGGGAAAATGCAATTATCCCTACAAAAAACATATTAAAAAGCTTAGATCACGATTCAGAAACCTTGTATGAAGCACATAAGGATGAAGAAAATTTCAGCCAGCCATTTCATATTGATACAGCTACGGATGAACTCCTTCACAGTAAGGAAAATGCAGTCGCTCGATTCTTTATCTGGGCATTTCTCGGCTTTATTTTCTTTATCGGTGCGGCTAGTGTTTTATACTTCCGTATGTATAACGACTTAACGACTGAAAAACAAAAATACATTACGATTACAAAGCTTGGATTAACTGAGTCAGAAATGTTTCGCTCCGCAACGATTCAATTAGGAATTTTATTTTTCGTCCCTTACATCGTTGCTGGTGTTCACACGTTATTTGCAGTTAAGTTTTTACAAAGCATGTTCGCTTTTTCTTTACTAAAAGAGTTATTAATTGTACTCACCTTTTTCGGGATTATCGAGATTATTTTCTTCTTCTTAATTCGCTCTCTGTACATTAATAAATTATCACAGCATATCAAAATATGAATAAAATGGCCTTGTGCAATACGCACAAGGCCATTTTCAATAGTTTTTAATTAGCAGCAATATCCACCATAGCCGCCGCCGTAACCACCATAACCACAAGAACCGCCACCGCCGAAGCAGCTAGCACCGATGATGATTAATAAAATAAACAATACGATTAGAAGCGCAAAACCGCCGCCGCACCCATGTCTGCGGTTACAATCATCATGTCTGTGTTCACACTTTTCGCTCATTACTCTATTCCTCCTTTAGTATCATTCATAACAAGTTCACCTTGCTCTAAATGAGGGGATTCCATTTATAGTATGTTTTCAGGGCGAATAGGAAGCTTGGCTTACTTAAAAACGGGCTTGTTTTGGCAATTGGGCTTCATCAAAAAAAAGATACCTATTCAGGTATCTTTTAAAGAAACATATTCAACATAAGGGCAAAACCGAATGCAATAAATGATAACAATGTCTCCAGCACCGTCCACGTTTTAAACGTTTCTTTTACTGTCAAACCTAAATACTCTTTTACAAGCCAGGACCCTGCATCATTTACGTGAGAAAACATTAATGAACCTGCACCGGTTGCAATAACAAGTAACTCTAAATTCACACCAGACATGTGCTGAATAACTGGTGATACAATTCCTGCTGCTGTCGTTAATGCTACTGTCGCTGAACCTGTTGCAATTCGGATTAATCCAGCTACCATGAAAGCTAATACGATTGGTGATAACGATATATGTTCTGCCATTTGTGCAATCGCTGTTCCAACGCCGTTTTCAATTAATATTTGTTTAAACCCACCGCCTGCACCGATAATTAAAATAATAGAACCGACCGGTAATAAACTATCGTCTGTTAATTTTTTAATCATCTTTTTATTAATACCTTGTCTCATGCCAAGTAAATAAAACGCTGCAAAACATGAAATGAGTAAAGCGATTACTGGGCTTCCTATAAACACGAAAAATTCAGTTATCTTTTCCGGTAATGAAATATACGGTGCAACGACTGATAAAATCATCAATACAACTGGTAATAAAATAATAAAGAATGAAACTTTACGACTTGGCAAATCAGTTGAGACAGTCGTAACTCGAACAAGCTCCGGTTCATTTTCTGGTATAACTCTCTTATGTACCCACTTTGCAAATACTGGTCCTGCAATAATAGCTGTTGGTAACGCGATAATTAATGAATATAAGAGTACCTTTCCTAAAGTTCGCGTTATAAATACCGATTGCCGTCATCGCACCTGGATGTGGTGGCACGAGCCCGTGAACAATAGATAATCCTGCAATAACAGGTAAGGCAATTAATAAGATGTTTTGCTTCGTCGTTTTTCGAATCGAGATAACGAGTGGTAATAAAATGACGATTCCCACTTCAAAAAATACTGGAATCCCTATAACAAATCCTGCAAATAACATAGCCCAAGGTAGTTTCTTCACACCGAAAAATCGAATAAAGAAATCTGCCACTTGCATGCCGGCCCCTGAATCGGACATCATTTTCCCTAAAATTGTTCCGAGAGCTAAAATACCAACTAAATGCCCTAGTACACTACCAACACCAGTTTCATAGGCAGTCACTATTTTCGTTAAATTCAGTCCAGACATGATAGCTAAAAATAAACTCGCAACTGTTAAACTAATAAATGCATGCCATTTCCACCATGATACCCCTAAAATAACAATCGCGATTGCAAGTAACGTGACGATTAATAAGTATATATCCATCTCTCATTCCCCTTACTTTATAAAAAAAGAGGGAAAATCCCCTCTTTTTTTATACGTCATAATTCACTACATAATGCTGCATTTCTGTATTGTAGTAGCCTTCGCTATATTCAATTACTTCGCCAACTTCATCGTAAGAATAGCGCATTCGTTTTAACAACGCTGTGCCCTCTTTTTCACCTAACGCTTCTGCAACGAAACTAGGTACCAGTCCAACAGCGAATTCATCTCTGAAGTTTTCTAAATGTATACCTCGGTCTTCAACTAAATCGTAAAGCGATTGCAAGTCAAAGTCCGATAAATCTGTACTTGCCATTTTAGCTGAGAAATAGTGCGTATAATGAATGTACGGTGCATCATTTAACGTATATAAACGTTCAATACGAAAACTCTCTTTACCGAATAATCGAAATGGCACTGTCCCTTCTTCATTCTGAACGATTTCTGCCTTTAGCAATTTCTTCTGTACTTTATAGCCTTCTTCCACTAACACTTCTGTAAATTTCTTACCCTTTGACAGTTTTGTCGCAGAAGTATTACGGATGACTTTCGTTCCTTTACCGCTTTTCTTTTCCAAATATCCTTCTTGAGCAAGTTCTTTAATCGCATTTCGTACTGTAATTTTACTCACTTTGAACTCTTCTTCTAACTGTGGTTCAGAAGGAATATTCGTATGAATCGCATATACACCATGCAATATTCGATCACGAATAATGTTTTTTATTTGTAAATATAATGGTCCTTTTTTCCTCGTTACGTTCACCGTTACACCCACTACCTTTCTACATCACCTACTGATGCCGTCATTGCCCGAAGTATATCCTTCTCTGATGACATTGGCGTATCACCGACGATTGTATGTGCAAGCATTCCAGCTGCTGACGCAAATGAAACAGCTTTCTCTGGTGCAAACTCTTCTATCTCGCCATGAATAATCCCGCTCGTATAAGCATCTCCAGCACCTATTCTATCATATACAGAAAACGTAAGTGTTTTTGCAAAAGTGAACGCACCATCTTTACATATAAACCCGCGAAGCGAGTGTGTATTATCACTATTAATAGAGCGATGTGTACCAGCAATTGTAGCGATACGATACGTTTCAGCTACCTTTGGAATTAGATCCATCAGCTGTGCCTCGCGCTCCATCTCTTCTGTTTTCATTCCTAGAACAAACATTGCATCTTTTTCGTTCATCATTACAATATCAGCTAGCCCTAACATTTCTTCATAATGCGGTTTCGCCTGCTCATATCCGTCTTCTCCCCAAAGTGACGGACGATAATTGCAATCAAAAACGACAGTGCCTCCGTTTTCTTTCACTGCTTTCGCTAAAGATTTCATGTGACGACGCACAGTATCATTCATCGCAAGTGTAATCCCGCAAAAATGAACGATATCAATTTCCTGTGCGATCTCTTCAAATTGATAGATTTCTTCACATGCCGTATTGAAACTACTTTCTAGTCGATTTGAATATGTAACGCAGCTTGCACGTGCACCAAATCCATTTTCCAAAAAGTACATGCCGACATATTTGCCGCCTCTTGAAACAAGTGATGTTTGCACACCTAACTTTTGAATATAAGATAATGCCGCATCTCCAACCGAATTTTCCGGTAAAGTTGAAATAAGAAGCCCTTCATGCCCTAGATGAGAAAGCGCAGCTGCAACGTTCACACCTGTACCAGAAAATGAGTATTTTAATGTATTTGCTTGCGACAACAATTCATATCCTGGTACTTGCAGGCGCATCATTACTTCACCGAATGCTGCAATTTTCTTACGCATATTGATCAACTAACTTCTTCACTACTGCTAATAATTCGCGAACATCTTCTGTTTTCGTATTGCCAGTTTCTTTATCAATAATAGAAGAGTACACATGCGGAATAACTTGCTCTACATTTGCTTCAAGCGCAATACGTACAATTGTTTCAAAGTTTTCTTTATCGATTCCGCCCGTTGGCTCTAATGCGAATCCTTCTTCCGCACAAGCTTTCGCAACTGCGCGATATTCTTCTTCATGAGCTAGACCTTTCATCGGGAAGTATTTCAATGAATTTCCGCCCATATCACGTACAAGTGCAATCGCTGTTTTAATTGGAACGATTGCTTTTTCTTCTCCAGCAGCACTAATTGGACCAGTAGAAATATTTACGTAACCTACCTTTCCTGTTGGTGATACTAAACTATTAATCCAGCTATCTTTTCTACCAAGATTTGCACGCGTTGCTCCAACTGAAGGGAACACTTGGTTAATATGGCTACCAGGATAATACTTCGCAATTTCAGCTACAACTGCCGCTTGGCGATTATCTCCTGCTCCTAGTCCGATTGATACAGCATCATCAATTTCTTTTCCGTATGCTTTCATCGCTGTAACAGCTTCTTCTACAGTTGGGTAATCTTTTGATAACACTCCTACTACTACATAACCTTCTGCTGCTTCAAAAATATCTTTCGCATTTTCGATATTGTTCGCTAATACATTTAATGCTACGCGGCCTTTATAAAAACGTTTTTGAATGTTTGTCATTTTAGTTTCCCCCTACAATTTCTCTCATTTTTTCTTCAATCACATGTATGTCATCACCTTGAAGTGGACGTGGATCGATATCAAAGAATCCTTGTCTTACTCCGTAATCACGTGTGTAAATTGCGATTTCCCCGTCGCGTAATGCAGTCACAACGTCTTTTGCCGATTTATTTAACTCTTTCTCGTTAATATGAATACGAGCTCTAAAGATTGCTCTTCCCGCTTCATCTTGAACGATTGTTACATTTACACCGTTTAATTCTTTTAGCGGCATAAGTACTTGTAACAACTCTTTTTCTTGCTCACTCTTATCTTCTTTTACTCCGTACTCATCAAGCGCTTGAAGTAATCCAAATGTTGTTTCTTTCCCAACTTTCATACTTCTTCCGATGCAATGTAATTGCACTTTCAGCCACTCAATATACTTTCTTTTACCGCCAACAATACCTGAAGTAGGTCCTTCAATTGCCTTTGAACCGCTATAAATGGCAAGGTCTGAATACTTCACATATTTTTGAATATCTTCTTCAGCTGCCGCATCGACGATAAGTGGGATGTTATTTCGCTGCGCTACTTCCCATGCTTCTTCAACAGAAATCATATTTTTTTGCACTGCATGATGGGATTTCACATATAGAATCGCCGCTGTATTTTCACCAATTGCATCTTCAATATGCTCAGCTTTCCCTTCATTTGCGTAGCCAACTTCTACAAGTTTGCCACCGCCTAAATAAATCATCGTTTCAACAGGAGCACCGTATTGAACGTTATGACCTTTTAACATGATCACTTCGTTTTTCGCGATGACCTCTTGATGAAGTCTTTCACTTTTACGACGATTTCCTTCTGTAACGATACCAGCAATAGAAAGCGCAATTCCGCTCGATGCTGAGTTCACAACAACCGCTGCCTCTGCATCTAGAATTCTCGCAATATGGTCTCCTGCTTTATCTACTAAATCAGCAATTTCCACATAATTTTGTCCACCATGTTTCATCGCATCCATAACTGTATCTGTCGGAGCGGATACACCTAAAATACTCATTCTACCGCTCGCATTAATTACTCTTTTTAATCCGTACTTAGCATTCAATGAATGACCCATTGATTACAACCCCTTTCGTATCAATCCTTTT
Source organism: Bacillus sp. MN7755 (assembly GCF_054771475.1). Lineage (NCBI taxonomy): Bacteria > Bacillati > Bacillota > Bacilli > Caryophanales > Bacillaceae > Bacillus > Bacillus sp. MN7755. The sequence goes on from NZ_BTRL01000017.1 coordinate 391,367, forward strand.
TTCAGCAATGCGCTGATCCCCTTCTGAATCAATTAACGTAACCTTCTCATCTTTCACCGTAAATAAAGTTAAATTTGCAATATCTCCTTCTTGAATGCGGCCAAGCTCTGGTTTCTTAAGCCATTCTGCTGCATTTTTCGTAACCGCATCAATTACTTCTTCTAGCGGATAACCTAAGTAAAGGAATTTCGAAAGAACGTGAGCCATACTATACACTGGACCGTGTATACGATTCTTCCGATAAATATCTGTACTAATTGTATTAAAGGCAATATCGTGACGCTTCGCTGCTTCTGCTACTTTAAAAGAAAAACTAGCATTACCATGCCCAACATCTAAATGCACACCGCGATTCACTGCATCTAGTAACACAGGTAACGGTTTGCCTTCTTCATCAAATAAATTATTTTCTTTCCCGTTTAAGTAATGTGTAATGACATCATCTTTTTCTAAAAGAGATACAACTTCCTCAATGCGAGGAGGCGCTGAACCGATATGTACCATAATCGGCAATGATGTTTCACGGGATAAAGAGCGAGCTACATGAAGTGGTTCAATTCCACTATCACAAACGACACTTTTACTCATTCTCGCTTTTAACCCAACGATTACATCTTTATACTTTTCTACTGCTTCTATTATTTTCTCTTTATCGATCCATTCCATATTGGATAATTCATCAATTCGTTTCAAACCGATGCGAGAAATATTTAAAAAGGCAAATAAATTCGTTTTCGCCTGTTCTCTACTTTTTACTAAATCTGCAATGCGATCAGCTCCGCAGCTACCCGCATCAACAATTGTCGTTACCCCTTGCTTAACGCCAATTTCATCCAACTCATCGCCATATGGATCAAACTCTGGAAAAGCATGAACGTGCAAATCAATCCAACCACTCGATACGTAAGTACCTGAGTAATCAAGAACCTTTCCACCCTCACCAGCACCAGCTTTCGTCACCTGTGCGATTTTATTATTTTCAATTACAATGTCAATCTCTTCCCCGTTCACACGTTTCACATTACGTAGTACGAATCGTTCTGTCATTGTACTTCCACCCTTTTCTATAAGAAGCCATAAGAATACGCTTACATTAAAGTTTCATTTTATATCTCTTTCACACGTTTAGCGTAACACAAAAAAAGAGAGAAGTAAATATAACGTTATAATGTTTAAAAGTGAAATAAAAGATACTCCTCAAAATGCTGATAGTACAGGAAATTATATCAACGATTTTTCGAATATATCTATCATAACTTACAATATATCAACGATTTTTCAATTATATCTATCGTAACTCAAAATATATCAACGATTCGACAAGGAATATCGATTTACCGACAAAAAACGCCAATCCCTTTCTTATATACGAAAAGGCTGCTCCAAAACGGAACAACCTCTTTCTCTATTCCTGAATCGTCACAATAACCCCGTCCATATTGTTCCCCGAAATTTCATACTGCTTATTTGCTGGAACGTTCACTTTCATATTCCCCGAAACTTTATAATAAGAAACCGTATATTTCTTACCTTCCACATCGGTTGTGATTTCTTTTTTCTCTTTCAAGAAGTCTAAGTATTCCTCTAATGTAATTTTCTTTTTTTGCATAATTGCGCTATGAGGTAAGCCGACATAACGAATGTGCCACGGTTCATATTGAATGCCTGTAATATGACTCTTATTTTTCGGATAGCGTAACACAAAGCCGTGCTTCCATACGTTTTCTGCAACCCACTTACCTTCAGGAGCTTTCTCCATTTTCTTTTGCGTTGAACCAACGTCCAGTGATAATCCTAAATTATGTTCACTGTATCCTGCCGGGAGTGCATAATCCGATCCCATTTCTTTATATAATTTACTTTGTTCTTTAAAATCTCGATACCCACTACTCATTAAGAAATTCTGTACTCCGTCTTTTCCAGCTGCATCGACAACGTTCAAAAACTTTTTCACAACATCCTTTGATAAACGAAGATTTCTATCAAATATTACATAGCCTCTTACTAATTCACTACTATGATTTACATTTATAATATCAGACCTAATACTATCTTTTTTTACTGGGTAATCTTTGTTAACTAATAATAAATCCCCTTTATAAATTTCTTCTTTTGTAATCTCCACATTTTCCATATTGGCAGCCTTTACCGCACTATCTTTTCCATCAATTTTCACATCAATTTCCTTTTGAAACAACGGTGATATATAAACGCCTACACAGATTGTGCATGCTATAAAAAAAGAAATAAATACCCACTTTTTCATTTCTAGTTCCTCCTTAACGTAACTTACGTCTAGAATAGAAAAAACTATTAAAATAAAAAGTGGGGTAAAGTTTAAATTTTTATTAAATTGTTAAGTTCTTGTCTTTTGGCAATCGTACTTCAAACATTGTTCTAACTACATTACTTTCAGCAGAAATCGTACCGTTATGCTGCTCGACAATATTTTTTGCAATAAATAGTCCCAGACCTGTCCCGCCACGGTTCTCCGTTCTCGATTTATCACCTGTATAAAACATATCAAATAGATACGGTAAATCTTCTTCTGGAATGCTATCTCCGTAATTCATAACTTGTACGACAACTTCTTCATTATCGATATACCCATTCATATCAACAAATTGCCCATCATATCCGTATCGAACGGCATTTGTTAACAAGTTTTCAAATACTCTAGCTAGCAATTTTCCATCACCGTTAATCGGTAAATGAGGATCAACATTCAATCTAGCTTCTAAATGATGTTTTTCTAATAACGGATACAATTCCTCATCTAGCTGTATAAGCAGCTCACTTATATCAATTGGCTTTTTATTTAGTTGTAACATGCCATAATTCATACGTGTAATTTCAAATAACTCATCGATTAAACTTTCCAGCCTTTGCGATTTCGTATATGCAATCGTGGAAAAATGTTTAATTTGTTCTTTTGTTAAGTTCTCATCTTTAAGAATTAAATCTAAATATCCTAACACGGATGTTAATGGCGTTCTTAAATCATGAGCCAAATTCACAACGAGCTGATCTTTACTACTTTCCGCAAAGTCTCCTCTTTCCACAGCTTCTTTTAACTTTTCACTCGCAACATTTATTTCACGTGCGATATTTCCAAATTCATCATTTGATGAAATTGGAACTTGTTTTGTAAAATCTCCGTTCGCAAGATGATGAATCCCATTAGAAATTTCATCAAAGTATTTTAAATACGGTTTTGTTAAAAAGAAGAAAAAGATAATAGATAACGGAATAAAGAAAATTAAAAAGAAGTTAATGTCTCCAAATTCCCTTACCATTGACCGAAATTGCGCTAAAGGCTCTTCATAGCGCACCATCGTTTTATAATACAGCTGTAATCCTTTATAAATCATATAAGTTACAGTAGCTGCGAGCACCATACTTAACGCAAATAAGGTAATCATTTTAAATCGAAAGCTTTTCATCATGTTACCCATTGAAAGTATAACCTACCCCCCACACTGTTTTTATTAACTTATCTTTTCTTTTATCTTCCCCAAGTTTTTTCCGCAACGTACGAATATGTACCATAACTGTATTTCCACCTTCATAATAATCATCTGCCCATACGTGCTGAAAAATATTTTCCACATTGTACACTTTCTTCGGATGACTCGCTAATAAATATAGAATATCGAACTCTTTCGGTGTTAACTCAATTTGCTCTCCGTACACGTTCACTGTTCTTCGTTCAGGATCAATAATAACTCCGCCTACCTCTAAAGCAGATTTGCTCTCCGCTACTTTCGGTTGATTTAATGTAAGAAATCGGCGTAATTGTGCATTTACACGTGCGACTAATTCAATCGGCGTAAAAGGTTTCGTCATATAATCATCTGCACCTAATACAAGACCTGTCACCTTATCAAAGTCCGAAGTTTTCGCACTCAAGAAAATGATCGGCATATGATGCTTCGCGCGAATTTGACGCGTCACCTCATACCCATCCATTTTCGGCATCATAATATCTAAAACCACTAAGTCGATTGGCTGCGTTTCAATAATATGAACTGCCTCTTCACCATCCGCTGCCTTCACAACATGGTACCCTTCTTTTTCTAAATGTATCTCAATTAAATCAGCAATTTCTGCCTCATCATCCGCTATTAAAATTGAAATGCGCTTCATTTTACTCCCCCTTTATACGCTCGATTTTAAACTAGTCTATCCAATTTGTACAATACAAAAAAGGCTACTCATTTGAGTAGCCTTAGTAAATGAAATTATATCGACGATTTTCCAAATATATCGAACACAACTTGAATTATATCGGCGATTTTCCAATTATATCAACCGTAACTCGAATTATATCAGCGATTATTGAATTATATCGACTTACCGACAATTAACGACAAAATCCTCTCGCTATTTGCGGACATCCTGATTAAAGATTCAATTCATCGCTCAAAAACAATCCGCTGCTTCGTTATTTCTTCCAATCTTCCGCGGTCAACTTCATACTCAGCATCAACGCTTTGCGGTACAATCACTTTTCCGCCCTCAAGCATCACTGTCGGCGAAATAATATCCTTCTCCCAATGTCGACTAGAAGCAGATATATCGCCTGGAATCGTAAAGTTCGGCAATGAGGCAAGCGCAACATTTTGCGCTCGTGAAATCCCCATCTCTACCATACCACCGCACCAAACTGATATGTTATGTTCCATGCAATAATTATGAATTTGAACCGATTCTGTTAATCCGCCTACTCGCCCTGGTTTAATGTTAACGATTTGGCAGCTGCCAAGTGTAATCGCAACGCGCGCGTCTTCTAAACTATGAATGCTTTCGTCTAAACAAATTGGCGTTTCAATTTTCTTTTGCAGCTGTGCATGATCAAGAAAATCATAATCCGCTAGTGGCTGTTCAATCATCATTAATTGGAATTCATCTAGTCGTTTTAGACTCTCCGTATCCGCTAATGTATACGCTGAATTTGCATCAGCCATTAACGGGATATGCGGAAACTCTTTACGTATTTCTTTCAATAATTCGTAATCATGCTCTGGCTTTATTTTTACTTTAAAACGCTCGTATCCTTCTTCTGCGTACTTCTCGATTTGTTTTAACATAACCGGAATCGTATTGATCCCAATTACAACACCGACTTCAATTTCAGTCCTAGTTCCGCCAAGCAATGTCGCTAACGATTTCTTTTGACGCTTCGCATATAAATCCCAAACAGCCCCTTCAATTCCGGCCTTTGCCATTCGGTTTCTTTTTATATGCTGAAACAAACTCGGTATTTCATTCGGATGAGAAATTTCAGCCTTTAATAAATCAGGTAATAAAAAGTCTCGCAGTACATGCAGCGCTGTCTTCACTGTTTCTTCCGTGTACCATGGTTCAGAAAAAGCAACGACTTCACCAAATCCAATGTATCCGTCCGTATCTTCTAATTCAATGACGATACTCTCACGCGTTTCATACGTTCCGTAGCTTGCAGCAAACGGGATTACAAGTGGCATTTCCGTTATATAAAGTTTCGCTTTTTTTATCTCCACCTACATCTCCTCCACTAATTGTCTTAACTCTCGTCTTAACAATTTTTTCGAAGCGTTTCGTGGTAATTCCTCTAAGAAACATGCTTTCTTCGGCACCTTATATTTCGCTAATTTCTCCTCGCAAAAATGAAGAATTTCTTCTTCTGTTACCTCTCCGCTTTTTACAACAAAAGCAGCGGGCACTTGTCCCCATTTATCGTCAATCATACCAACAACACCGGCTTCCGCTACCGCTGGATGAGAGAGCAACACCTCTTCAATTTGAGCCGGATATATATTCTCTCCGCCAGAAATAATTAAATCACTGCGGCGATCTAATACATATAAAAATCCTTCTTCGTCTAAATAACCGAGGTCACCAGTATGAAGCCATCCGTTTTGAATTGTTTCGCGCGTCGCATCTTCACGGTTAAAGTAACCGCCTGTTACGTTTGGTCCCTTTACTACGATTTCGCCTTCCGTACGCGGCGGCACTACGACGCCATCTTTTTCAATACGAAGTTGGCACTGAAATAGTGGTTTTCCAGCTGACCCTACTTTCGTTAACATGTAATCTGCAGATAACGTACAAATTTGGGACGACGTTTCTGTCATACCGTACGTTTGATACACAGGAATTCCTTTATCTACACACGTTTCTAATAACGGTTTCGGGGCTGGTCCTCCGCCAAGTAACATGCATCGTAAAGAAGATGGATATGTCCCTTCTCCAAGTCTCTCTAATAAATCAGTTAACATTTTTGATACGACAGAAATAATCGTAACGCCTCTCGTTTGAAGTGCAGTATGAATAAAATCTGCATCATATTTCGGAACGAGTAAAATGCGCATTCCGTACATAATGTTTTTCATTAAAAGGGAAAGACCGCCAACGTGGAACATCGGCATACAAGCTAACCAGCAATCATCATCACGAAGCCCTAAATTAAGCGAAGAACCAACCGCGCTTGCCCAGTGATTGCCGTACGTTAAAATAACGCCTTTCGGTTTCCCTGTCGTCCCTGACGTATAAATAATTGTCATCGCTTCTTCTAAAGAGAATTCTTCTTGTATAGAGGCTTCCGCCTTCGGTCCATTCATCACTTCAGCAAATGAATAGACAGGAACAGCTTTAGCATCAAAATCTTGATCCGTCACTAAACAAATAACTTCAGCATCATCCATTTGCCAAAGTAGCTCTTCTCTTGAAAGACGCGTATTTAAAAGCACAGCTACTGCACCTACGTAAGATAGGGCGTGAATAACTGAAACCATCTCCATACCATTTTTCATCAGAACAGCCACCTTTTGTCCCCGTTTCACTCCTACATGCGTGAGGTGTTCACAAACAGATACTACTTTTTCATGTAGCTGCATAAAAGTAACTTTCTCTTCCTCTATTTCAATTGCAGTGCGATCTGGTGTTAAAAATGCACGTTGCATTAACCAATTTGGCATCGTCTCCATTGTTCATTCTCCTTTCATGAAAGAAAGAGACTTGATATGACATCAAGTCTCTTAGTTGTTTTGTTTCCATTTGATCCCATCTAGCTACAGCGGCTAGAATGTTCGTTGGCTTCACTTCTTCCTACGAGGCTAAACAGTCGGCTCCGCTTTTGGTTTAATCACGGGAAACGAGGGAATTGACCGAAGTCCGGACTGCGTTTTTCTTTGAACGCGTCGCGACCTTCTTTTGCTTCGTCAGTTGTGTAGTACAATAACGTTGCATCTCCAGCTAATTGTTGAATACCAGCTAGACCGTCTGTGTCTGCGTTGAATGCAGCTTTTAGGAAACGAAGTGCCATTGGGCTGTTTGCTAAGATTTCTTGTGCCCATTGTACTGTTTCTGCTTCAAGTTGTTCTAATGGTACTACTGTATTTACTAAGCCCATATCAAGCGCTTCTTGTGCGTTATATTGACGGCATAGGTACCAAATTTCGCGAGCTTTCTTGTGGCCTACCATACGAGCTAAGTAACCAGCTCCGTATCCACCGTCAAAGCTTCCTACTTTAGGACCTGTTTGTCCGAATACAGCGTTGTCTGCAGCGATTGTTAAGTCACATACGATATGAAGTACGTGTCCTCCACCGATTGCATAACCTGCTACCATCGCGATAACTGGTTTAGGAATTGCGCGAATTAGACGTTGTAAGTCTAATACGTTAAGACGTGGGATTTGGTCGTCACCTACATATCCGCCATGACCGCGAACTTTTTGGTCGCCGCCAGAACAGAATGCACGTCCACCTTCACCTGTTAAAATGATAACGCCAACATTTGCATCATCACGAGCATGTGCAAAAGCGTTGATTAACTCCATTACCGTTTTTGGACGGAATGCGTTATGTACTTCAGGACGGTTAATCGAAATCTTTGCGATACCATTGTATGTTGAATAAATAATATCTTCGTAATTGCCTTCTTTTACCCATTCAATAGCCATTACAACTACCTCCTTGTATATTTCTGATCTCCTCTATAAGTGTGTCTTCCTTCTTAGATGAAAAAAGCATCACTGCATAGTTTTTAGAAATCCCTTTACTATTGTATCAAACTTTTCCGGTTGTTCCACATGAATTGCATGGCCAGCACCATCAATTTTGACAAATTTCGCGTCAGGGACGCATTTTTCAATGTTTTTTAATATACGAAAGAACTTTTCATCATACTCTCCGTTCATTAAAAGAACAGGCATCTTTAAGTTTTGCAGCTCATTCCACCATGAAGGCTGAGCCCCTGTTCCCATGCCGCGCAAGCTATTTGCAAGTCCTTTTGGATTGTTAGCAAGTCGTTCTTTTCGCACTGCTTCTTGTACGTTTTGTGCTAAACTTTTTTGCGTTTCAAACAGCGTAATATTTTCCCACATTGATACAAAGCTTTTAATGCCTTCACGCTCAATTTTATGAGCAAGTCGCTCATCTTTTTCACAACGTTCTTTTCTATCCTCTTCACTTTCAAGCCCAGCTGTACAATTTTCTAATAAAAGAGAACGTACATATTCTGGATATAGGCATGCCATCGTAATCGCCAGTCTACCGCCCATTGAATAGCCAAGTATGTGCGCTTTTTCAATATGAAGATAGTCTAGTAGCTCTTTCATTTGCAATGCCGCATTTCGAATATCATAATGCATCACATCTTCGGGACTTTCTGTTTTTCCATGCCCAACAATGTCTACTAAAATGACTTGAAATTGCTCGCTCCAAGAAGGAACGAAAGAACGCCACGTTTCCATGCTTCCCGTAAAACCATGAAGAAGTAGAAGTGGTTCCCCGCTTCCGACTACTTCATATTCATACGATACACCTTGCAGCGTTACGTTCATTTTGATTCACCTTGCAACGATGTAGTAATTACGTCCTGTGTTTTCGCCCATAATTTGCGGTGCAATGTTAAGTTTTCATCACGGTTCGTACAAATTTCTACAGCGTGTAAACCTTCCGCCCTTGTTCCTTTTTGTACCTCTTCGCGGAATTGCTCCCAACCATTTACACGGCTAAATGAACCACCGTACATTTTAACAACGTGTTCATAATCAAGACCAATCGGTGTTCCAAATAACGATTCGAAATGTTCCTTTTTCTCGTACTGTGGTAAGAATGAGAAAATACCGCCACCGTCATTATTTACAACGACAATTGTTATATTTAATTCATGTAATTTTGCGGCTAATAATCCGTTTAAATCGTGATAAAATGATAAATCACCGATCACTAATACGAGCGGTTCACAAATAATGCTCGCTCCTAAAGCTGTTGAAATGATTCCATCAATCCCATTTACACCGCGGTTTGCCATCACTTGAATATTTTTCTCCGATGTGAAGAAGAATGAATCTGTATCACGAATTGGCATACTATTACTTGCAAATAACGTTGCCCCTTCTGGTAATACGCGGACAATATCCGTAATGACTTTCCCTTCAAATGCCGTTTCATATGTTTCCATTTCACGAAGCGTTTCCTTCGTTTTTTCGTTTATATGTTTCCACATTCCGAACCAATCATTCTTTTTCATAACTGGCATTTTTTCTATTAGTGCACTGCAAAATGCAATATCACTTGCTTGGACAACTTCTGTCGCAACAAGAGCTGGATCTCTCCATTGTCCAGATTCGTCAACAACGATATGAACGGCTTTCGTTTGTTTTTTGATGAACTGCGTCAATGCTTTCGAAACAGGCATACCACCAAAGCGAATCATAACTTCTGGCTTCCACGTTTCCTTTAATAGCTCATTTCGTAAAAATGTATCGTAACAGTCGATTACCATCGTTTTATCGTGGTGTCCGCTACGAATGTTAGAAAGCGGATCCGCTAATAGTGGATATCCCGTTTTTTCAGCTAATTCTGCCGCAAATGCTGCGAGTTCTGAATGACTATCGTCTCCACAAATAATAAGCCCCTTCTCCATATGTGAAAGGCGCCCTACAAGCGAATCTACATATTCACTCGGCATCATCACGTTCCCTTGCTGAACTACTCCTGTATATTCCCCGCGTCCTTTATCCCATAAACTTTCTAATGAGAAGTCCGGGATAAGCGGTTCGCGAACTGGAAAATTAAGATGAACAGGTCCTTGCGGCGCTAAACAAGCACTTGCTATCATGCGCTGCGTTGTCATGCGAGCGTAATGATACATTGCTTCACTCGCTTCTGGAAGTGCCATCTCTGTAAATTGCTTCACAAACGTACCGTATAAATTAAATTGATTCATCGCTTGTGGTGCACCAACATCTCTTAATTCATGCGGTCTATCTGCTGTTAAGACGATAAGCGGCACCCGTGAATGAAAAGCTTCACATACAGCTGGATAATAGTTCGCTGCTGCCGTTCCTGATGTACACAATAATGCAACAGGACGTTTTTTCGCTTTTGCGATACCGAGCGCAAAAAATCCTGCTGATCTTTCATCTACATGTAAATAGGTGTTCATTCCTTCATGTTGTTCCATTAGTAGAGCTATCGGCGTTGACCGTGAGCCTGGACTAATGACAACATCACATACATTTAGACGCGTCAGTTCATCCACGAACGCGCCTAAATAATATGATAATGCTTCTATATGATTGTTCATTTCATTAATTCCTCCAAAGCACCAAGCATCGGTCTAAACTTCAAACTTGTTTCTTCATATTCAAGTTGTGGTACTGAGTCAATTACAATCCCGCAACCGGCAAATAAGGATGCTTTCTCGCCATTTAATAATCCGCAGCGAAGTGCAACCGCAAATTCACCATTTCCTTCATCATCTATCCAGCCAATCGGTGCACCATATAATCCTCTGTCTAACAATTCAACATCACGAATCAATTTCATCGCTTCCAAACGAGGTGTCCCGCCAAGAGCTGGTGTTGGATGTAATTCTTCTACCATTGTTAAAAGACTCGCATCGCCTTTTGCCTCTACAGGCGTATATAAATGAATTAAGTTTTTCGTTGTTAATAAGCCCGGACTTTCCGGAATATTAACGGATTCGCAGTGCTCATTTAATACCGATCTAATCATGTTCACAACATAACCGTGTTCAGCTAAATTCTTTTCATCATGAAGAAGCGCATTACTATTTCGCTTACTTTCTTCTATAGATTGACCATGACCAGTTGAACCAGCAAGACACATCGAAGTAAACTTCTCATCTTCTTTGCGAATTAATCTCTCTGGCGTCGCTCCTAAGAAGCATGCTCCTTTATAATCAAAAGAAAATACGTAACAATCCGGTTGCCCAATGCGAAGCGCTTCTAAAACAAGAGCAGAATCAATATGATGATTCATTTCTACTTTTAGCTCCCTCGCTAATACAACCTTCTGCACGTTCCCCTGCTTCATCTCATCTTGTACTTTCTCAATGGCCTTCATCCAGCCTTTCGGATCCACTTCTACTTTAGAAGTAACTGTTAATTTCGACCCTTCTAGTGCACATTTACTCTCCCCCAAAATTTTCTCTTCTAAAGAAACAATTTCGTTATAAAGAGTTTCTGCACAATCTGTTGCTGAAACGAATGTATTCATTGTTAACCATGCTTTTTCATTTTTTACAGTTAATAAAAATGCTGGTAGTGAAAATGTTGTATCATCAAATTCTTTCCATAAGTCTGTTTTCTCTTTTTCTTGGTCAAATGAAAATCCACCAAACAAAAGAGGACCTGTTCCAAATTCGTATCTTTCTCTTTGTACAAATGCTTTCTCTTTTACTTTATCCCACTCGTCACGAGCAGTTTGAAAGCGTTTGTGAGAAGAAGTTGCTATAGTGAAAACAGAGCCAATTCCAGCAAATATTACATGCTGAGCTGGGTCTGCAAAATAACATCTATTTTCGAATGCAATCCTTTTTCCTGCTGCATAAAACAGAAGCGGATCCATCCAGTCTATTTGTTTTACGAAGCTAACCAATATTTTTTCATCAGTTGCACGCTTAATGGCTGCACCAAGAACTTCTTGCAAGCCTATTTGTTTCGTTTGAATCACAATTGTCTCCCCCCTATGGGCGAAAAATAGTCATAATTACGCTTGATTTTAAGATACACCTCAAACGAAAGGCCTGTCAACGTTTAGCATTTCTGAGAAATTCACCTTCTCTTCCTAGAAAATAAACGTTGACACTAAATGATGCTTTTTCTACACTTAGTTGTGTACAATATGTGACCAAAGGAGGATTCAACATGGAAATGAACGTCGAAACGAATTCCTCTCCTACGGCGCCAAAGCCAAGTAAGCAAACAGGCTGGCGCATTTGGTGGAGTTTACTACGTCCCCATACATTAACAGCAGCTTTCGTTCCTGTTTTCATTGGAACAGCCTATGCAATGCAGGTCGGAGGTATAAATCAAATACATCTCCCTCTTTTCCTTATAATGCTTCTTGCTTGTCTTCTCATTCAGGCAGCAACAAACATGTTTAATGAATACTTTGATTATAAAAGAGGACTCGATCACGAAGGTTCAGTTGGTATCGGTGGCGCTATCGTTCGCGATGGCATTCAGCCAAAAACAGTACTTAACTTAGCATTTGGATTTTTCGGCATCGCAATACTATTAGGTGTTTATATTTGTATGAATTCTAGCTGGTGGCTTGCGGCAATCGGTCTTATTTGTATGGCCGTTGCTTACCTTTATACAGGTGGCCCACTTCCAATTGCCTATACACCATTTGGAGAGTTAACAGCCGGATTATTTATGGGTGTCATTATTATTGGGATTTCATTCTTTATTCAAACTGGAACTGTAACATCAGAAGTCATTTTACTATCGATTCCAAGCTCCATTTTAATTGGTGCCATTTTACTAGCTAATAACATTCGTGACTTAGATGGCGATAAAGAAAACGGTCGTAAAACGTTAGCAATTCTCGTTGGACGTGAAAGAGCCGTTGGTGTACTTGCTTCTATGTTCATCGTTTCCTACATTTGGACAATTGCTTTAATTATCGTGGGCATCGTATCACCATGGATGCTTATCGTATTTTTAAGTGCACCGAAAGCATTTAAAGCGACGAAAGGCTTTATCGGCAAAAGCATCCCAATGGAAATGGTACCTGCGATGATTGCAACCGCAAAAACAAATACAATCTTCGGTCTCCTCATGGGAATCGGATTATTGCTTGGATATTTCCTTTAAAAGGAGCTGCTAATGCGGCTCCTTTTTCATATACCAATTTCAGAGGTAAAATTCATTTCATAATTCCTACTCCCAACGCTCATACTATGTAAAGAAACTGAATTGTAGGAAGGTGGACGACTATGTTAACTCCACAACAAATAAATCAATTTAAATCCGTTTTAGAAAAACAAAAACAAGAACTAGAGCAAACGATACAAACACACGAAAATGAAGATCGAGCATCTGAGCGCGATTCCGTTGGAGAATTATCTAGCTACGATAATCACCCCGCTGATATGGCAACAGAGCTATATGAACGTGAAAAAGACTTCGGACTTATTGAGCTTTGGCATAAACAGCTGGAAGATACGAAACATGCCCTGCAAAAAATAGAAGCGGGTACGTATGGCATTTGCGAAGTGTCTGGCGAAGAAATTCCATTTGAAAGATTAGAAGCAATGCCGACTGCTACAACATGCATACAGCACACAACGAACAAATTAAATATGAATACGCGGCCAGTTGAAGAAGAAGTATTGTCTCCTTCTTTCCACAAACACGATGAAGATCATTCTGTTGAATACGATGCAGAAGATGCATGGCAAGATGTTGCCAATTACGGAACATCTGAAACGCCGTCTGATTTAGAAAGACAAGATTCAAAAAACTATAATGGCATGTACGTAAATAGCGAAGAGAATGTAGGCTACGTAGAGGATTTTGAGAATTTTATCGGTACAGATATGTATGGAAAAAATCCGCAAGTTTTCGCTACGGAAGAGCATGAAGAATATGAACAAATGCTTGATGACTTTGAAGAGCGTACTTTTAAAGGCGAATTATCTTCAAATGAATCTAGCTCTAAAGAATAAAAAAAAGCATTCCGAAAATCGGAATGCTTTTATCGCTAGCTAATTAGTTTTTTGTAACGTTAGCAGCTTGTGGTCCACGGTTACCTTCAACGATTTCGAAAGAAACTTCTTGACCTTCTTCTAAAGTTTTGAATCCGTCACCTTGGATAGCTGAGAAGTGAACGAATACATCGTCTCCACCTTCAACTTCGATGAAACCGAAACCTTTTTCGCCGTTAAACCATTTAACTTTACCTGTTTGCATGTCATGTACCTCCTAAATAAAAATGAAACTATGAATCCACATGAAAAGGTGGATATAAAGGACATGAATGTATAACAAGCTTACAGCCTTTAATTCAACGTGCTTTATTTCCGTACCACATTATGTAGCTCAATAGTGACTTCACTATATCACGCTATATCAAAAACGTCAAATGAGAACACTTTCATTCCATTATTTTTTTATAATTTTAATATAATGTTGAATTTCCATATTCATATTTTATTGGAAAATTAACAAAACTAAAGTATTCTAACGCTATTAAATTCTGTACAATATAAGTATCTATTACATACGAGGTGAAAGAAATGAAGGCACATGAAATCGAATATAAGCTATACGGCGATGATATGCAGTTCGTTGAAATTGAATTAGATCCAGAAGAAAGCGTTATCGCTGAAGCTGGTGCAATGATGATGATGGAAGATTACATCGAAATGGAAACAATCTTCGGTGATGGTTCTGGCCCATCTGGAGGTTTATTCGGAAAATTAATGGGCGCTGGTAAGCGTCTCGTTACAGGTGAAAGCATGTTTATGACTGTATTTACAAATACAGGTCACGGCAAGCGCCACGTATCCTTTGCTGCTCCTTATCCGGGTAAAATCGTCCCTGTAGATTTAACAGAATATCAAGGCAAAGTAGTTTGCCAAAAAGATGCATTTCTTTGTGCGGCAAAAGGCGTTTCTATCGGAATCGAGTTTACAAAAAAAATCGGAACTGGTTTCTTCGGCGGTGAAGGTTTCATCATGCAAAAACTCGAAGGTGATGGACTTGCTTTTATGCATGCAGGCGGGACCGTATATAAGCGTGAATTAAAACCTGGCGAAAAGCTTCGCATTGATACAGGTTGTCTCGTTGCCATGACAAAAGACGTTAACTACGATGTCGAGTTCGTTGGAAAAGTAAAAACAGCTCTATTTGGCGGCGAAGGTTTATTCTTCGCCACGTTAGAAGGCCCTGGAACAGTTTGGATTCAGTCCTTAACACTTAGCCGCTTAGCAGCACGCCTGACAAGCCCAGCTGCTCAAGGCAGTGGTGAAGGTAGTGTTTTAGGTGGACTTGGTCGGTTATTAGATGGCAAAGAGTAATGTATAATAGTAGCAGGGATATAACCTAGCCGAACTTTTTGACTAGGTTATATCCCTTTTTATTTTTCCTTTCGACGAATAACATGCACTATTATGGTAACTTCTCAAATAAAGTGAAACTTTAATCAACCCGACTCCTACCTACCCTCTTTGCTCCAGCCGAATTTTGAAGCGGGATAAACAAAAATAATGATAGTGTCTTTAAATGCTCAGTACAAAACTCTTGCAATTCCAAACTGTAACATTTAAGATTACGTTTATAAGGAGTGATACAAACTTGAATAGTGAATTTATGATTGCTGTGCATTGTTTAGTTTATCTGAATCATGTACCTGGAAATATGGCGAATAGTGAACAATTAGCTGATAACATTTGTGCCAATGCAGCAAGAATTCGCAAAGTCATGCGAATGTTAAAAAAGAATGGTTTAATTTCTACAAAAGAAGGAATTAACGGTGGTTATATTTTCAAGCACAATCCTAAAGATGTTACGCTTGGAGACATTTATGAACTAACTTCAACTAATTCTTTATCTTCTAATTGGAGATCTGGTGATATAGATAAAGACTGTACAATTTCTTCGGGAATAGGCGATGTAATGACTGACATATTCATCGAGGGCGATAAACATTATAAATTATTTTTAGATCAACTAAGTATACAAGATGTTATAGATAAATTATTTAAATAAAGAGTTTCATTTTGGTATAAATACTTTTACAAACTATACCGAAATGAAAGTATGTTATAAATGTAACTTTTTAAATTACATTTCACTTATTCAAAGCTCCTTACCAAAAATTATAGCTACATACGAAAGGAATGTTTATTATGTCTAACAATTTATATCAAAAAGAAAATTTACGTCATTTATCAAAATTATCTACACTGGCACCCGAACAAGCTCAAGCATTTCAAAAGTTTAGTAGACAAGTTATGACTGAAGGTGCTTTATCGAAGAAAGAAAAAGAAATCATTGCCGTTGCAGTAGCACATGCAACAGAATGTCCATATTGTATTGATGCACATACAGTAAGTGCAAAACGTGCTGGTGCATCTCTTGAAGAACTAACAGAAGCCATCTTTGTAGTCGCTTCTGTTGAAGCTGGTGGCGCAATCACACATAGTACACATATGCAAAATGCCTTAGATTCTAGTGCCGACGATGTACTATATCGCCGATCAAATTTACAAAAAGTAGCAAACCTAAAACAATTTGCACCTGAAGGCTTCTCAGCATTTATGGAGTTTAACATGGCTGCAACGAAAGAAGGAACTCTAAGCAAAAAACTAAAAGAATTAATTGCTATCGCTATCGCACACACAACAGAATGCCCATATTGTATCGATGTGCATACAAAATCTGCAGCAAAAGCCGGAGCAACAAAAGAAGAAATTGCAGAAGCTATTTTAGTTGCAGCTGCTTTACGAGCAGGCGGTGCTTACGCTCATATGGCTAACATGATTGAAAGCTATCAAAAATAGAAGCCTTTGGAAAAGTATCCTCATGAAACGGATACTTTTTCTTTTATTATTCTTTGTCGATATATTTTAATGTAATTATTGATATGCTCGTTCTTTTCCCCCATAATCCACATCACGTAACTTTAAATTCAAGCCTTTTTTCAAAAGAATGAATCAAGTCCCTCACTGCATATATTGAATTATACCTTTTCTTAAGGAGGGCTTCCTTAATGCGTACTCCTTTATCTTTTGATAAAGATACTGCCATATTGTTAGCTTCTTGTTGTGAGTTAACGTATGAACAATATAAACAAAATGGGATTTTCGAAATACCAGATGGTTTTCAATATGTACAAGGCTTTCAAGGAAAAACAATTCAAACGACGGATTGGTTTGGATTCATACTAGAATCTGAGGATACGATTATTATAGCTTTTCGGGGTACACAAACAGATACAGACTGGATTATCGATTCACTCGTCAACCAAAAGCCATATCCATATGCTTTAAACAGCGGAAATGTCCATAACGGATTTCTTTCTATTTATGAATCTTGCCGAGATTCTATTATGGATATGCTCGTATCATTACCGGCCCATAAGAAACTTCTTGCAACTGGTCATAGCTTAGGCGGCGCACTCGCTACGCTACATATACTAGATGCGCGTATCAACACCGCCTTCGCACAGTACGGTCTGTATACATTTGCCTCTCCAAAAGTTGGCGATATTGCATTTCGCAATTATTATAAACTACAAGTAGCTAGTAGCTTTCGCTTTGTTAATTTATTTGATGTCGTTCCTCTTCTCCCTCCGCGCAATGTCCATTTTAATGAACAAGACTGGGAATATGCACACGTTCATCACAACATGACTTTTACAAAAAACACAAAGTCTATTACAAATAATCATTCCATTACAACATACAAAACATGTCTGACTTCTCATTTTTAACCAGTAAACAATTGGAAATTAAATATCCTTATACTATAATAATATATGAATTTACTTTCGGATGAGGGGACCTTACATGCTAAAATTTATCTTTGCACTTTTTCTCATTGTAATTTTTTCGTTTACAGGTTTCTTTACATTTTCATACTTTGCGACAGGAGAATATGATGGAACAGGTATCATATATACCGCCATCCCATTTCTTTCTTAAGCAAAAAAAGAAAACCGAGCTTAATAAGATTAAGCTCGGTTTTTTAAGCCATTATATTCCTCTTTTAAAAGTGAATACACTTTAGCATCCCTATACGTATTATCCATTTTTACACTTTGTCTCAATATGCCTTCATATACCATTTTCAATTTTTGCATCACACGTTCAGAAGCTATATTCTCTGCGTCACATCTTCCTTCCATACGGTTTATATTCAGCTCCTGAAAGCCTATTTCAATGAGTTCTTCTAAAGCTTCCACAATAAGTCCTTTCCCCCAATACGCTGGGCTAATTACAGCTCCAATCGATGCACTATTATGTGGCATGAGCCATATTCGACATGTCCCAATCACTTTTTGAGTATCCTTCAGCATAATAGACCATATAAGAGCTTTACCTTCTCGTATCGTTGCAAGCATATTTTCTATTAAACTATGCGTTTCCTCTTTCATTTTATGTACTTCCCGGGGTACATATATAGCTGCTTCTGGATTCGAATACACTTCAAACAAATCATCTACAGGCGAATACTGTATCTTCGTTAATATTAATCTATCTGTTTTTAAATCCAGTTCCTCACACATATCTCCCATACATCATTTACCTCACTTCAACTTAATAAAGAAAAGTCCCTTCAAAAGGGACCTTCACTTAATACTGTTTAACCGCATTACCAATACCCCAAATCTCATTACTATACTGTAAAATCGTTCGATCGCTAGCAAAATGACCAGATTGTGCAATATTTAAAATTGACATTTCTAGCCACTTCGTTCGGTTTTCATAAGCTCTACCAACAGCTTCTTGCCTTTCCGCATATGGACCAAAATCTCGCAGAACGAAATATTCATCATTTTGAATAACGAGAGAATCATAAATCGCTTCAAATTCAGCCCCCGAATGTGCAAAGAAACCATTCGTTAACTGATCTACTACTTTTTTAATGTGCCCATTGTGGTGATAATAATCACTTGCACGATATCCACCATTTTGATAGTAATGAAGAACCTCTTCGGCCGTTAAACCGAAAATGAAACAGTTATCATCACCGACCCGATCTTTTATTTCAATATTAGCTCCGTCTAGCGTACCGAGTGTAATCGCACCATTCATCATAAATTTCATATTCCCTGTTCCTGAAGCTTCTTTACTCGCAGTGGAAATTTGCTCACTTACATCCGCCGCTGGGAATATATCTTCCGCTAGAGACACTCGGTAGTTTTCTAGAAAGATAACTTTCATATATTGACTTACGTACGGATCATTATTCACTTTCCTTGCGAGTTCATTAATTAATTTAATAATTTTTTTCGCATAGTAATAGCCAGGTGATGCTTTCGCTCCAAAGATAAAAGTACGCGGATAAAATGTAAAACTAGCATCCTCTTTCAAACGGTTATACAAATATAAAATATGAAGAACATTTAATAATTGTCGCTTGTAAGCATGCAGTCTTTTTACTTGCACATCAAAAATAGAATTTGGATCAATTGTAATCCCCATTGTATGATGAATACGCTCTGCTAAAATCTCTTTACGCTCTTGTTTTACCCCTGCAAATTTCTCTTGGAAACTCGCATCGTATTGAACTAATTGTAGCTCTTGAAGCTTAATCGGTTCTTTCTTCCACTCTGTTCCAATCGCCTCTGAAATAAGGTTCGTCAACTGGGGATTCGCCTTCATTAACCAGCGTCTATGAGCGATTCCATTCGTTTTATTATTAAACTTATCTGGATAAAACTCATAAAATAATCGCATTTCACGTTGCTTTAAAATTTCCGTATGAATTTTTGCTACACCGTTTACGCTATGGCTGCCGACAATTGCTAAATGGGCCATTTTCACAAGATCATGCGCAATAATCGCCATCTCTTCAATACGATGCCATTCATACGGATAACGTTCCCAAAGTTCATGACAGAAACGTTCATTAATCTCTTCAATAATCATATAAATTCTCGGTAATAACGGTTTAAAAATGTGAATTGGCCACTTCTCAAGCGCTTCTGATAACGTCGTATGATTCGTATAAGAAATCGTCTGTGTCGTTATATGCCAAGCTTCTTCCCATGCTAATTTTTCTTCATCTAATAAAATACGCATCAGTTCTGGAATCGCCAAAACTGGATGTGTATCATTAATATGAATCGCAATTTTCTCATGTAATTGACGAAGGTCACCATATCTTTCTCTATGCAAACGAACGATATTTTGCAAACTTGCTGATACGAGGAAATACTGTTGTTTCAAACGAAGTATTTTCCCCTCATCATGCGTATCATCTGGATATAAAAACTCCGATACTGCCTCTGTTTCACGCTTATATTTCAAAATATCTTTGCAATTTTGCGGGAAAGGAACTGGTTCAGCATTCCAAAGTCTGAGTGTATTTACAGTACTCGTCTCATAACCTACTACCGGAACATCATATGGGACTGCCATAATCACTTCTGCATTCGTATGCCTGAACTCTAAACGTCCATCAATGTAGAGCGGTTCAACATTGCCGAAATAACTTACTTCTACAGCTTGATCATACCTTCTTACTTCCCATACGTTTTCATGGAGTAGCCACTGTTCTGGAAACTCAACTTGATAACCATCCACAATTTTTTGATCAAATAAACCATGTTTGTAACGAATTCCGCAGCCATGACCTGGTAAGTCTAAAGATGCAAGTGAATCAAGGAAACAGGCTGCTAATCGTCCGAGTCCACCATTTCCAAGACCTGCATCTGCTTCCACCTCTTCTAACTGTTGCAAAGAAATCCCAAGCTCAGAAAGTCCTTGCTCACATACATCCCTGATGCCTAAATTTAATATGTTACTTCCAAGCAAACGCCCAAGTAAAAACTCAATGGATAAGTAATACATTTGCTTTCGCTCTCCAGATCGATAACTTTCGTTCGTTGCAATCCATTGACTATTCATATACTCACGTACCATGTACCCAAGCGTATTGTATTGATCACGAGTTGTAGAGTCTTTGAAACTTTTACCATACATCGTCTCTAACTTTTCTAGAAAAGCTGATTTGAAACTTTCAACATGAGTAAACATTTCTTCACCACCTACACGTTATTCCATGAGACTTTTATACAATTTCTTATAAGCAAGAGCTGATTTCTCCCAGCTATAATCTTCCGTCATCGCTTGCTTTACAAGCTGCTCCCATACCGGTTTATCATGATAAAATTCAATCGCCCGGCGAACCGTATGCAACATGTCATGTGCATTAAAGTTCGTGAAACTGAAACCATTTCCTTCTCCAGTTTCTTCATCATAAGATTGTACAGTATCATTTAATCCGCCTGTTTCTCTTACAATTGGAATTGTACCGTACGCTAATGCGATAAGTTGTCCAAGACCACACGGTTCAAACAGTGATGGCATTAAGAATAAATCACTTCCCGCATACACTTGGTGAGCTAACTCTTCATTAAATCCGATATACACTTTTACCTTCTCAGGATACTCATATGCCATCCACTCGAAGAATTGTTCATATTCAGAATCACCTGATCCTAAAATAATACATTGTACATCTTCCTCCATTATTTCGCGGAATACAGTACGTACTAAATCAAGACCTTTTTGCTTCGTTAATCTCGTTACCATTGAAATAATCGGTGTATCTTCTTTTTCTGGCAAACCAAAATAACGCTGCAATGCGCGTTTATTTTCATTCTTTTCATATAATGACTCCGCATCATACTGAGCAGGAATATACGAATCCGTTTCTGGATTATATACGCTCGTATCAATTCCGTTTACAATACCGCTAAGCTTATCATTATATTTTCGTAACAACCCGTCTAACTTCTCACCGAAAAACTCATATTGAATTTCTTCTTTGTATGTCGGGCTAACCGCTGTAATTTGATCAGAAGCGATAACGCCACCCTTCATAAAGTTCACATTCCCATAAAATTCTAACTGCTCACTATGAAAATATTCATCACCAAGTTCTAGCAAGTCGTACATCACTTCAGGAGGAAATACACCTTGAAACTGCAAGTTATGAATCGTATACACCGTTTTAATATGCTCATATAATGGGTTATCTTGATACTTTTCACGCAGTAAGAAATTCACCATAGCTGTATGCCAATCGTGGCTATGAAGCACATCCACTTCAAAATCAAGATGCGGAATACACTCTAAAACTGCTTTTGAAAAATAAGAAAAACGCTCTCCATCATCATAATGACCATATAAAGAATCCCTCTTAAAATAATATTCATTATCTATTAAGTAATACGTAATCCCGTCTTGCTCACCTTTTAAAATTCCGCAATATTGATTTCTCCACCCAAGCGGGATGTTAATTACTTTATGTAGCGTACATCCATCCCTTAATTGTTTCGGAATAAGACTATAATTCGGGAGTATAATGCGAACTTCCACACCTAATTTTTTCAGCTCTTTTGGGAGCGCACCTGCTACATCAGCTAATCCTCCCGATTTAACAAATGGTACACATTCTGATACTGCAAATAAAATATTCACTTGTTGTCCCACTGCACGAAAAGCTTATACTACTTCCCTTGCAGCTTCCTCCCTTCGAGTTTTCATTTGAATTAAAACTTTAATCAGTGGAGGAAAAACCCCCACTGATTTCTTAAGAATAACTATTAATCGTACTGTTTTGAACGCTTCCTTTTTCTACAACGTATGGCTCATCGGCGTTTCCTTTTAAGACAACACCGTCACCAATTTTCACATCTTTATCAATAATAACACCGTCTATTATACAGTTATCTCCAATTTGGCTCTTTTGCATAATAATGCTATTACGAACAATTGAACCTTTCCCAATTTTAACAGAACGGGAGACAACACTATTTTCTACTTCACCTTCAATAATACTGCCGTTTGCAATCATTGTATTTTTCACAGCTGCACCCTTTAAATAACGAGTTGGTGGTTCATCTTTTACTTTCGTAAAGATTGGTGCTTCTTTCTTAAATAGTTGCTTCCAAATAGCAGGTTGTAAAATTTCCAAGCTATGTTTATAGTAACTTTCAATTGAATCAATAATAGCTACATATCCTGTATGCTCATACGTAGCAATATGCAGTGATTTCCCGCGCTTTTCTCTCACTACATCGAATAAGCTATATTGCTCCATATCTTTATATGCCTCAAATAAGTCTAACAATAATTGTTTCTTTAACACGTATGTTTGAAGCGAAACCCCTTCATGGCAAACTTCCGTAATATCAGCTGCCGTATGTATATGTCGCTCTAACACCGCTTGAAAATTTAATGCCGTTACGAGATGGCTATTCGTAATAACGACGTACTCTTCTCTGCTTCTTAGAAAATAATCAATATGTCTTCTAAAATGTGCAAAAGATCCAAATTCATCTTGGTCACATTGGCAATTTGGCGGGAATAAAAACAGTCCGTCTCGTTTTCTATCTAAATCCCACTGTTTGCCTGAACCAACGTGGTCCATTAGTGAACGGTTTTTATGGCTTGTAAAAACTGCCACACTATGAATATTAGAATTCACCATATTTGAAAGCATGAAATCAATGAGTCGATAACGGCCCCCAAACGGTAACGCCGCTAGTGAACGATGCCCTGTTACTTTCTTTAAGGAAGGAAAACTTCCCGTTGCATTAATAATTCCTAACATTTTTTCTCCCATTCATTTCATCCCCCTTTTCTATTTCCCTTCAGCAATAAGTACTACATCGTCAACATTCTTTTCTGGACGAATGATTGTTCCATCTTCAATAACCATTTCCGATCCAACGATTGCTCTTTCAATCACAACATTTTTTCCAATCTTCGCCCCTGGCATAACGACAGAATCAATAACCATACTACCTTCTTCCACCATCACCCCTTGGAATAAGACAGAATGCTTCACGTCCCCTTCAATGACGCATCCTTCGTTAATAAGTGACTCTTCTACTTTTGCCTTTTCAGCAATATATTGAGGCGGTTCGTTTGGATTAACAGAATAAATACGCCAGTCACGGTCGTTTAAATTCAGTGATGTTTCATCGCGAAGTAAATCCATATTCGCTTCCCATAAGCTCTTCACCGTTCCAACATCTTTCCAATATCCTTCAAACGGATACGCCATTAACTTCTTCCCTTCATCTAATAAAAGCGGAAGTACATCTTTTCCGAAATCATTACTAGATTCAGGATTTCTTGCATCCATCTCTAAATACTCTTTCAAAATGGCCCAGTTAAAAATATAAATTCCCATTGATGCAAGATTACTTCTTGGAAATTGCGGTTTCTCTTCAAATTCAACAATCTCCATCTCTTCGTTCGTATTCATAATGCCAAAGCGACTCGCTTCATCCCAAGGCACTTCAATAACAGAAATCGAAACGTCCGCTTCTTTCTCAATATGGTAATCTAACATTTTACTGTAATCCATTTTATAAATATGGTCGCCTGATAGAATCAGAACATACTCTGGTTCGTACTGACTTAAATAGTTTAAGTTTTGATAAATGGCACTTGCCGTACCTGTGTACCACTTCACACCTGAAGACTCCGCATAAGGAGGTAATACTGTGACTCCACCGCTTACTCGGTCTAAATCCCACGCATTGCCGATTCCGATATAATTATGAAGTTCCAATGGTTGATATTGCGTCAAAATCCCAACCGTTTCAATACCAGAATTCGCGCAGTTACTTAGCGTAAAATCAATAATGCGATATTTACCACCAAATGGAACAGCTGGCTTGGCTAAATTTTTTGTTAATGCACTTAATCGACTACCTTTTCCCCCTGCTAGTAACATTGCTACGCACTTTTGTTTTTGAGCCATCTTGTTTTTTGCTCCCCTTTCTCGTCTTCACTGGTCGTAATATGGATACGCCAAATGGTGGAATTGTAATTTCTACATGTGCCGCTTGATTATGATACGGTTCTTGAATCGCCTTCAGACGTTTCTTATTCACTTGCCCCGAGCCGCCATATTGCTCAGCATCACTATTTAAAATCTCGTTATAATACTCGAAATCTGGTACACCTACTTTATAGTTTTCATATGTAGCTTTCGTAAAATTACATACGACAACTAACGCATCTTCTTGTTTATCCCCTTGGCGGATAAACGAGAAAATACTTTGCTCATTATTATTAGCATCAATCCACTGAAATCCTTCAGGCGAATGATCAAGCTGCCAAAGTGGTTTGGAGCGCTTATACAATGCTATGAGCTCTTTAAAGTAATCATGCATATAACGATGCATTTCAAAATCATGTAAATTCCAATCTAAATCCTCAAGGTCTTTCCACTCATCAAACTGCCCAAATTCTCCTCCCATGAAAAGTAATTTCTTTCCTGGGTGAGTAAAGAAATATCCATATAACAAACGAAGTTGAGCAAACTTATCCCAGTAATCTCCTGGCATTTTATTTAATAACGACTTTTTCCCATGAACGACTTCATCGTGAGAAAGCGGTAATATAAAGTTTTCAGAGTAAGCATATAGTATAGAGAACGTCATTTTCTCATGAATATACTTCCTGTACTCAGGCGCACACTCCATATACTTCAGCACATCATTCATCCAGCCCATATTCCATTTGTAATTGAATCCAAGCCCACCTTCATACGTTGGAGCTGTTACAAGTGGCCAAGCTGTTGAATCTTCTGCTGTCATAAGAAAATCTTCATCTTCTGCAAACACCGCTTCATTTAACTCTCGTAAAAATGCAACAGCGTGCTCATTACTTTGCTCTTGCCCTTCTTTATTCCAATACAACATATTCGCAACTGCATCCACCCTGAAACCGTCAATATGGAAATATCTCATCCAAAATAACGCATTTGAAATTAAGAAATTACGTACTTCCCTCTTTCCTAAATCAAAATTAACAGTTCCCCATACTGGATTTTCTTGCACATCTTTATCTTTATATTCATAAGTCGGTGTCCCATCAAACAAATATAAACCGTGAGCATCTTTACAAAAATGCCCCGGCACCCAATCTAAAATGACACCGATTCCATATTTATGACATTCATCGACAAAATGCATCAAATCATGTGGCGTGCCGAATCTACTCGTTGCTGCATAATATCCCGTCCCTTGGTATCCCCAAGAACGATCATATGGATGCTCAACAAGCGGCATAATTTCAATATGTGTAAATTGATGTTCCACCACATAAGGAATGAGTTCTTCTGCCATTTCCCTGTAAGAATACAGCGTTCCGTCTTCTTTCTTTTTCCAAGAACCGAAATGTAATTCATAAACCGTCATCGCTTCTTTATAAACCGATTTTTTCTTTTTCTTACGGCTCCAGCTTTTATCATTCCATTCGTATCCCTTTATATCAAAAACTACAGATGCCGTATTCGGTCTTACTTCTGCATATACAGCATACGGATCTGCCTTAAAAATGACATCACCAGCTATCGTTTCAATCGCATATTTATATATTTCTCTTTCTTCAATATGCGGTATAAATAGGGACCAAATGCCCTCTTCTGTCATTTGTAGCATCTTATGTTGCTCATAATCCCATTCATTAAAATCTCCAACAACACTCATTGCTTTCGCATGAGGAGCCCATACTGTAAATCGTACACCTCGCATCTCATCTTCCGTCACAACATGTGCGCCAAAGATGTTATAACTGTCATAGTACTTTTCTGTATGAAACTCATCTCGTTTCACTTCTTCACAATTTATTACACTCAATATGTTCACCTCACTAAGATGACAGAATTTTTTATACTTTACCAATTCTGCGAAAAACTGAAATATCCTTGTTAATTTATAAAAAATATACGTTTTTTTCTTAAAAATATTGTTTTTTTTTCACATTTTTATATAAAATATCGAATTTTGACGAATATTCATTGAAAACGCTTCATTTCCTGCTACTCTTTCATCCTATTTTTTATTTCTCAACCTCTATTTTATTAAGTTTATCCTGTTTTTCACGCTATTTTTCACTTAAATTCGCAGTAACATAATCTGTCATAAAAAAATGTTTCTCAACATTTTTTGTCACAATTTTATTGAAATGGAAAATTCATAAGTATATACTTGTTCTCAATAAAGAACATTGACTTTTCGTAACTATAATTCATAGCGGACTACTATGTTTACTTATTTATCCTTGTTACGAACGGTCGCCATAAAAATTTAACTAGGGGGCTTTCTTATGTCATTAAAACAAAAGGTTGGAATGGGAGTTGTCACAGCTTCACTTGGCTTATCCCTTACATTCGGCGGTGTATTCGCCTATTTCAGTGATTCTGAAACATCGAATAATTCATTTCAAGCAGGAACACTAGACCTTTCTATTAATCCAAGTGTAATCGTTGATGTGAAAGATTTAAAGCCTGGTGATTTTATTGAAAAAAATTTCAAGCTTGAAAATAAAGGAACATTAGGTATTGCAAAAGTAGCACTTGAAACATCCTATGAAGTTACAGATGTAAAGAAAAATAATGATGGTGAAGATTTAGGTGATCACATCATCGTCAAATGTTTAGTGAATGATGGAAAGCCATCTAATCCAAACGATGATCATGAAATTTTGTGGGAAACAAAACTATCGGAAGTGAACTACCCACCACTTAGCATATCTTACGAGCTTACTTGAAGTGGGGGCTTCTCGGTTAGTCGCTACTTTTGATAGCTAACAAATTTGTCCTAGGACAGCCGAGCTAACACCCTTGTTCCAAAGGTTATTTTGTGCTATTTACGCTATCGCTAGCTAATAGGCGTATGGCTTCTCTTTTAATATTAATAGCTGCGTTATAGTCGCGACTTATTGTTAGTCCACAAGAACACTCATACGTGCGTTCAGATAGTAGCATATCTTTTCTGTTTCCACAATTACTACACATCTTTGTAGAAGGAAACCACCTATCTACTTTTACAAGCTGTTTTCCTTGTTCTTGTAGCTTATATGCTAAAAATGTCGTGAACATCCTCCAACCGTTATCTGCTACACTCTTACCAAAGCGAAGTGCTCGTGACATTCCTTTCATATGTAAGTCTTCGATTGCTACAACATCAAAGTTCGTAGCTAATTCTTTAGACTTGTGATGAAGGAAATTTTTACGTTGATTGGCGACCTTTTCATGCAACTTCGCTACACAAATGCGTTGTTTATTCCAGCGCACTGAGCCTTTCACACGTCTTGCTAATACTCGTTGTGCCTTTGCTAATCGATTCAGCATCTGACGATAAAAGCGAGGATAATTGGCTTTCTCATCTTCGCTACTCACGTACAATTCGGCCATTGCGAAGTCTAATCCAACTACACTTTCTACTTCTTTCTGAACAATTTCCTTTTCATATTCAGTTAAAACAGACACATAATACTTACCAGTTGGTGTCAGCGAAATCGTGCATGATTTAATGATATGGTTTTGCGGTATCTCTCTATGTTGTTTCAATCGCACTAATTTCAGTTTCGGTAGTTTGATATAACCATGAAATAACATAATATTTCCGTTTACTCGATTTGTTGTATAGGATTTTCTACTCTTTTTACTTTTGAATGTAGGAAAATCACTTTGACCACTAAAAAAATTCTTATACGCAGTTTGCAAGTTTAATTGAGCGTTAGCCAATGCTAATGAATCGACTTCTTTCAACCATTTATACTTCACCTTGTATTTCGCAGGAGTAGGGAATTTTTGTTTCTTTAGTTCTTCCTTGTTCTCTTTGTATTTTTCGTATACTTTTTTCCGTTCAGCTAGCATTTTGTTATATACAAAGCGTACACACCCAAAAGTTTTACGTATCAGATTTGCTTGTTCTTCTGTTGGATACAGACGAAATTTGTACGCCTTATTATGCTTTGTCATATTAATTCATCTCACTTTTCGCCTTGATTTCCCATAAACTGTTTTACTTTATCTACGGCGAGCCACCAAAGGTGATAACACAACATGAACACTGAGTTACTATTATTTAATTTCATGGTTATACCAAAAGTCCCCTCTTATAAGGCTGATTAAATCAGAGGCAAAATAAATAGGAAAACTAAATTTTTCGGACTAAATTAAACCGAAATTATCGCTAGCAACTATGGTAAAAAAGGACTATCTGTGAAGGACGGTGACCTTAACAAAGATGGTATTATCGACGAAAAAGATATTCGCTTCGTTGAAAAGAACTTCTTGAAGAAAGATCTAGATGCATCTAAATCACAAACGCCTGTTGAAAAATCAAAAAGCGGTACACTGGCAGATATTTTAAAGAAATTAGGATTAACGCCTAAAAAATAATAATAAAGAGCACTCTACGTAAAGTAGAGTGCTCTTTTCTATAAACGACCCTTATCCAGCAAAAGGGGTATATTGGGGATATACAAGGGAAACCGGAAAAGGAATTTATATTAAATTATATGAATTCAGAGGTAGGAAGCAGTGTCCTGCCCCTGAATGATTTATCAGATATTATAGTACTGGTGCCATTGTTTCTTTTAATACTTTTACAGAATGAGCGAATTTCGCTTTTTCATCTTCATTTAACTCAAGTTCTACGATTTCACGTACACCTTCGCGGTTAATAACAGCTGGAACACCTACGAAAGCATCTTTCTCACCGTATTGTCCTTCAAGGTATGCAGATACAGTTAATACACTGTTCTCGTTGCTTAAGATAGCTTTAGTTACACGAAGTAGTGACATACCGATTCCGTAGTAAGTTGCACCTTTACGCTCGATGATATGGTAAGCTGCATCACGTACGTTTTCGAAGATTTTGTCTAAGTCTTCTTGTTTGTACTGTTCGTTGTTAGCTAAGATTGTTTCTAGTTTTTGTACACCGATAGTAGCGTGGCTCCATACTGGAAGTTCAGTGTCACCGTGTTCACCAACGATGTAAGCATGAACGTTACGTGGATCTACATCTAAGTAGTCACCTAACATGTAACGGAAACGAGCAGAGTCTAAAGTAGTACCAGAACCGATTACGCGCTCTTTTGGTAAACCAGATTCTTTCCAAGTTACGTAAGTTAAAATGTCAACTGGGTTAGTTGCGATTAAGAAGATTCCATCGAATCCGCTATCCATAATACCGCGAACGATTTGTTTAAAGATTTTTGTGTTTTTCTCAACTAAGTCTAAACGAGTTTCACCTGGCTTTTGTGGTAATCCAGCAGTGATAACTACTAAATCTGCATCTTTACAATCTGCATAGCTACCGCTCCAAACTTTTGTTGGTGATGGAGAGAATGGTACCGCATGGCTTAAGTCCATTGCTTCCCCTTCTGCTTTTGCTTCATTAACATCTACAAGTACGAATTCTTCAGCTACACCTTGGTTGATCATTGAGTAAGCGTAACTACAACCTACAGCTCCTGTTCCTACTAATACTACACGATTGATACCTTTTTTCATGTTAATTTCCCCTCTCTATTGTTCACATCTATTTTTTTATGATTGTTTAAGTAATTAATTAAAATACTAATTTAATGTTGTTTAACTTCTTTACACTCATATTGTAGCACGTATCATTGTGAATTACTTCACAAATTATGACCTATTTGTGAACTTTTTCACATAAAGTGTAAAGTTATTAGAATAGGTGTGGAATCCATTTCAATGGAGGCGTTTTCTTTAGATTGTGAAAGGGTTTTTCTTATGTTTTTGTCGGTAAGTGAAATTATATCAGCGATTTTTAGAATATATCGACCGTAACTCCAAATATATCAGCGATTTTTTAAATATATCGACCGTAACTCAAATTATATCAGCGATTTTTGCAATATATCGACTTACCGACAAAACCCGACAACGTTAACAGTATATAAAACGCCATCCTTTCTGTATATTTCTACAAAAGAATAGCATTTTTTGATTATATGGATACAAATTTATCTTAGCTGGATAGCAATGTTTTTTCCATACACTTCAAGTTAACATACCATCACTTATTAACATTAAATAGACATGGAAACCTAGCCAAGCTCTTCAATTATTGCAGCAACACTGTCGTTTTCAAATCTTCAGCACCTCCATTTTTTAATGTATCATTTAGACCACTAAGATACGCGGGCTCAATTGTTAAGGATTTTGGAGGATTATCCATCGGTGGAAGAGCTAAAACAACATGGTGTCCGTATAGTCCCGTGCTACCAACTTGCAAGCTAACTCCTTCGTAGATTTTTCCTTTATCATCAGTGACAGTATAATCAAGTGCTGGCCAGCTATCATTAGCTTCCATTTCTTTTGGATAATCAAAGGTCAAATCAATCCTCGTTGAAAGTGAAGAAAAGGTTATTTGATCTACTGTTAATGCATAGAGATTATCTTTCGTTAATGTTTTTATATTAGGAGTAAATTTACGAATCTCACCTTCAACTTTTGTAAGAGAAAATGCTACGTTCCATGTTCCTGTTTTTCCAAATAAATCTTCCCCATGGACGGAAACATCAATTTTATCACCAAATTCACCGTAATTAGCCAGAGTGAATTCATGCTGCTCAATAACGGTGTTTCGTCCTTTTGACTTCTGTGAAGTAGAACCAATTGCGGATCTGACTTCTTTCCCATTAATGGTTACATAACTAAGTCCAGCTTTCTCTTCATTACTATTGGAAATAGTATTTTCTCCTTTGTATTCCACTGTGATTACTAAACGTCCACCATCATAAACAGCTTCTTTCACATTCATCGTTAAACCACTATGGTTATCTTGTCTCTCAATTGATGTAGCAAGCTCATCCTTTTCAATTTTATCAGAAGCAATATCATTAAATTGTGCATAAATCGGGCCTATAACTGGAACACTCGATAATGTCTTTGCCATAGTAGGAGAAATGAATCCAAAACCTAAGAGAGAAACACATATTCCACAAGCAACAAGACTAGAATACTTGATTGTTTTTTTTCTACGGTATTGATTTTTCTTAGCTTGAAGCATGGCTGTTTTTTCTCTTTGAATTAATCGGTCTTCTGGTATAGGAATATCATTGATATGGTGATTAAATTCATCTTTATTCATAACTATATCCCTCCTTTAAAATGGGGCGTAAGGCTTGCTTTGCTCGATGTAATTGAGATTTTACCGTTCCTTCTGGAGAATTAAGAACCTCAGCAATTTCCTTAATAGATAAATCGTGATAATACCTTAATAAAATAATAGTTTTGTAAGTAGGATCTAAGAAATTAAATGCCTCGGTTAAATCCAATGATTGTTCTAATGTATTCATGCTCTCTTCTGTACATAAATTAGCAAATATTTCATCATTCGCAACAAATTGTCTAGAAGATTTTCTTACAAAATCAATGGATTTAAAAACAATAATTTTGATAATCCAACTTTGAAATTTCTCCGGCTTTTTTAATTTTCTCAGTGAAAGATATGCTTCATAAATTGTTTCTTGGTATATATCCAGTGCATCTTGTTCATTTCTTACATAAGAATAGGCTGTTCGATATAATTTTGGGCGAACAAAAGTAATGAGTTGTTCAAATGCTTGATCATTTCCTCTTGTTGCTTGTTTTACTAGATAGGCTATGTCCATTTTTATTTCTTCCTCCCTTTACTAATATAGTCGAATGAGAGAATAAAAAGGTTGCAAAAATAAGTGCATAGACATAAATCTTCTACGATTTATTGCAATGATTAATACCCAGCATTAAAAAAAAGACACCAGAAACCCAGATAGAAATAGATGTTTCTATAATAAGCTTTTCATACTCCATCGCTCTCTCCTTTCTATTAGTTAGACGATTCAAATAGAAAAAAGTATACAAGAAATCCATAAAAAAAAGCAGACTATCCAAAGTCCACTTTTACACAACAAAAAAGAGATAGCAGATTATGCTATCTCTTTTAGTATGACCCGTACGGGATTCGAACCCGTGTTACCGCCGTGAAAGGGCGGTGTCTTAACCACTTGACCAACGGGCCAGTTACTGGCAGAGAAGAAGGGATTCGAACCCTCGCACCGCGTTAGCGATCTACTCCCTTAGCAGGGGAGCCCCTTGAGCCACTTGGGTACTTCTCTATAAATATGGCTCCGCAGGTAGGACTCGAACCTACGACCGATCGGTTAACAGCCGATAGCTCTACCACTGAGCTACTGCGGAACAATTATGGTGGGCCTAAATGGACTCGAACCATCGACCTCACGCTTATCAGGCGTGCGCTCTAACCAGCTGAGCTATAGGCCCATAATTGAAAAGCGGGTGAAGAGAATCGAACTCTCGACCAGAGCTTGGAAGGCTCTTGTTTTACCACTAAACTACACCCGCATTAAATTGTAAATGGTGAGCCATGAAGGACTCGAACCTTCGACCCTCTGATTAAAAGTCAGATGCTCTACCAACTGAGCTAATGGCTCATTTTGAAAGTGGTGCCGACTAGAGGACTTGAACCCCCAACCTACTGATTACAAGTCAGTTGCTCTACCAATTGAGCTAAGTCGGCTTGCGATTTCAAAATGGTGGCTCGGGACGGAATCGAACCGCCGACACGAGGATTTTCAGTCCTCTGCTCTACCGACTGAGCTACCGAGCCTTTATGTAAAAATGGCGGTCCCGACCGGGGTCGAACCGGCGATCTCCTGCGTGACAGGCAGGCATGTTAACCACTACACCACGGGACCATTTGGTTGCGGGGACAGGATTTGAACCTGCGACCTTCGGGTTATGAGCCCGACGAGCTACCGTGCTGCTCCACCCCGCGATGATAAAATATTAACTTTAGAAAAAATGGAGGAGGTAGAGGGATTCGAACCCCCGCGCGACTCTCGCCGCCTGTCGGTTTTCAAGACCGATCCCTTCAGCCGAACTTGGGTATACCTCCGAGATATAAACGTCTAATGGTGGACCTTGTAGGACTCGAACCTACGACCGGACGGTTATGAGCCGTCTGCTCTAACCAGCTGAGCTAAAGGTCCTTTATGGTAGCGGCGGAGGGGATCGAACCCCCGACCTCACGGGTATGAACCGTACGCTCTAGCCAGCTGAGCTACACCGCCATAAATGATATTAAAATAAGTGGAGCCTAGCGGGATCGAACCGCTGACCTCCTGCGTGCAAGGCAGGCGCTCTCCCAGCTGAGCTAAGGCCCCATGTTTTTGGGAAAATCGGGAAGACAGGATTTGAA